>JAEDLR010000018.1 GCA_016295145.1 Oscillospiraceae bacterium
CAGGATTTTTGAGTGCTCCTGCTGCGGTTTGATTGTATATGCCATCAGTCCTTATCTCCGGGTGCAACATAGCTGGTATCTCTTGCATAGCCCAACTTTTCCAGCACCGATTCTTCCTTTTCGCGCATCAGACGCTGCTCCAGCGGAGATTTCTCGTGGTCATAGCCCAGCAGATGCAGCATGGAATGGACTGTCAGAAATGCAATCTCGCGCTCAAGCTGATGGCCGTACATATTGGCTTGCTTGACCGCCATCTCCATAGAAATGACGATATCGCCCAGAACCACAAAGCCGTTTTCGGGATTGATCTCTACCTTGTCGCCCTCGCTCTGGGGGAAAGAAAGCACATCGGTCACGGAATCCTTGTTGCGGCAGGTGCGATTCAGTGCGCGGATCTCGCTGTTGCTGACAAAGGAAACGCTGATCTCAGTATCCCTGTTGAAGCCCTCAGTGGTCAGTACTGCCTGACAGCAGCGGCGGATCAGCAAACGCACGCCCACCGGGATTTTTACCTGATTCTGATCGTCCTTGATATAAACCTTTAACTTAGCCATTTTTTGATTTCTTCCTTTCTCTGAATGTTTGATGATCGTAATTCGCATATGCGGTAATGATATCCTGTACCAAGTGGTGACGCACAACATCTTTTTCGGAGAAGTGGTGAATGGTGATGCCGTTGACGCTTTTGAGAACCTTCATCGCTTCGATCAATCCCGAGCGTCTGGGGTCAGGCAGATCAATTTGTGTGATATCGCCGGTAATGACCATTTTGCTGCCTGTGCCCAACCGCGTCAGAAACATCTTGATCTGCTCCGAGGTAGTGTTCTGCGCCTCATCCAGAATGATGAACGCGTCATCCAGTGTGCGCCCGCGCATATAAGCGAGGGGCGCTATCTCAATGATGTTCTTTTCAAGGTCACGCTGCACATTTTCAGCACCTAGCATATCGTACAGTGCATCGTACAGCGGCCGCAGATAGGGGTCAACCTTGTCCTGTAAATCACCAGGCAAAAAGCCGAGCTTTTCGCCGGCCTCCACAGCAGGGCGGGTGAGTATGATACGGCTGATCTCATGGGCCTTCAGTGCCTTTACCGCCATTGCCACCGCGAGATACGTTTTACCGGTACCGGCAGGGCCGATGCCCAGCACAATGGTATCCTTGGCGATGGCATCCAGATACGCTTTTTGTCCGATTGTCCTCGGGCGAATGGGTTTGCCTGAAACGGTTACGCTGACAGCGTCCTCGGTCAGCTTCCGGAGATCTGCCGCAGCGCCTTCGGTAACCATAGACATCACATAGCGCACGGTCTGCTCGTTCAGTGTGCCATTGCTGCGTGCCGATGCAATCAGAGCCTCCATGACACGGGCGGCCTGTGTGAGTCCCGGTTCTTCGCCGCTGATCTTGATTACTGTACCACGATTGATGACCATGACCTGAAACTGTCGCTGGATCATATCAATGTGAGAATCATAGCTGCCGAATACCGTAGCAATCAGCTCATTGCTGTCAGCATAGATGATTTTTTCTGCCATCAAATCCTTGTGCTTTCCTGCAGAAAGCAGACTCCTTTCGTGCCATATCGGCGATACGGCAAATTCTATGTTCATTATACCATACTCTGTCCAAAAAAGAAATAGTTTTATTGCATTTTCACAAAAATTTCGCTTGTTTTTCCGATAACGCCCTCAAAAATATAGTTGATTTTCAGCGATATACCCAAATCATCAACGGTCTGAATATAGTCTTTGCCCAGAATTGTATCCTCACCGTGGAAATTCTCCTCAAAGCGTAACGCCTCCTCGTCCTGTATCGTCGCAATTTCCTCTGCTGAAAATACCGCTATGGTGGTTTCCTGCATGGTGTAATTGCATCGTATACGGCAAAAAGGCAGATCGTGATCCCACAACGCAAATGGATGGGATTCCTCAATATAAATGAAGTTGCCGTGGGGTTCTTCAAATCCAACCGTCAGCGGAAAGCGTTTGCCAAAGCATTCCAGATATTCTGCCGTGTAGGTCTTGCCTTGTACGGTCGTTTCCACGCAAAACGGATGATACAGCGTCAGCGTTTCCTGATAGATGCCCCGAATCTTACCGTCTGCGTGCCTGAGCCTTGTAATGCCCCGTATATCCTCCGTTACGCCGCTGATCAGGATATCACCCTCCTTGACCGCATCGCCGATTTTCACAGCAGCGGTGCCGTTGTATACCTGCATATCGGTAATTTGTGCGCTGACAGTTGCGATGTAGTTGGTGGGGATGCGGTCGTTATAGAGTGGCGGTGCCTTGGTTTCTTCCGCAAGCTCAACGACCAGCCGTCCACCGGTGTGTCGCAGAGAGACCCATTCAATATCAGAGATTTTCAGACGCAGTAGTTGTTCCGCCAGAGTAAAATCAATGGTATCGTATTCTGCGCCGCGGTAGATGCCGATCTCCTCCATTACCGTCAGCAAATGCGTGTCAGATATGCGTTCGTTCCCGTAAATCTCAATGCTGCGGACCGTATGATTGCTCCACCACAAAAAAGCTCCCGCAGGCAGCAATCCCAGCAGCAGACCGTATCGCAGACGCAGCGGTCGCAGCCATAGGCGCCAGCCCTTTTCTTCCGTGATCTGTACCGTGATATTTTGTTCTGCTGCAATCGCAAAGAATCGCTTGCGGTATACGGGGTGTACCATGCCGTGATACACCGTGCCGCTGGTCACCTGACGCATACAAGGAATGCCGGCTTTGCGCAACGCATCGCGAAAGGCAGCAATGTTTGTGCCCCTTGCTTCAAATCGAATGTAAGATCGTCCTTTCATCGCAGACCACCGTCAAATTCAATGCTGGCAATGGTACCCTCGATGTGCAGCCCCTCCGCGCCAAAATCGGTGGCAGTCAGATTCTGTCCCCATACAGCGATATTGTGCTTGGCAGTCTGTAGCTGAACCAGCATTTCGCTGCATTCAAGCAAACGCTTGCAAGGTGTGAAAAAAATATCGGTGTTGCCGATGATCTGAATGTGATCGTGGGGAAACAGCAGTTTCGCTCCCATAGTATCCTCCCGTGCATGATGTGTGATGTGCCTTTCTACAATCTATGGTGTCGGTTCTGAAACTATGCAGCACGCGCATACATTCGTACCACCATATAGAAAGAGGGGAGTGCACCATGTTTGCGGATGTATATCAATGCAGGATCGGGATTCTGCTGCCTGTCTGTCTTGCTCTGCTGATTCTGCTCTCAACCTGTTGCGCAGAACTTGCCGCGATTTTGTGTCAACAACTTGCATACTGTATGCAGTATTTGATTCCATCTCTGTATGCAGGTATGCTCATATGCCAGTGGATGGTGTCTGCAGGTGGGCTTCATCTGCTGCAACGGATGATGTCGCGCTTTGGTGTCAACGGAGCCTTGCTCGGTGTGTATTTGCTCAGCCAGATTGCAGGCTATCCCATCGGTGCTTTGCTACTGTGTAAAATGCGGTACGATGGTCAAATTACCGGCACTGAGGCAAAACAGTATGCAACTGTTTGCTTTGGTGCAGGGCCATCTTTTCCGGTAGGGCTTGCAGGTGCGCAGTTGCTACACAGTCCCAAAGCAGGATGGCTGTTGTTTCTGTGCTGTCTTATTGCCAATGCCGTACTTGCCGCCGTGATGCTCCGCAAAGCATGGTGTACCCCAACAGAATGGATCGAAGCACCGCAGCAGTCAGTTGTTTCCACTTTGGTGACCTCAGCACAGCATACACTGGAAAGTCTGTGGCAGATCACTGCCACTGTGCTGTTGTTTGGCGTGATTTGTTTTGTTTGTGATGCAGTGGGTGTCACGCATCTGCTGCAAACTGTGGGCGGTTGCTTCGGCGTCTCTCCCGTGAT
The DNA here is from genome assembly GCA_016295145.1 of Oscillospiraceae bacterium. Lineage (GTDB taxonomy): Bacteria > Bacillota > Clostridia > Oscillospirales > Ruminococcaceae > Firm-04. The sequence goes on from JAEDLR010000018.1 coordinate 3,861, forward strand.
TACCAAAGCCCTGTTGTATACGCTATGCGATATCACAAATCTTCCCAAGCTGTGCAGCGCAGGGATACCCTATCACATATTGCTGCCGTTGCTTGCAGCCTATTGTACTTTTGGCGGAATCTGCGTACATTGCCAATGCTTGACCCTTGGGGAAGGCTGCGTGTCCCTTGGCAGATTGCTGCTTACTCGTGTCGTTGCAGCATTGCTTGCCGCCCTGATCTGCAGCTTGCTTTTGCCGTTTTTTCCGCCGCCTGCCAGTATGGATGTATTTTCCAATCAGCCGGTCGTGTCGAAAACAGGTTCTTTATTGCCTGCCCTTTTGATATTTTGCACTGGTTTTCCCTTATTTTCAAAAAAAGACTGGACAAATTGAAAGAAATATGCTATAATGAACACAAATCTTTGATACTGAGGTGACCGTAATGGGTTTGTTTGATGTGTTCTCCAAAGGAGGCAAATATTTCGGTAAGTCGATTGAGCCTCGCTGTGAGTATTGTGAATTTGGAAAGCGTGCCAAAGATGGCGATAAGGTGCTTTGCTCCAAGAAAGGTCTGGTCAACGGTTCCGACCACTGCCCGAAGTTTATGTATTCGCCTCTGAAGCGTATTCCAGTGAAGCAGATGAAGATGGTCGGCTTCCTTGAGGGTGACTACGACGAGAAGAACTTTGATGATGAGCCTGACACCGAAAAGGGCGCTAAGGCAAACGGCAAGAAGCAGGAGCAGAAGACAGAATCCAACGCACCCGCATCTGTACCTGCCGCAGCACCTACACCCGCACCTGCACCTACACCCGCACCTGCACCTGCACAGGCTGCTGCCAATGATCTTGCAGCACTGGCCGCCGCTGCAGATGCCGTCCCCGCAGCAGATGACCTTGCTGCTCTGGCTGCCGCCGCAGATGCAGCACCTGATGCAACGGAAGAAACATCGGATGCTTCTGCATTGTCTGCAATGTAATCACAGTGTTGAGAGCATGACAAAACCCGTACCGGCTGTCCGATACGGGTTCTTTGTTGCAAAGGGTTACAGCAGAAACAAAGCCAGCGAGAAGGTAAACACCAGCGCAAGCTGAATCACCGCTGCCAGAACGATATTGCCCACACTTGTGCCGCCTGCCTCTGTCAGATTGACATAGAGCTGTTCGGGTGGCGTCGTTTCCTTTTTTACGCTTTTGATTTTTTTGAGCGCAAAGCGGTAGTAGAAATAATTGCCGAACAAGCAGCAGATCATAGAAAAGGCAAGGTCAACAATGCTTGTGACATTCACAATCATATGGAAAACCGTGGATTGTGTGTTGAGCCAGTCAAAGGCAATGCCCATCTGTTCGGAAATCACCAACAGAGATGACGGCACAGCGATGACAAACTGCAACAGAATGGAAAGCAGCGTCATTGCCCACATTTTGCGGTTGGCAAAGTAAAACTGCGGAAAAAACAGGCAAGTCAGGTTGAATGAAATCTTTTTGCCGGTGATCTTCATCATGCGGAAGATCGGCAGATAGTAAAAGCGGTTTGTGGCAATGAACGAGGTCATTTCCTTGACGGTAACGCCGTCCATCTGTTCATTGGGGTCAAGCCCCAGACAAGGGTCATTGTTCATGCGGAAACCGTCATACATGGGGGCTTTAGAAACATCGGTCATACCGTCACGGGCGCGTTGTGCAGCCTGTTGTTCCATTTCTGCCTGATGCAACGCTTTCTTTTCTTCCTCTTGTTGGTGATGCATCTCCACCTGCCAGCTGCCGCCACTTTGGTGCAGGGCGTCATTGATGCAGTGCCCCACAGCATGGTAGCAGTCACGATGATACGGCGTGCCGCATTCAGGGCACACAACGATATCATCTTGTTCCGTAAATATCTTGTTGCAGGCAATGCAGGTCTGTTCACTGTAATCTATCATTTGTAAGCTCCTTTGGCAGATGATCCTTTATCGTACTAATGGGTATTGTACCATATTTCTCGTATTTGTACAAGGGGCACTCTTGTAATTTCACAAAAACTTCATCAATTATGCGGAAATAAACCACACTGCAATTTTTTTTTGAAAAACACTTGCATTTTCGAAATGAATATGCTATACTTAAGAGGATGTATTATTGGATGTTGTGTCCGTATGGAGTAGAAAGGAACGAAGATTATGGGAATTATTGAAATTATCGGTGGCATCGTGCTGCTCATTGCTTGTGTGCTGATGATTGTTCTTGGTCTGATGCAGGATCAGAAAACCGACCAGAATATGGCATCTGCCATTACGGGCGCTGCATATGATTCGCAGTTCAACAAGAACCAGGGCCGCACCAAGGAAGCGATCCTCAAGAAATGGACGCTTTGGCTTGCAATTCTTTTCTTTGTTGCAACGCTGGTTGTGACCATTGTGCCTGTGTATCTCTGATGACGCTTGAACGCTCTGTGTTCTATGGGAATGCAGAGCGTTTTATTATAGGAAACACCGCACAAAGCCCACCTGACGGTCTGGTGGCGCATTTTCGTTGTGCGGTGCTGCCCATACTATTTGAAAGGAGTGCCGTTTGAGAAAGCGGCAGCGATTATGGCAAAACGAACCAAAACAAACAAACACCGAGCCTCTGCGCATTCATCTCGCAGAGAAAAATTGAAAGAAAAACCGGATACCAAACGCACCGCGTTCAATGAGCAGGAGGTGCAGCATTTCAGCAATGTGATCCGTACATTCCTGCAAAAAGCAGGCGGCAAACCGATTTCCGCAAAAGATCTGGCAGCCAGAACCCGTGGCAAGGGCAGCGGTTCTTATACAGAGGCGCTGCATCGTCTGGAAAAACAGGGCGAACTTGCAAAAAAGCATAACGGCTATGTTTCGCCATCCGCCGTGGGCATGATTCGCGGTAAAATCACAACGGTCAACCGTACTTTCGGCTTTGCGCTGCCCGATGCCGGCGGCGAGGAAATGTATGTTTCCGGCAAAGACCTGAAGGGCGCACTTCCCGGCGATGCCGTATTGCTGCAACCGATGGGGAAAAGCCCCCACGGTGATTCTCCGGAAGCAGCCGTTGTGACCGTCACCCAGGAAAGTCAATTGCCAGTGGCAGGTGCCCTTGTAGTAGATGATATGGGTATCGTCCGCTTTTTGCCGGATACCCTTTGCAAGCAGCCCCTGGAGGTGGTCAATGCTGCCGATTGCGGTGCTGCTGCCGGAGATAAGGTGCTGGCAAGCGTTGTCCGTCGCGGCAGACGGCACGCCGAGCATTCTGTGCGTGTGGAAGTGTTTCTGGGCAGCAGCGATACCGCCAAAGCCTGTTCTCAGGCGGTTGTCGAGGTCAGCGGCGCACCTACCGTCTTTTCTGATGCGGCACTTGCGGATGCTGCTGCATTGAATGCTGCCGGTATTTCCGATGCGGAGATTTGCAATCGTTTGGATTTACGCGGCAGGGAACAGGTGGTTTTCACCATTGACGGTGCGGATACCAAAGATATCGACGATGCCATTTCCATTGCCAAAACTGAAAACGGTTATTTACTGGGTGTGCATATTGCTGATGTGTCTCATTATGTGCAGATGGATTCTCCCCTTGACCATGATGCGTTTGCCCGTGGAACCAGTGTGTATTATGCAGATCAGGTGATTCCCATGCTGCCCAAAGCACTGTCCAACGGCATCTGTTCGCTGTTTCCGCAGGTTGATCGCCTTGCGCTTTCTGCACTGATGGAATTGGATCAAAACGGTGAAATACGCGCTTTCCGATTTGAAAAAACCGTGATTTGTTCTGTCGTGCAAGGCGTGTACCGTGAGATCAACGCGATTTTTAATCAAACCGCCGATTCAGCCATTACCGAAAAATATGCAGCGGTGATGCCCTCTCTGCAAATCTTACGTGAGTTATTGCAGATTCGTCTTGCAGCGCGCAAACAGCGCGGCGCACCCAGTCTGGAAACGGAAGAAAGTGCATTCCATATCAATGGGGAGGGTGTCTGCGATGGGATCGTGCCCAGAGTGCGCGGTGAAGCCGAGGAAATCATAGAAGAGTGTATGCTGCTTGCCAATGAAGCAGCCGCAAAGTTTGCGCGGTCGCGAAATCTGCCTTTTGTGTATCGTGTGCATGAGCAGCCCCCTGAGGAAAAAGTGGCGCGCCTCAATGAAAGTCTGCAAATGCTTGGTATTGCAAAGCAGGTGGACGAAAAGCCCTCCCCAAAAGATTATTCGTCCATACTTGCAGCCGTTGCCAATGATCCGCTGAAGCCTGTCGTGCATCATCTGGTTCTGCGAGCTATGGCAAAAGCAGCATATTCTCATGAGCCTCTTGGACATTTCGGCCTTGCCCTGAAGGATTATGCGCATTTTACCTCACCCATACGCCGTTACCCTGATCTGACCGTTCACCGCATGATCTCATCGGTGATTGCAGGAGAAAGGGTGCCCAATGCCATGAAAATGGTCTGTGATGCGGCAGAGCAAAGTTCGCGTACCGAGCTGCGTGCCCAGAATATTGAGCGTGACTGTGAGGAGCGTTACCATGCCGAGTATATGCAGCACCATCTTGGTGAAGAATTTGACGGAGTGATATCGGGCTTAACGGAGTTCGGCATCTATGTGATGCTGCCAAATACAGTAGAGGGCATGGTATCCATGACTGAATTGCCGACAGGCAACTATGATTACGATGGTTATTTTACCCTTACGGAAGTTCGCAGCGGCAAGCGGTACCGCTTTGGTGATGCTATGCGCGTAAAGTGCATCCGTGCCGATGTAAACAGCGGTCATATTGATTTTGCACCGGTATAATCATACAGAAAAGCAGTACCACAAAAGTGATACTGCTTTTTTTGTATTGCCTTTAACCGAGATTGGAATGACGTGCATCCAACAGCTGACGGATCTTTTCATGGGGATCAATCACCGAGCTAATGGAAATATCGTGGTTGATTGCAGCAATAAAGTAAGCGGTGTACTTTGTCACATCCACCTCATGGAACCAAGGCCGCTGCAGTAGCTCAGGCATACGGTAGGTGAGATTCGTGCCGAATACAGCGTGCACAATGCCTTCCTCGTAAGCCTTGTCAAATTTTTCCAGACCGTGTGTGAACAGACCGTAAGTTGCATATGCCAGGATGCGGTCAGCGTTCTTGTTCTTGAGAGATGAAGCAAGATCCAGCATAGATTCGCCCGAAGCAATGATATCATCCGCAATGAATACGGTCTTGCCATCCACAGGATTGCCCAGATACTCATGTGCAACGATGGGATTCTTTCCGTCTACGATTTTGGAGTAGTCCCGGCGTTTGTAGAACATACCCAGATTGACACCCAGCATGGTAGCGTAGTACATATTACGGCTCAGCGCGCCCTCATCTGGACTGATCACCATAAAGTTGTCTGCGGTGATGTCAAGGTCGGGAATCGTGTGCAGCATGGTTTTCAGCACCTGATAAGAGGGAATGACATTGTCAATACCCATCAGCGGCACTGCATTGCTCACGCGAGGATCGTGTGCATCAAAGGTCACAATGTTTTCAACGCCCATGCTCTCCAGTTCCTGCAAGGCGTAAGCGCAGTCAAGAGATTCACGGTAGTTTCTGCGGTGCTGTCTGCCACCGTACAGGATCGGCATAATGACATTCAAACGGTGTGCCTTACCTGAGGCAGCCTGAATGATTCGCTTCAGATCCTGATAGTGGTCGTCAGGGGACATTGCATTGTTCTTGCCGAACATTTTGTAGGTGCAGCTATAGTTGCCGACATCTACAATGATGAAAAGGTCTTTACCGCGCACGGTAGATTTGATAAGACCCTTACCGTCACCCGAAGCAAAGCGGGGGCATTCACAGTCAATCAGATAGTTTCTGTCGGGGATGCCGTTTTCATTTGCCCACGAAACAAGGTACTGATTGATTTGCTGTCCAAGCTGTTCGGCGCCGCGCATGGCAATAATGCCAAGGGGCGCAACGGATTGGTTCTTGCGGTAAAGCGTATCACTGGCTGCAAGCGTCATAATTGGTACATCCTTCCACATTTCTTTTCATCGGGCGAACGCGCCGTTTGGGGGAATATCTCCAGTCGCAGTTCCTACGACTGAAAGTACAGTTTTATTTGCAGAACTGTTCGATATAGTTATTGATATCCTGCTCAATGATGCTGCGTGCAGTTTCTGCATCACCGAATTCGTTCACATTGGTGGATTTCTTTTCCAGCTCTTTGTAAACGGAGAAAAAGTGGACCATTTCCTCAAAGATATGCGGAGGCAGCTCATCAATGTTGGTGTAGGTGTTATAGTTCGGGTCATCAAAGGGAATGGCTATGATCTTGTCATCGTGCTTACCCTGATCAATCATGCGAATGACGCCGATAGGATAGCAACGCACAAGCGTCATAGGGTAAAGCGTCTCGGAGCAAATGACCAGTACATCCAGCGGGTCGTTGTCGTCCGCATAGGTGCGCGGAATCAGACCGTAGTTTGCAGGGTAGTGGGTAGAGGTGTGCAGGATACGGTCAAGCTTAATCAGACCCGTTTCCTTGTCCAACTCGTACTTGTTCTTGCTGCCCTTGGGAATCTCAATGACAGCGACAAAATCATTGGGCGTAATGCGCTTGGGGCTTATGCTGTGCCAGATGTTCATAGGAGCATTGACCTCGCTTTCCGACATTCATATGTTTAATATACCACAAACAGCAGCGAATGTCAATTCCGCCTTTGCTTTTTTGTGATTTTGCATGAATTATACCTACCTTCGGGCAATTCTATGACAGCTTTTTTCGCCTGTTCATAATTTTTAACCGTTTCGACCGTATTCGCTTGCAAAATATCTGTCAATGTGCTATAATACCAGAACAAACAAAAGGCTCTGATAGCATTCCATTGCATACTGTTCACAGGATGATGCATTTCTGTTTATGCAATGTGCTGTTTTTGGCAGGGATGCCCCCATCGGGCATTTGCTATTGTATTCCGTTTGGGTGCATTATCTGCTGTTTCGAAATATGTGCAGAAAGATGAGGATAACAATGAAACAAAGAATGTCATATGCCTCCACTATGACCTACCGTGAAGGGTACCATTATATTCACGAAATTATGAGCGAAATGCGAAAAGTGATCGTGGGCAAAGATACCGTTGTGCTGAAGGTGCTGATGGGTATACTGGCAGGGGGGCATGTCCTGCTGGAAGATATGCCCGGCGTTGGAAAAACGACGCTTGCACTGGGTTTTGCCCGTACACTGGGTCTGGATTACCGTCGCATTCAACTGACACCGGATGTGTTGCCCAGTGATATCACAGGCTTTTCCATGTATCAGAAGCATACGGATTCCTTTGTATTCCATCAGGGCGTGGCGTTTTGCAATCTGCTGCTTGCCGATGAAATCAACCGTACTTCATCCAAAACGCAGTCAGCCCTTCTGGAACTGATGGAGGAAGGTGCTGTGACCATTGATGGCGTAACGCATACATTGCCAAAGCCGTACTGTGTCATTGCCACGCAGAATCCTGTCGGCTCGGTGGGTACGCAGATGCTTCCCGAATCGCAGCTTGACCGTTTTATGCTCTGCCTGCGTATGGGCTACCCCGATTTGGAAAGTGAGGTCAATATCCTGCGTGGCAACAGCGGTAACAGTGCCATGGAAGAGGTTCGCCAGATCGTGAATGCCGATCGTTTGCAGGCAATACAACAGCTTGTGGCAGATGTATATGTGGATGATGCCATCTTACGGTATATTGCAAGGCTTGCAGCAGCTACACGCAATCATCCCTTGCTGCGATTAGGCATCAGCCCCCGCGGTGCATTGGCATTGACTGCCGTGGTGCGTGCCATTGCCCTTGCAAGGGGCAGAGATTATGTCATTCCCGATGATGTGTCCGTAGTGATTGGTGATGTCTTTCAGCACCGTTTGATGTTGCATCCCAAGGCGCGGATGGAGCATTGTACCGTCGCAGATGTTCTACAGCAGGTAATTTCCTCTGTGCCTGTGCCGGATATCCAAGGTAACGAACAATGACCGTTAGCCGAATTGTCTATTTTATGCTGCTGATCGGCGCGTGTGCGTTCTGGGTGATGTACCGCGGCGCGCTCTCTTTGCAGTTAGTGATGGCCGCTCTGGCAGTTCCTGTTGTGCTTTTTCTGTTGTTGCTGTGGCAAAAACATACCCTGTCCCTGCGGATCGAGCCAACGGCCCATGCAGTGACTGCCAATGCGCAGTTTCAGATCCTGCTGCATATTACTTCGCGCTGTCCGATCCCCATTCACTACGTGACTGTGGCATTGCAGTATTCTCATTCCATCACAGGAGAGGACGATACGCTCTTTATTCATCTGCCGGGCATGGGGCGTGCGCCGCAGATCATTCAGTTGCCATTCAGTGTAAGCTGTTGCGGAAAAATCAGTGTTGGCGGCGCAAAAATCAAAATATTTGATCCGCTTTCACTTTTTTCATTTTCTGTCCCTTGTAAAGATGCCTTTTCGTTGCTGATTCTTCCGCAAACCAATGCGCTTCCTACTTTGCCGTCCCTGCCGGATACGGTGATATCCGAGCAGAGCAAACAACTTTCTCAGCATCGCAGAGGCGATGACCCTTCGGAGATTTTTGCGGTGGATACCTATTCACAGGGCGATGCGCTTTCTCATGTTCACTGGAAGCTGACTGCCAAAAGCGATGAAATGATCATCAAGCATTTCAGCCAGCCTCTGCCCGATCAACTGGTGCTTTTTGCTGATTATCGCCGCTGTGGTGACGATCTGGCGAGTGCCATGCGATTGCATCATGTGCTGTCAGTGTGTGCGTCCTTGTCGCAAAAACTGGTCAACGAAGAAACACCCCATTATCTGTGCTGGCAGCCAATGGATACAGTAGAAAGTGATGCTTTTCTTGTGGATACACCGGAACAATTGACGCTTTCCCTTCATGAAATGCTCTCCTCTGTACCGTTTCCGCAGAATACAGCCGCAGTTCTGACGCTGGAGCAGCTATGTGCCACTCGTTTGATCTATTGTACTGCCATGCTTGATGAGCAAACCGTGCTGTTTCTCAGTGCATTGGCAACGCGCTGCCAGATTCTGGTACTGTATATCTGCAATGCGCAGCCTGCGCATCTACCGCAAGATGCGGATTTTCTGTGTTATCCCGTGATCTGTGCAGATCATGCTAAGACGGAGGTGATGCAGCATGGTTAAGAAAAAACTGCGTAAGTCGCAAAAGAAGCGCTCTGCAAGCTGTATTACCCTGCACGATTCTGCCGCGTTGTCTACACAGCCCGTTCATGCACTGCCCCGTGGATTTCTGCGCACAGCCCTTGCATTGCTTGGTGTATGCGCCTGCTTTGCGATGCTGTTCGGATTCATGACAGTCCCGATTCATAGGGTGACTTTTTATTTCACCCTTGTGATCTCTACACTGTTCTTTGCAGAAATGCTGCTGACAAAGCATCGGGCAGTTGTTTTTTTCAATACCGCAGCAATCATCCTGCTGATTGTATTTTTGATACGCAATAGAACGCAGATGATCTTTGCCGTTCAGGAGATGCTGCGCTTCCTTTCAGCCGGTTTGCAGGAAAACACCTACATACCCCCACCGCTTTCCCGTAATGATCCCTATACCATTGAGCAGTACCTGACCCTTGGTTTCTGCCTGTTTGGATTCCTTGTCAGTTTTGTATTTTCCCTGTTGACTGTTTACCGTCCCAATGCGTTTGTGGTGTTGGTTCTGTCCTATGCGTTTCTTGGCGTCGGCGTATACAACGGGCTGCATACCAATTCCATGGCAGTGTTCTGTTGGCTTGCGTATTTGATTGGTATGATTGTCATTACCGATAGCTACGATCACTTTGAGCGCCGCAAAACAGGAGGATACGCATTCAGTTGCAGCGATCATAAGCTGATCGCCAAACCAGATCGTCGTTTGATCTGCACCGAATCCACAGCATGGCTATTGGCAATTGCCGTGATGCTTGTGGGTGCCTGTTGCTGTGTGGTCACAACCAATGATTCGTTAATGGATTCTGCCCATGGGCTGCGGTTGCAGGTGCGCGGGAAGTGGAATCATATGACAGAAGCCATTGCCAACAGCAGCTTCGTTGACCGGTTTTCGGGGCAGTTTTCCACTGATCACAAACGGGATGCCACGCTTGTCCTTGCCAACCGGGAAAATCCCAGTTTTAACGGTGAGACCGTGTTTTCGGTTACCATCAATTCCATGGAGCCACCTGATGTCCTGTATCTGAAAACGAGCACCTTTTCGGTCTATTCGGGTACCCAATGGCAACCGTTACCGGACACAAACTACGATGGGTGGGAAAATCTTTTCACTACCATGCAAAGCAATCGTTGTGTGCCGCAAGCACCTCTTTCCGAAAGCAAAGCCAAAGATCCCATCGCCAAGATATGGTTTACGCAAATCAATCCTTATCCGACCACCTATCGTATGCTGTATAATGACTCCATGTTTCAGTACGAGTATGATACCGCCATGCAGGAGAACTATGAACACGGCTACCCGAAATGTCAGGTTGAGCTGGAATTCTTGTCCGACAGCGATGCATTGTTCTCTAAAGTTTCCTATCCCACAGCGGAAGCGCAGGATTGTTATGATTCCGCAGATTGCAGCCTGACGACCAGAGACGCATGGAAGCAGTATGACAGCTTTGCCCGCATGCATTATTTGCAGGTGCCCTATTCCACCGATATGGATGCGATCCGTGACGATGCTTCCGAACTGTTTTCCAGATCCTACAGCAATACTGCGGAGGCCCTCTATGCCATCCGTGGATACATTCATAGCAAAGCAGCGTATACCATTAAGCCGGAGCCCATTGATGAAAACCGCGATTTTGCCTCTGCATTCCTGTTGGAAACCGGAGAGGGCTATTGTGTGCATTATGCAACGGCAGGCGTTCTGCTTTGCCGTATGTTGGGTATTCCTGCGCGGTTTGCAACAGGATATGTGCTGTTTGGCTCTGATATTGAGGCAAATTGGGTACAGTATTTTGATGATGAAGAAGTGATCGACAGGGAAGCACAGGTCTGGGATACCGATGTGGATATGCCCCCCGTAGATCTGGAATCAATGCCTAGCCTGTATATGATTGATATGCCCGATTCCAGCAGTCATGCGTGGACAGAAGTATACCTGCCCGGCTATGGATGGATGCCCTTTGAGTTCACCGAAGGCTATGCATCTTCAGATTCTCAGTATGCACAGAATGCACAAAGTACCGTCGTCACCACACAATCTACTTCCACGACGACGACCCAAAGCAGCACAACAACCGGAATATCTTCCACTGCATCGTTCCAAAGCAGCGCAACGACTTCTGCTACGGGGACAAGCAGCGATGCGTTCAGCACCCATGAAACATCGGCATTGGGAAAAGTGACTCGTGTGTTGCTTATCATCCTGTTATGTGCCGTTGGATTCCTTGCATTGTATCTTGGGGTGCATCATGTGGTCTATGCCCGCCGTGAGCAAAAACTGAGCCATAGAACCCCCAATCTTGCCGCAGGAGCAGCTTTTGCTCTGCTGATGAAAGTGCTTTCGTTTGCCGGTATCACTCGACAATTCCAGCAATCTGACGAAGAATTTGCACGCATGGCACAAGCAGAGTGCCCTTCTCTACCTGACGGTGCAATGCAGCGTGCGGTCGAAATCCAGTTGGCAGTGATCTTTAGCCGAAACGGTGTGACACAGGATGAGGCTGCGGAACAAGTTGCATTTGTGCATGAACTGATACATACCATGTATCAAAAAATGCCTTTCCATAAACGCTTTGTGATGCGTTGGATTCGCCATTGGGTCAAATAATTGTTACGAAGCAAAAACAATCCATCCTTTTCGGGATGGAGACGACAATTCTGATTGATGCGTCATACCGAATATGTACAACAAGCCCCGCAGCAACGATTGGCAGTTGCTGCGGGGCTTTCAGGATAATGTGGTTACTTTGTATTCTCTTCCAGGGCCTTTTTGCTATTCCGATAAAAGGCATGAAAAACATTTTCGATGAGCAGTGGGATCACAGCGTACCCTGCATTATGTACTTTTCCCGTCCAACACAAAACTGCGCCAAACAAAGTCAGAATGCAAAAGATGATAGATAATGTTAAGAATACATTCTTTTTCCATGTTTCTTTTTTTCGGTCAAACACTGTTATCACGCTCCTGAATGATGGTGAATAAAGACCGCAATCGAGCGTTACTCGGTTGGGTTGCTATTTGCGGTGGGTTGCTTCTGTGCTACTTCATTGACATCCAGACCCAGCAGCAGAGAGGAGTCTGCGCCATTGACCATAGGCAGCTGACCATCCCACTGTTCCAGCATTTTATTTTGCAGTATCAGCTCTGTCAGGGAATTGTTAATCAATTCATTGGCATCAGCCTGTGCCTGCGCCTCTGCCATAATCGCTTTTGCTGCTGCCTCCGCTGCAATGACCTGTTTTTTTGCTTCAGCCTCCGCAATGACGATTGCCTGCTCCTGTTCCGTCTGTGTTTTCAGCAGATTCTGCTCGGCGACCTGTTTTTGTTCAATTGCTGCATTGAATTCCTCAGAAAAGTCAAAGTTTACGATGTTGAATTTCTCAATCTGCAAACCATATTCGTTGACCTTTGCCGCAAGATTCTCTTTAATCGCCTCGCCAACTGTAGTGCGCTCAGTGATGAGCTGCTCGGCGGTAAATTGCGCAGTCACCGATTTTACACTTTCCTGCACTGCAGGCATCAGCACAACAGACTGATAATCTGCACCGATGTTGCGATAAATGCTTGCCGATGCAGAGGACTGTACGCGATAGTTGACCGCAATGGTGCTGCTGACCGTCTGCAAATCCTTGGAAACAGCAGGGGCATCCACCTCATATACCTGAATCTGATTGCTGACGGGCTCAACGGTCTGCACAAAGGGTACCTTGAGATGAAAACCCTCGGACATGGTGTTCTCGCTGACCTTACCCAGCGTCACCACAACACCCGTATGACCGGCAGGCACCACCGCCGCAGAAGAAGCCAGCAGAATCATCGCGGCTACCGCAGCGCAACCAATGCCGAGTAACTTGCCGACTTTCACGTCCTTTTTTCCTCTTCTGGGGAGATTACCTGTAAATACATTCTGTGCCATGATAAAAATCCTTTCTGTTTCAAAAACTGTGGAACCTTGTTTCGTTCCATGACCGTATTATACCATATTCAGGAATAACCTGCAAATCTCCATAGCACGAACTGTTATTCGTTTTTGAAAAAAATCGGTGTTTTACTCTTGATATCTCTGGAATGCTATATTTTCCATCCCTGTTTGACTTTCTGCTTTTTTGTGCATGCAGATATGGAAAAATCCATTCGGACGGCGATTTTTCCATCTGCAGATGTATAAAAAAGTGCAAACGGCATTAAAAAAAAGATTCCTCTTGCCGATGGCAGGAGGAATCGCAGTATCACAGGAAATTACGCATCCAGCAGATGCACGATCACCGCATTGGAAACCAGCATACCGTCCTCTGTCAGTGAGAGTCTCCCATGATGATATGTAAGATATCGCGGTATCAGCGGTGCGGCTTTTCGCAGCAGGTGTTCCTTTTTTTGTGGAAAATCGTCAAGCGATATGCCCTGCGAGAGCCGCAACCCCAGCATGATCCGTTCTTCATCGTCGCAGGCGACAGAGGATTCCTCGCATTTTGCTTGTAGCGGTGACGAAATGAACCCCTGTAGATCATAGGGAACAAAACTGCGCTTTCCCTGATAGCAGCTATGTGCCGCTGCACCCAAGCCGATATAGGGCTGACAGAGCCAGTATTTGCAGTTGTGACGGCTTTCGTAGCCGGGCTTTGCATAATTGGAAATTTCATAGTGGAGAAAGCCTGCTGAATGCATTGCCGAAGAAAGCTGTGCGTAATAGTCAGCAGCAGTATCGGCATCTGCAATTTCAGGGGGCGATTGCCCGAAAGGTGTGCCTTCCTCAATTTTCAGCAGATATGCCGATAAATGGGTAATGGGCAGTGAGAGTGCTGTTTGGATGCTTTTTGCAAGGGAATCCGAAGTCTGCAGCGGTGTGCCGAGCATCAGATCCAGGGAGAGATTATCAAACCCAATCTGTGCAGCATTTGTGATTGCAGTAATTGCTTTTTGCGCCGTGTGATTTCGCCCAAGCTGCTTCAATTCCGCATCCACAAAGGATTGTACCCCCACGGAAAGCCGGTTGACCCCTGCTGCTTTCCATTGGGACAACGCTTTTGGGGTCATGGTGCAGGGATTTGCTTCCAGTGTGATTTCAGCATCCTGTGGGATACATACGCGGTGGTGCAGGCATTGCAGAATACGCAGTACTGCGTCACCGTGCAGCAGCGATGGTGTTCCGCCACCGAAATAAACAGTATCCGCTGTGAGAGAGGCAGGCAATGCGATGATGTTGCGGCAAAGCGCGTCCACATAGGAAGAAACGGTATCTTTGTGGTAGGGGCGTGTGTAAAAATCGCAGTAGGGGCACTTTTTTGCGCAGAACGGTATATGAATGTAAATACCGACAGGGGAGTGCGCACTCATGATGCGCGCTTGATGGCAGGAATCAGCTTGCCCACAAACATATTGAAAAGAAAGTTAAAGACATACGCCAGTACAAGGGGCAGTACGCCAAACAACAGCAGATCCGTCTTGCTGTCATGGGTAAAGTAGGTTATGAAAATCATGACCAGAGCAACCCCCAACGTAATGGAATTGACCACCAGCGCAAGCTTGCCGTTGACGGCACGAAAACCGCATTTAGGGCATGGCTTGCCAGCAGATGACATTCCGCCGCAGAGTGCTTTTTGCAGGGGAGAAAAGGTTTTTTCTCCGCAGTGAGGACATTGGTGCTTCATAGAAATTTCCTTTCCCGATGGGATCATTCATCAAATTTGAGAACAGCCATAAACGCATCTGAGGGTACTTCCACGGTACCCAACTGACGCATACGCTTTTTACCTTCCTTCTGCTTTTCCAGCAGCTTTTTCTTTCGTGTGATATCGCCGCCGTAGCACTTGGCAAGGACATCCTTGCGCAAAGCCTTGACCGTTTCACGGGCGATGACCTTTCCGCCAATGGCAGCCTGAATGGGCACCTCAAACAGTTGGCGCGGAATGTTCTCCTTAAGCTTCTCCGCGATTTTTCTTGCACGGTTGTAAGCCTTGTCCGCGTGTACAATAAACGAGAGCGCATCTACAATATCGCCGTTGAGCATAAAGTCAAGCTTCACCAGCTTGGAGGAAGCATATCCAGCCAGTTCGTAGTCCAGTGATGCATAGCCTCTTGTGCGGGATTTCAGCGCATCGAAGAAGTCGTAAATGATCTCATTGAGCGGCAGCGTGTAATGCAGATTGACGCGGTTTTCATCCATGTACTGCATATCCTTGAATACACCTCTGCGCTCCTGGCAAAGTTCCATGATACCGCCGACATATTCCGAGGGCGCAAGAATATCCGCTTTGACCATGGGTTCTTCGGCATCTGCAATGTTGGCAGGATTGGGGTAATTGGAAGGATTGTCGATCATCATCACCTCGCCGTTGGTCAGCGTCACGCGGTAAATAACCGAGGGCGCTGTTGTGACCAGATCGAGATTGTATTCACGCTCCAGACGCTCCTGAATGATCTCCATATGCAGCAATCCCAAGAAACCGCAACGGAAACCGAATCCCAGTGCAATGGAGGTTTCCGGCTCAAAGGTCAGCGAAGCGTCGTTAAGCTGCAGTTTTTCCAGGGCATCACGCAGATCGTTGTAGTGTGCACCATCTGCAGGGTAGATGCCGGAGAACACCATCGGGCTGACCTTGCGGTAGCCTGCAAGAGGCGCAGCGCAGGGATTTTCCGCATGCGTAACAGTATCGCCCACCTGTGTGTCACCGATGCTCTTGATGGATGCGGTCAGATATCCGACTTCTCCTGCACGAAGTATGCCGGTATTGACAAGCTCGGTAGCGCCCATAACGCCAGCCTCCACAATGGTGAATTCTGCGCCGGTTGCCATCAGCCTGATCTTTTCGCCGATGCGTACCGTTCCTTCTTTCACGCGCACATAAATGATAACGCCCTTGTAGGGGTCATAGTAGCTGTCAAAAATGAGTGCCTGCAAGGGGGCATCTTCATCGCCCTTGGGCGCAGGAATATCCGTCACCACGCGTTCCAGCACTTCTTCAATATTCAGTCCGCGCTTTGCAGAAACACGGGGCGCATCCATTGCAGGAATACCAATCACAGCTTCGATCTCCTGTGCTACGCGCTCAGGGTCAGCCGAGGGCAGATCAATTTTGTTGATGACCGGAATCAGTTCCAGGTCTGCTTCAATGGCAAGGTAAGTGTTTGCAAGGGTCTGTGCCTCAATGCCTTGGGAAGCATCCACGATGAGCAGCGCACCCTCGCAGGCAGCCAGAGAACGGCTGACCTCGTAATTGAAGTCTACATGACCGGGGGTATCGATCAGATTAAACAGATAGGTTTCACCGTCAGATGCAGTGTAATTCAGCGTTACGGCTCTTGCTTTGATGGTAATGCCCCGTTCGCGTTCAATATCCATGTTATCCAGCAGTTGCTCTTCCATATCGCGGATGGCGACTGCTTCTGTCTTTTCCAGAATACGATCTGCCAGGGTCGATTTACCGTGGTCGATGTGTGCAATGATACAGAAATTTCTGATTTTTTGATTCGCCAAAAGCTTTTCCTCCATTCTGTATGATATACACAATCATTATAGCACAAATCGGGGCAAATTGCAATTGCAATTTTGCAGAAAAATCCATTGCCGGTGTAGAGGCATACATTATAAAATTGCTTTTTGATGCTTTTCAAAATTGCAGCACCTGTTTTCAACATCATTTTCAGCAAAGTTACCAAAAATTCATCGTGTTTTTCTACATCACAAAATAATTAGTTCATATTTTGTTCACGGAATGTACATATATAGATTGGAAATTTTCGGTATAATGTATGTGTCGGTGTATGTGCCGATATCAAAAAAGTGGGAAAATGATGAAAGAGAGGCTGATTCCATGTACCATTCCTTTATGAAGCGGGCGAAAGCCGTTCTGCTTAGTACAGCAGTGCTGGCAGGTGCACTGTCTGTTCCGCCTGCAACGATGATGTCGGCGTCCGCAGCGGATACTGACAACTATGCAAAGCTCCTGCAATATACCCTTTATTTTTATGATGCCAATATGTGCGGTTCGCAGGTTAGCGAAAACACAGCTCTGAACTGGCGCGGTGACTGCCATACCGGCGATGAGGTCAACGGCGGCTTCCACGATGCAGGTGACCATGCAATGTTCGGTCTTCCTCAGGGCTATTCTGCAGCAACCCTTGGCTGGGGCTATTACGAGTTCAAGGATGTCTATGATCAGCTCGGTCAGACTGCGCATCTCAAGACCATCACCGATTATTTCTGCCAGTTCTTCAAGGATAGTACCGTGCTCAGCGGGGGTTCCGTTTCCAAGTTCCTGTATCAGAAGGGAGAAGGCGGCACCGACCACGATTATTGGGGTGCACCGGAGGCGCAGGAATCCAAGCAAGGCGTCAGAAAGATGTACTGGACCACAAACAGCGCAAGCGATATCGCAGCAGAGTATGCCGCTGCACTGGCTGTCAACTATTTGAATTTTGGCAATGAAGAAGATCTGACCTACGCAAAGGCACTGTATGATTTCTCCACAAAGTACAATTCTATTGCAACCGATGGCCCTGGCGGTTTCTACGATTCTGAGGATTATAAGGACGACCAGGCATGGGCAGCAGGCTTCCTGTATAAGGCAACCAATGATTCCAAATACAAGAGTTTTATGGACACTTACTTCGCAACGGATAATCGTCAGTGGGGCGAGGTTTATTACACACACTGCTGGAATAACGTGAATCTGGGTGCCGCCTGCCTGTATGCCGAATCCGGCGCGGACTGGAAATGGGCGAATTCCTATGTCAGCAAGAATTGCACAGGCTCTGCTTTTGTGCCGATTCAGCAGTGGGGCAGTACCCGTCTAAACACCGGCTTGCAGCTTGCGGCGCTGGTGGTTTCCAAGCATACATCCAATAATTACACCGCATGGTGTAAGAGCCAGACCGGCATGATTCTTGGCGATAACTCTATCGGTAAGAATATGATTGTCGGCTTTAACAGCAATTCTCCCAAGAATCCTCACCACAGAGCTTCCTCCGGTTATGACAGCTATGAAGAAATGAACAAGTCCACCACCGTACATCCCAGCAAGAGCCATACGCTGGTGGGTGCGTTGGTTGGCGGTCCTACCAGTTCCGATTTCGGCACCTACGAGGACAGTTTGCAGAATTATACCACCAACGAGGTTGCCTGTGACTACAACGCAGCGATCGTTGGTGTTGCTGCCGCGCTGTATAAAACATACGGTACCGGCTCTCTGGACAGCACCATCGAGGGTGTTGGCGATGTGTCTAACGATCCCGGCACCACCCAGCCTGGCTCAAGCACGACTACGACTACGACTACCACAACCACATCTACCAGCACGATCGGTAATACCGACACAGAAGAGGTTGAACTGACCGTTGCTAAGAACGACAAGAAGTGGGTGATTACAAATCAGGGTGCTACCGAAATCAGCGTGAAGATCACCGGAGGCGTGGCAGGTGCGCAGATCAATGGCGGTTATGGATATTGGGACAATGCCAAGGGCGAGTGGGTCAGCGGCAACTGGACAACTGCTGACTTCGACAGCACAGGCACTTCCACCTTTACTTTGACCGTACCCGCAGAAGCTGCAACGGTAGAGCTTGAGGTTTACTATTATGCCAAGTGGGATAACAGTGCTTCCAGTATGGTCAATCAGAATCAGGATGATTTGGACTTTAGCGCATATGCCGAGGTTGCAACCGGCACTACCTCCACAACCACCACAACCACCACAACAACTACGACCACCACAACTACCACGACAACCACAACTACCACTACCACTACAACTACAACTACTACAACCACATCCTCAATTACTGCCGGTCTGCTGGGTGATGTGAACTGCGATGGCGATGTCAAGGTAGGCGATGTGATTCTGCTCAACCGTTTCATCGCCGAGGACAACGAGGCAGTTATTAGCAAACAGGGTCTTTCCAATGCCGATGTCAATGGGGACGGCAATCCTGACAGCAGCGATGCTGTAGCGATTCTGAAGATTCTTGCAGCTCTGTGATCTGTATTCTTCCCGTAACACAAAACCGAGTACGGCGCTTGTCGTGCTCGGTTTTTCTTTTGGCAATTGGTAACACCGCATGATGCAGAAAAAACGCCGTAAGGGATTACACTTCCCCTACGGCGATTTTTATAATGTTTTCATCATGAGTACTGCTGCTTCATCGGGTTGTTCGTAATAATTTGCACGGTAACCGTTTTGTATGAATCCAAGGCTTTTGTAAAGTGCCTGTGCTGCAAGATTGCTTTCTCGTACTTCCAAGTAGCACACATCACAGATCTCTTTCGTCCATGCAAATACTGCCTGCATCAAGGCCTTTGCAATGCCCATGCGACGGTACTGCGGCAAAACCGCCAAAGCGTTGACGGTCAGTTCCCCTGCAACAAAACCGCAATTGACAAATCCGAATACCGTATCGTCATTGGCAGCCACCAGCGTGATGGCTTGCGGGTTGTGCAGTTCCCGTCGGTAAGCCCCCTCTGACCATGGCATCGAAAAGCAAGCCGCAGCAATGCGCGCTACATCCGCAACCGTGGCTTCCCCCATCAGATCAACGGAAAACTCAGCCTTTTGCGTCATACCAACTGGTGCCCTCCTCCACATCTACTGTCAGTGGAACGGAGAGTATGCAGGCTTGCTCCATCTCCTCTTTCAGAATGCTTGCAGCCTTATCAGCATCCGCAAAAGGTGCTTCCACGATCAGTTCATCGTGAATCTGCAAAATCAGCCGTGCCGAGGGCAATTCATCACGCAGTCTGCGCCATACGCGTACCATCGCCATTTTGATGATATCTGCTGCGCTGCCTTGGACGGGGGTGTTCATGGCGATGCGTTTGCCTGCAGCCTGTACCACTTTGTTGGATGCCTTCAGTTCCGGTACAGGACGTTTTCTGCCAAACATGGTAGAAACATATCCATCGGCTTTGGCTTTCTCCACAGTATTATCCATGAATCTCTGCACCTCCGGAAAGGAGCGCAGATAATCCTTGATATACTTATCTGCCTTTGCAACCGATACGCCAATATCTTTGGAGAGCGAAAACGCGCTGATGCCATACAGAATACCGAAATTCACGGCCTTTGCAGCACTTCGCATCTCCTTGCTGACCATCTCCTCAGGCAGATTGAATACCTGTGCCGCCGTGGTGCGGTGAATATCCCTGCCCTCTGTAAAGCATAAGCGCATATTTTCGTCACCGCAAAGATGTGCTACCAATCGCAGTTCGATCTGACTGTAGTCGGCATCCAATAGTGTGTGACCTTCGGCTGCAATAAAAAATTTGCGCATTTCTCTGCCTAACTCGGTGCGAACAGGAATGTTCTGCAAATTTGGTTCGGTAGAGGAGATACGCCCCGTTCGGGTTTCGGTCTGGCGGTAGCATGTGTGAATACGCCCGTCTGGTGCAATGGCTTTCAGCAGACCCTCCACGTAGGTGGAATTGAGCTTGTTAAGCTGACGATATTGCAAAATGGCATCTACAATGGGGCTTTGATTGCGTAATCCCTCAAGAACTTCTGCATTGGTTGACCAACCAGTCTTCGTCTTTTTGCCGGTTGGCAGTTGCATTTCGTCAAAGAGTACGACCCCAAGTTGCTTAGGTGAAAGAATATTGAAGCTGTGCCCTGCCATCTCGTAGATTTCCTGCTCCAACCGTTCAATGTCTTTGGTCAGCATCTCGCCGAAATCCCGTACACCGTTGGCATCTACGCGCACACCAACGGTTTCCATTTCTGCAAGAATCTCAACCAGCGGCATCTCAATTTTACGCAGCAGCGGCTCCATTTTTTGTTTGTGGATTTCATCCAGCAAGGTCTTTGTCAGCGTAGGCAGAATGGCAATATCCGCATAGACATCCAGTTCATGGGGATATGCGATGCCCATAGTCGCACACAGGCGTTCAATGGTGTATTCAGGGGTAGAGGGGTTCAGCAGATACGCACAGATCACCCCATCGTTGGTAAGATTGCAAAGCGCAAAACCCTGTTCCGTGCAGTGACGGTATACAGGCTTTGCATCAAAGGTCTGTTTTTTCACAGCCGATGCAAAAAACGCATTCTGGCGGTCATAGTCGAGAATCCGCCCCATGTTCGTATCCCACGCAAGATACAGCAGCTTGTCGCGGTAGAGAAATGTTACCGTGAGATCATTGCGCTTGCAAAGCTGCTCCAGTTCCTCTGCCGAGATGCTTTTCTCGGTTGGCAGCGGGAGTTCTTCCGTTTTGTTCTCTGCCGTATCAGGCATCGCCGCGGCTTTGACTTGCAAGCGTTCCATCAGCTTGAACAGCTCCAGCTCGGTCAGTACAGCGGAAAGGGTCTGACTGTCCTGCTCTTTCGGCAGATAAGATTCCAAATCGCTGGGAATGGGCGCATCGGTGACGATGGTTGCCAGAAACTTGCTCTCCATCGCATCATCGTAGCCTGCCTCCAGCTTGCGTCGTACAGAGGGTGTCAGCTTGATTTGTGGAAGCTGCTGATACAGATTCTCCACCGTTGCGTATTCCTGAATCAGTGCCTTTGCTGTCTTTTCGCCAATGCCTGCCACACCCGAAATGTTGTCGGAGCTGTCGCCCATCAATGCTTTCAGATCAATCAAATGGATCGGCTCAAAGCCGTATTCCTCACAAAACAGCGCAGTGTCATACAGTACCTGTTCGTGATTTTTCGCAAGGCAGACCTTAACATTTTGGTTGATTAGCTGCAAATTGTCACGGTCACCTGTCAGAAGAATGCACTCTGCGCCGTGTTTGGTGCAGCTTGCCGCAAGCGTTCCGAGAATATCATCCGCCTCCCAGCCCTCACAGGTAATGACCGCATATCCCATTGCAGTCAGGATCTGTTTGGTGTATGGAAGCTGCATCGCCAGTTCATCCGGCATACCCTTGCGGTTTGCCTTGTAGGTTGCCACAGCCTTGTGCCGAAAGGTCTTTGCAGGCAGGTCAAAGGCGATGACAACCCCATCGGGGTGATATTCACCTGTGGCTCTCAGCAGGATATTAAAAAAACCGAAAATGGCATTGGTATATATGCCCTTGTGGTTGGTCAGAGGCTTTACGCCGTAATAGGCGCGGTTGAGTATGCTGTTTCCATCGACAACAAGCAGCTTCATCATTGACCCATCCTTTCGTGCCTTGTGATTCTTTTTTTCTATTTTACCATGATTTTCAGGAACCGTCAAGTGCGACATTCTCCTACTTGACCTTTTCCGGATTTATGGTATAATAAATGGAAAGAAAAAGGGGGGATACCTTTGAGAAAAACATATAAAATCGCGGTGGTTGCGGAGAAATTGTTTGACGACTTCACATGGGGTGTGCTACATGGCGTGTTCGCGCAGGCAAAGCAAGAGGGGATCGCGCTATTGGTTGTTGCGCCAAATAATCCTGCCCCGATGTATGCAGAGCATTTTCAGGGCGAGTGCAACATCTACCGTGCCATACCCTTTGATGCAGTGGACGCGGTGCTGTATATCCCGACCCAGAGTACGGATTCTCCCATTACGCCAATGCTCTGCCAGCTTTTGCAGGAAAAATGTCATGTGCCGTGTATCACTGTGGGCAGAGCTATGAATGACTGGGACTGCATTGCTACTGACACCAATGCACAAATTCAGATGCTGCTGCATCACATGACTGTGTACCACGGCTATTCTGAACTTGGTGTCATGACGGATCACACACGCCCTGATGAATCGGAGCGGTTCCGTCGCCTGATTGCGGAAAACGCTGAGTGCCCCGTGACATATTTTGAAAGTAATGGTACCGATGGGGAAATTCGCGCATTGGGTGAGCAAATGCTCCGGGGCGAGGTGCAGCGTCCCCGTGCCATGTTGTTTTCCCATGATGCTATGGCAATTGCCTTTTGCGATACCATGGCAGCAGGGGGAATGCAGATTCCACAGGATATTGCCATTGCAGGGTTTGGCGCATCTTTGCAGGCAGCGTATCATATCCCGAAAATTGCAAGCGTTTCCCGACCGTTGCATCAGGCAGGCATGGAGGCGGTGGTTCGTTTGTTGGCGCGTTGCCGCAACATACAGTATACCCCATGGGATATCACAACAGACATCGGCTCAATGGAATGCGGTACCACCTGCGGCTGCTCCGAACTGGATATGGCGTTCCCGATGATGGTGTTCCGCCGCAAAAAGACCGTTGATGACAGTATGGCAGCGTTTTCCAATGCCAATGTCATGGTTTCTCTGGAGTGCGCCGAGAATCTCATGCAGTTTCAGCAAACACTGACAGAAAAATCCTATGTACTGAACAATGTGACCCGTTATGCCCTCTGCCTTTGCATGGATTGGGACGCAATGGAAGATGGCAATGCCTATCGGACGGAAGGCTATTCCGAGATGATGCAGGTCAGCGATGCATCGGGTATTCCGATTGTTTTTCCGTTATCGCAGTTACTGCCTCCCTCTATGCGAAACGATGCCGCTACTGTGGATTTTATTCTGCCGCTGCATTTCAATGCAAGATGCTATGGCTATGCGGTCATGCGTATGGACGAGCATCCCGAGTTGTACAATCAGGTAATGGCATCATGGAACGAATGTATCTGCAACGGTTTGGAATTTATCCGTGTGCGCAATCATCTGATGCGTGTTTCCAGCCGCCTTTCCTTTTCGGCTGTGCGTGACCCATTTACGGGTCTGTTTGATCGTCAGGCAATTTCGCAGTTTTTGCAACAGTATGCTGCACAGGCAGCGCAGACCCATACATATCTGATGTTGACGGCACTGGATATTGATTATCTTACGTATATTAACAATCAGTACGGCTATGCCGAAGGCGACACTTTGATTCTGAATATTGCAAAGCTGCTCAGCACCATCTGCACCATGAACCAGACCTGTTTCCGTCTGGATGGCGGCAGATTTCTGGTGACAGGCGTGCGGGATACCGAGCAGGATTGCAGAGAGTGGCACAAACAACTGGATTTGCAAGTGCGCGAGTATAATCAGATCAACGGACTGCCCTACGCAGTATCGCTTTCACTGGGAAAACAGGTGATACAATGCAACGGTGAAACGAAGCTGCAGGAGATGATTACAGATGTGATGGCCCGGTGCGACCGCAAGCAGGAGGAAGTTCGTAAACGAAGTGCTTTGCCCCATTATATGGAAATGCTGCTTCTGCGCAAAGCGATTTATGCTGCCCCCCAACGCCGCTGGAATATTGATGAAATGTGCAATGAGGTATACCTCAGCCGCACCTATTTCCAGACCATATACCACAAATTTTTCGGTGTAAGTTGTAAGCAGGATGTGACCGACAGTAAAATGATCTGCGCCAAACGATTGCTTCGCACAACCAATGCATCCATTGCAGAGATCGCCGAACAGTGCGCCTATGATAATGTCACCTCGTTTCTGCGTCGATTCAAACAGTGTACCGGTTTTTCTCCCGACCAGTTTCGCCGTATGATGCAGGCAGTGTGAGCATAGAGTACATAATGTAAATTTTACACTACTTTTTATCATTGACACTTTGTAGAATTTCTGCTAGAATATACACATATAGCTCCGCAAGAGAGCGCAATAAGGGAGGATTATCATGAAATCAGCACACAAAGCACTTGCCATATCTCTGTCTACGCTGACAGCGGCTATGGCGATCGCAGCACCGCAGCCCCGGAATGGCGGTGGTGTCAATCTCACGGCGTCGGCATTGTCCATCAGTGATATGCCGTCCGAGTACCAGTATGCAGCGGACTGGATCTGGGAAAACCGTATCTGCGCGGAGAATTCCACGGGTTCGGGCTATAACAACCAGTCCAAGCGTTACAACGGTATGTTCGACCAGATCATTGACGGCCAGGGCACACTCAATTATATTGTGCGTTGGCATTCTACCAAGACCATCACACTGCAGCAGCGTCAGAAACTTGAGGTAGCCCTTGAGGAGTGCGTGAACGCATGGACAGACTACCTCGTCGATTACGATAGCTGGCCCTATCAGCATATTGATGTTCGTATCGTTGGCTGGGCAGTGACCGACCCTTCGCTGCTGTTGGATCTGCAATCCGATGAGATTGTCTATACGCAAACCGAGCCGTATACCATTCAGGCCGGAGAAAGTCAGGAGATTCCTACGACGATGGCAAGCGGTCCCAGCGAGCTTTCCCGTTTTGACCATTTCTTTGATGAAAGCTACCAGTACCCCGGCGGATTGGATAAACGCTTCGACCAGTATCTTTGGGCAACACAAGGTTTCCCGGATTACGGCGGGTGCGGCGGTGACTGGGGTCAGCGTCTTTCCGATAATTACTACATCGGCATCGCAGAGGGTACCAGTTCCAAGCACGTCCAGATCCATGAACTGGGGCACGGCTTCGGTATTACGGATTTCTACGGTGGCGAGGGCGCATCCGATGGCTTCCCGCCCGGAGGTTTTCCTGGCAACGGCACTTCTATCATGATGGCAGGCTCCTCAGCCGTTATTACCGATTTTGATGGTTGGCTGCTTCGCTATATGTGGTCAAAGCTGTTGACTGAAACCGGCAGAATTGATCTTGCCAATGCCGTCGGCCCTGATTCGATTGTCGGCACACAGCCTTCTGTGACCACCACTACAACAACGACTACCTCCACAACTACCACAACCACTACGACCGCAACCAATCCGCCTGTAGGCGATGTTGTATCCCTGCCGGTGAATTATGACAGCAGTAACCAGTATTGGTTGGTGGATACCAACGGTGCTACTACCATTACACTGGAGGCCACCGGTCTGCCGTGGGCAGCCTTGAATGGCGGATACGGCTATTGGGATTCTGTAGACAGCGAGTGGGTATCGGGCAAGTACCAGTTTGAGAACAGCCTTGGTGATGACGGCGTGGAAACGATCACCATTACGATTCCAGAGGAGGATGCGACTGCACAGCTGCAAATTCAGGTATACTATTATGCACAGTGGAGCAATGATGCCAATGATATGGTAGATCAGGATCCCAGTACACTGCAATTCCGTGCATACGGTGTGACTACTACTACGACAACTTCATCCACCACCACATCTACCACGACAACTTCAACCACCACCACTGATTCCAGCATAGAGCCTCCCGTTGCTACGCTGATCGGCGATGTCAATTGTGACGGCAATGTCAAGATCGGTGATGTGATTCTGTTCAACCGCTTCCTGGCAGAGGACGGCACGGCAGAAATCAGCGAACAGGGTCTGCGCAATGCTGATGCGGACTTCAGCGGCGGCACATCCAGCGATGATGCCGTTGCAATCCTGCGCATTCTGGCGGGTCTGAATATGCAATAAATCCATTTTGAAAACGGCTCTCTGTGCTTCGGCGCAGGGAGCTGCTTGTTATATCAAAAAAATTTTTCGAAGCGCCACAAACGCTATTGACAAAAGACGGCAAACCTGATAAAATAGACATACCGCAAATGTTGTGGTTGGGAAACGCATAAAACACTATATGTTGTGTTCCGAACGATTTCGACACTGCGATAATCACGCAAATACATTCAATGATCAAGGCATCAGACCCATATGTGCCAAGAAAGGGGAGCAGGCAAATGATTTTAGCAGGTATGCAAAATCTGACGTTGCTGGATTTCCCCGGGAAGACCGCCTGTACGGTTTTTACTTACGGCTGTAATTTCCGTTGCCCTTTTTGTCACAATGCGTCGCTGGTGACAGATGCAAAGCCCGATATGCCACTGGATGTGGAAACGGTTTATTCGTATCTGCGCAAGCGGCAAGGGCTGCTGGACGGTGTGTGTATCACAGGCGGCGAGCCGCTGCTGCAAAGGGATCTGGAGGATTTCATTCGTTCCATCCGTGCGCTGGGCTATGCTGTGAAGCTGGATACCAACGGTTCTATGCCGGAACGGTTGATTGCTATGTGTGAAAGCGGTCTGATCGATATGGTTGCCATGGATATCAAGAATGCCCCTGCATTGTATGCTTCTACAGCAGGTACCGAACAGGTATCGGTGGAGGCTGTCAACGAGAGTGTGCGTTATCTGATGCGTGGCAAAGTATCCTATGAGTTCCGCACAACCGTCGTGCAGGAGTATCATGATGCGGAATCTTTTGCTGTGATCGGCAAATGGCTGCAGGGCGCGGATGCGTATTATCTGCAGCAGTTCCGGGATTCCGGCGCATTGATCTGTTCCGGGTTGCACGCCTGCAGCCCATCGCAGATGCATCAATACCTCGAAATCGTGCAAAACTATATCCCACGCGCTGCGTTGCGCGGAATCGAAATGAAATAAGGAGTCAATGCATTATGTATCAGGTTACAAAAAGAGATGGCAGCGTAGTTCCTTTCGCTCTGGAAAAGATTGCAAAGGCAATCGAACTGGCATTCAATGCGCTGGGCAAGCAATTCCACCCCACAGTGATTGATATGCTGGCGCTGAAGGTCACGGCAGATTTTGAGCCGAAAATCAAAGATGAGCTGATCGCCGTGGAAGATATTCAGGACAGCGTTGAGTCTGTTCTCATTCAGGCAGGTTATGCCGATGTTGCCAAGGCATATATCCTGTACCGCCGTCAGCGTGAAAAACTGCGGAATCTCAAGTCTACCATTCTGGACTACAAGGAGATCGTTGACAGCTATGTCAAGGTCAGCGACTGGCGCGTAAAAGAGAATTCTACCGTTACCTATTCGGTTGGCGGCTTGATTCTTAATAATTCCGGTGCCATCACTGCCCACTACTGGCTGTCCGAGGTCTATGACGATGAGATCGCCAATGCCCATCGCAATGCGGATATGCACATCCATGACCTCTCCATGCTGACCGGCTACTGCGCCGGTTGGTCGCTGAAGCAGCTCATTCAGGAGGGTTTAGGCGGCGTTGA
>JAEDLR010000075.1 GCA_016295145.1 Oscillospiraceae bacterium
CCCCGACCTGCTGATTACAAATCAGCTGCTCTACCAACTGAGCTACACCAGCACATTCAGCACGGCAGCAACGCTCTCCGTAGTCAGCTTCATTATTATAGCACACTCTTGCAGAAATGTCAAGCACTTTTTTCAAAAATCTTCAGATTTTTTTCGTTTTTTGAAATTTGCCCTTCAAATCGGTATGATATACATTCTATACCGCATAAAAATAAAGCAACCGTATGGTTCTACATACGGTTGCAATGGTTCAGGACTGTTTGCCAATCAATTCTGCCCATGTGATATTATCATTCAAAATATCATGATGTGTATAGTATCGCAGAATCAGCACCGCATCAGCAGTATCACGAATGCTGTCAGCATTGACATCGGAAACCGCAAATGCCACATCGGGCTTCAGGGCATCGAGCTTTTCCTTGTAGTCTTCCTCCACATCATCGCCCATGACATGGCAGGCATTATAAAACTGCAGCACGCGAACGGCATCCACCGTGTCGATCTTGCCATCGCTGTTAACATCGCCAAGGATACCCTCGGCAGCAGAAGTGTCTTTCACCGTAATGGTACAGCCAATCGCATCAACGCTCGGCAGATCATCGCCATACTCACCTGCTTCGGAATGCAGCTTGAACAACGGAAACAGCTTGCCCGACTCCAATGTCAGCGAGCGCTGATCCAGATAGATATCGTACGCACCTGCTGCCGTACCTTGCGGTATGCGCACATCAAATTCAATAAATGGGGCGTTTTCGTCTGAAACCGGTGTATCAGCATAGCTGACGCCGTCTGCGGCGGTGGGGCCATACCACATCACCAGATTGGACACATCATGCACCTCGGAATACGGATTATAGACATTACGCTTTTCGTCACGGCCCTCCAGATAGCAGGGATCAGAGAAACCGCCGTTTTCCACCGTGATGCCTTCATCAGAAGAAACCACAATCCGCATCGAACAAATACCGCTGTAGTTTTCGATATACAACGCGCCGTGAATCACTGCATCGGCATCCGCAAGCGATACTACGGTCAGCTCAGTTTGTTCCACTTCCAGACGCAATGCCATGGTCTCACCCTCGGCGACAACGGGCAATGTCAACGATTGCACACCAAGCATCATTGACAGAGCAAACCCTGCAAAGGATAGAAGCCTTCGGTTTCTCATATTGCGTCCTCCGTTATTATCAGATTTCATAGGAGATTGAGATGGCAACCGCACCCAAACGCAGTCTGCGTATGCGATACGGCAGCACACCGCTTTCCCGTATCTTATCGCAATCAGTGGAGTCTTGCACCACAGGGCACACTGTCATCCACGAACATGACCTTACAGCTACCATCAGGCAGATTCGCTGCACAGATCATACCACAGCTTTCCACACCGCAGAGCTTCACAGGTTTGAGGTTCGCAACCAGCATGACCTTCTTGCCGATTAGATCGTCCGGCTGATACCACTTTGCAATGCCCGATACCACCTGACGCTGTGAAACGCCGTCATCCAGTTGCAGGCACAGCAGCTTAGAAGATTTCTTAACCTTTTCGCAAGCGATGACCTTGGCCACACGCAGATCCGAACGGAAAAATGTATCAATGTCGATTTCCTCGGCAAAGGGCTCAACTACGGGCTGCTGAGCAGCCTTTGCAGCAGATGCCTTCTTCTCTTCCTCGGCTTTCAGCTCTGCGATCAGGGCATCGGCATTC
Organism: Oscillospiraceae bacterium; assembly: GCA_016295145.1. GTDB lineage: Bacteria > Bacillota > Clostridia > Oscillospirales > Ruminococcaceae > Firm-04. The sequence goes on from JAEDLR010000075.1 coordinate 1,706, forward strand.
ACGCGAACAAACAAAGGCTTTGCCTCACCGATCACCGCGCCGTGCTGCAATCCACCGAAAACGGAGCAGCGGGCAAAAGCTTCCTCCTCAGCACAGGGTACGGCATCGGGGGTATAAGCAAGAATCTTTGCAGCAGTGTCCGGCATAAAGGGCATCAGCAGGCCACCAATGCAGCGGATACCCGAAAGCAGATTGAACAGCACCTTTGCAAGGCGAGGTTTTGCATCCGGATTTTTCGCAAGCACCCACGGCGTTGTTTCATCTATATACTTGTTGCAGCGACGAGCCAGTTCCATAACGGCTTCAATGGCATCGCTGACACGGAACACATCCAGCAGCGCCGCCACACGGGGGGCTGTGCCCTCGGCAACCGCACGCAAATCGGCATCTACCGCTTCATCGGGTGCAGATGCAAGCAATTCAGCAGAGGGAATCTCGCCGCCAAAATACTGATGCAGCATCGCCACAGTACGGTTCACCAGATTACCCAGCGTATTGGCAAGGTCGGAATTAAAGCGGTCGATCATCGTTTCGTAGGTGATAGAGCCATCAGCGGCAAAGGGCATTTCGCTCAACAGATAGTAACGCACGGCATCCACGCCAAAGCGCGCCACCAATTCATCGGCATAGATCACATTGCCGCGGGATTTGCTCATTTTATCGCTGCCGAACAACATCCACGGGTGACCGAAAATCTTCTTGGGCAACGGCAACCCCAATGCGTGCAGCATGATAATCCAGTAAATGCTATGGAATCGCACAATATCCTTGCCGATGATATGCACATTGGCAGGCCAGTATTTCTGATACAGATCGCCATGATTGCCGCCTACATCGTAGCCTAAGGCGGTGATATAGTTGGAGAGCGCATCCATCCAGATATAAATCACATGTTTCGGATCAAAGGGCACGGGAATACCCCATTTTACCGTGGTACGGGATACGCAAAGATCCTGCAAACCGGGCTTGATGAAGTTGTTGAGCATCTCCTTTTTGCGGCTTTCCGGATAGATGAAGTCAGGGTGCGATTCAATGTACTCCTCCAACCACTGCTGATACTTTGACAGCTTCAGGAAATATGCTTCTTCTTTGGCATCATGCACCTCTCTGCCGCAGTCGGGGCATTTGCCATCCACCAACTGTGATTCTGTCCAGAAGCTTTCGCAGGGCGTGCAATACTTGCCCACATACTCCCCCTTGTAGATATCGCCCTGCTCATACAGCTTTTGAAAGATATCCTGCACGGTTTTTTCATGTTGGGGATCCGTGGTGCGGATAAAGCCATTGTATGTTGTATTCAGCAGATCGCAGATCTCACGGATTTCACCGGCGATTTTATCCACATGCTGCTGCGGTGTGATGCCCGCTTCTCTTGCAATTTCTTCGATTTTCTGCCCATGCTCATCGGTACCGGTCAGAAAATACACATCGTAACCCTGCATACGGCGAAAACGCGCCAGCGCATCGGTCATCACGATTTCGTATGTGTTGCCAATATGCGGCTTGCGCGATGTGTATGCAATAGCGGTTGTCAGATAATATGGCTGCTTGTTCATAGGGAAAAAACCTCCTCTTGTATGGTTCGTTGCCACAGATGCGGTGCGGCAGTTTTCTCTGTCTATCATTATAGCATACTTTTCAGCATTTGTCATGTGTTTTTTGAAATTTCATGTCAATGCCTGCAAAATTTATCTTCAGATGTGGGCAGTACCCCATCTGAAGCAGAAAAAACCCATACCCTCACATACAGAGGATATGGGTTCAGGATGTACGGGAACAGCATCACTTGCCGCTCTGCTCCTTGAGCAAATCGCGGATCTCAGTCAACAGCACTTCCTCTTTAGAAGGTGCAGGCGGTGCTGCAGGTGCAGCTTCTTTCTTACGCTTGAGCGCATTGATGCCCTTGACGATCACAAACAGGCAAAGTGCAGTCAGCAGGAAAGTGATTACATTCTGGATGAAGTTGCCCAGATTGATAAAGGGATGATTGCCCCACGGAATGGAAATACCGAAGTTCTCAAAATTCAGACCAAACAGTACAGTTCCAATAATTGGTGTGAAAATATCATTGACCAGAGAGTTCACAATCGCAGTGAACGCACCGCCGATGATCACACCGACTGCCATGTCGATTACATTGCCCTTGGAGATAAACTCTTTGAATTCCTTTAGAATGCCTTTCTTCTCGTCTGCCATATGTAAAACATCCTTTCTGTGGCTGCGCTTGCCGCAGCATTCATTGCGATATCTATTATACCACATTTTGTCGAAAAATGCACTGTTCAATATGCCAAACTTTTCTTGAAATTCATCGTGTAATTCGTATATTTCGCCGAGTTAAATCGCGCATATTGTACAAAATCCTGTGGCAAATTTATGCAGCTTCCACAAAGATTTGAAAAATCATTTCCATTTTTGCAAAAGCTATGGTATAATGGATACCATAGCTGGGACGATGCACAGTCACATCCGGTATACTGTGCGATGAAAACCACTGTTGTGAAAGGAGAATGTGCGGCAAAGCAAAATGCCGTGCACGATATATTTTATGGCTGTATACCATACCACAGGCAAGGAACTGCGAAAATCTCCGAAAAAACTGATTGCCGTTCTGGTTGCCCTGCTCGCCGTCGGTGGAACGGCATTTGGTGTGCTATCCATCAGAAGCGGTTTGCAGGATATCACCACAAATCCACCCGAAGAAAGTCATATTGACGTCAGCATGCCTTCATCCTCTGACAGTTCCGACCTGCCGGAGGACCATGTGATCTATGCCTACGATGTGCGCTTCCATGAGGACATCGCCAACGGCGCGCTTGTGCTTGTGAACCGCACCTATGGCATCGAGGACACCGAACACGGTCTGGTGCCGGTATTTGAACACAAAAACGAGCATTACAAGGTGCGCGACCACGAAGTGCTGTTACAGGAAGAAGCCGTTCTTGCATTGAATGAGATGACCGCTGCGTTTTATCTGGCAACGAAAATTGATGATTTGCAGGTAACAACAGGCTACCGTACCAAAGCATATCAGCAGAAGCTGTACGACAACTATAAACCCGATGCAGATGAGGACCCCTCTGAGATGGCGGCAAAGGGCGGCCACAGCGACCATGAAAGCGGCTACTCCGTAGATTTCAATATCTACCGCAACGGCGAAAGCATTACCATGGACGGCACAGGCGATTACGCATGGCTTGCCGAGCATTGCGCGGAATACGGCTTTATCCTGCGCTACCCTGAAAGTAAAGTTTCCGAAACCGAATTCGCATACGAGCCATGGCACTTCCGATTTGTAGGCAAGGCACACGCAATGTATATGCAGCAGAACGATCTGTCACTGGAGGCATATCTCAATCTCCTGAAGAATTACACCTACAGCGGCACCCATTTGCAGATTACTGACGCCCAGGGCAGTGTATGCGAGGTGTTCTATGTACCGGCAAATTTGGAATCGGAAACGACGGAGATCCCCGTACCTGCCACCTGCGAGCACAATGTATCCGGCAACAATACCGATGGCTATATCATCACAGTGTATCCCGATCGGCCCCTGCAGCCCAACAACACCACATCTGCCATCACCGATGAGTCCACAGAAGCCGCGACCCAATAAGCAGCATACAACAGATGCAGCCTTTTACCGGGCTGCATCTTTTTGGATATCCGTCACCGGAACGCGCTCCTATGGCCGGTTGCCCAGCCGTTCTACGGCGGATTCACAGCCACGGAATGCTGTTTCGGCAATTTCTGTATTTGCAGGAATTGTCACGCGTTCCAATCGAAGCTCCTTGCAATTTGCAAATGTCCAGGGGAGAATTTTCGTGACAGACGACGGTATGTCGATCTCCGGCAAAGCAGCGCAACCGTAGAACGCCCCTTGACATATGGTTTTCAAAGATGCAGGCAAACGGATCTCCTGCAAGGCCTTGCACCCGCTGAAGGCATCCTTCCCGATACGCACCAGCAGATCGTTGGTATGCACTCTTTGCAGATTGACACACTCGCGGAAACTCTCATACCCCACAGTCACCAGTGATTCAGGGAACACCACGATTTCAATCTGTGTGTTTCCCTTGAACGCCCCCTGCTCGATTTTTGTAATACCCGCAGGTATCACAACCTCGCTGCTTGTGCCGTGATATGCCATCAGTACACTGCCGGCAATTTCATATTCCACCACAGGATTCTGCTGCTCCACCGGCAGCGGATCTTGCATCGGTTCCGGCGGTTGTATCCGGCATTTGCAGATGCCGTGTACCCGATACAGCTCGTCATAGAAAGCCTCCTCGGTTTTGCAACGGCTGTTGGTACACTGCCAATGATACAATGCCTGTCTGCGACAATACCGCATACGAATGCCCTTAGAAACCTCGGTATCATCCAGATACACCAACAAACGATTACGGCACTGTTCCCGGGCAAAAAACAGCTCATCCAGACAGTTTTCGGACATCAGATAGCCCTTGGTTATAAATGCCATGAACAGGTGGCAACGCGACAGATGCTCGGCAATCTCGTCGACCCAATCCACATTGCCAATGATGCCCTCATCATACCATAGACGGAAACCGTCCTGCTGCAATTTCTGAATCATCGGCAGAACCGTCTCGGCATCGGCATGGGCATAGCTGATGAAGATATATGGGTCATCTCCCTCATAGGATTTCAACATTTTGTGTTCCTGTGTTGTAGACTGCGACATTTTGATGATCCTCCAATCATTTTGATGATTATAACATATACTGAACATTCTGTCAAGGCATCCGGTTACTTGTTTTATTCGGCACATTATGACGAATCGCACAGCAAGGGTTGACGCACTTCGCGTTTGGAGGTATAATATCCACAGTCGAAGGTTCAACATTCCCTGCCCTGCAACCAAATGCAGCTTTGGTTTTCCAGCTTGCAGCATCCAATCTTTGGCGATATACCGTTATTTTCGCAACTCAACCAGGCGTTTGTGCCCCACTCAACGGCTGGTATGTGTACTTTTTCACGCGATGGCTGTATACTGAAAACACGAAAGGAGGAAACCCGATGGATCAAATCAAAATCGGTAGATTCATTGCAGCGTGCAGAAAGCAGCAGAATCTCACGCAGATGCAGCTTGCCGAAAAGCTCGGTATCACAGACCGCGCAGTTTCGAAATGGGAGCGCGGGAAAGGGTTGCCGGATGCTTCTCTCATGTTGGATCTATGCAGTGAACTCAAAATCAGTGTAAATGAGTTACTCAGTGGGGAGGTCATTGAAATGACACAGTACAATCAAAAAGCAGAACAGCAGTTACTGGAATTGGCAAAAGAGCGCGAGGAAAAGGACAAAGCACTGCTGCACATGGAAATCCTTCTCGGCGTATTGGCAACAGCAGTGCTCTTGATCTGCATCTTTGTTGCAAACTATGTGCCGATGCCGACTTGGGCACAGATCGTATTGATCATCAGCGGTGTGGTTCCGTTCATCATCGGCGTTGTCTACGCCATCCGCATCGAACAGATTGCAGGCTTCTATGAGTGCGAGCATTGCCATCATAAATACGTGCCGAAATATACTTCCGTGTTCTTCTCGCCCCATTATGGCAGAACCCGCCTGATGCAATGCCCCCAGTGTGGCAAGCGCAGCTGGCAGAAAAAGAGCATTCGCAAGTAACGCCCACGGTGCAGCCCAACATCAAAACAAAAGCCTGAGAATTCACTTCTCAGGCTTTTCGTGTTTTATCTTGCAGTTACTTTGATTTGATCATCCA
>JAEDLR010000019.1 GCA_016295145.1 Oscillospiraceae bacterium
GGGGCATCGTTGTCGGTCATCATGATCAGCAGATCGTCGCCTTCCTTCAGCACCAGACCGCTGCTTGCAAAATTGGGGTTAAACAGCTTCAGTTCGGGCACATAGGGGTATTTCTCGGGAACAATGCCGTTTTCAAACTCGGCGGTATCCATCCACCACGAACCGCCCATAATATAGTAGTCCTCGGGTGCTGTTGTGGATACACCCAACGCCCCTGCAAAGGCTGATTGATCGGTATATCTGATCACCAGCGTATAGGTCTCCCCTGCGTTCAACAGCGCGGTAAGATACTTGGTTGTATCGAAGAAATTCTGCTCCAGATCAGCGCCGTACAGCGTAATGGTAGCACCACTGCTGTAGCAGTCGCTGAGGTGGAAATAATAGGTACCGTCCGCATCGGGGGTAAAGCTGTAATAGCGGTATGCCGTGAAACTGGAATCGAAATCGTAATCTTCAGAAGCAAACGCAGCATCCCACTCCTCCATCAGAGCATCATAGTCGGAGAGGATCACGGTATCGGCTGCCAGGTCGGCGGTAATCTTCACAGGATTCACGGTAACGGAATAGTCAATGGATCCGCAGTAATCGCCGTTGGCATCGGTAAGCCGCAGGATAAAGCTTTCGGTTTCACCGGGCTGCAGGTTGGGAGAATAATGATAATCGGTAGCCCCTTCGATGATATTGCCCTCACCGTCATACCATTGATACTGCATCCCAAAGCCCAGACCGTAGCCCTCAATGGATTTTTCATCCAGCAGGTCAAAGACATAGTCCGCAGTGGGTGCGTACAGGGTGGGCGTTTCCATGAACGTTACTTGGTTGATACTTGCAAACTCTGCTGCAAAGCTCTCGGCAGGTGCAGCAATGGTGCTGCCATAGAACGCGGAGGCGTCAATGGTTGTGCAGGCATCGGAAAGCACGACGATGGCAGTTGCATCTTCAAAGGCGCATTCCCCAATGGATGTGACATTTTCAAAGAACAGCACAGGGCTCTGTGCGTAGAAGAATCCATCGGCAGCGACCTGCTTCAGAGCAGGGAAGCTCAGCATACCGCCTCTGGTGGCGGCAAATGCGTGCCTGCCCATCTCGTTCAGTGCGGTAAATTCTACAGACTCAGGGAAGAAGAATCCCAGGAATGCCGATTCCCCAACGGAAGTGATCTGTGCAAAGGGAATCTCTACTCTGGTTTCCACGCCGAAAGCGGAATTCAGTGCCAGAGCGTAATCGTTTACAACGGTAACGCCCGGGGCTTCCAGGTATTCCAACCACCTTACGTCGGCAAGGAGATACGCCGGGAGCTCGGTAATGGTTTCGGGCAGCGTAATACCTGCAAGATTGTAGCACTGGCGGAATGCGCCCTCGCCGATGGATTGCAGCGCATCAAAGTCTGCGTACACATCCTGCAGGTCGCAGCTATAGAATGCTTCCTTTCCAACTGCAGTAATCGCACCCCAGTTGATCTCCGAAAACTGAATTCCAGTACAGTTCACAAAAGCCTCGTCACCGATCACCGTTACGTTGGGCAGCGTGAGCGTATTGCTAAAGTATGAATCTTTCAGGAAACGGGCAGGAATCTCGGTCAACTCCTCGGAGAGTTCCAATAGCCACAGGTTGGTACAGTTCTCAAAGGCAGCCTCACCCAGAACGGTCAGCGGCGCAGTTTCCAGTCGCATGATACGGGAATTGCGGAACGCCGCTTCGCCCACAGCAGTTACACCGCTTGCCGTAACCTTGAACAAATTGCGGCAACCTTCAAAGGCATGGTCACCGATGGAAGTCACCGTATCGGCAAGCAGTAATTCTTCGATCTTGGTATTGCCTGCAAATGCGCTGTCACCGATTGCGGTGATATCGGTGTGCTCAGTCAGGTCAAGTTCCGTGAGTATACCATGATAAGCAACCAGAACACCATTCTTGATCTCAAGGGCATTGAAGATATCCATGCCGCCAATGACAATGGCGACTTCGCTGTATCCGCCGACACGATCATTGAGATACGAAACCGCTTTCACCACGGTGGATTCACTGACCGTGAAGCCTTTGGTATACAAAGTGCCGTTTTTCTGATCGGGGGTGGTGCCATCCAGTGTATAGTAGATTTCAGCACCCTCTGTGCTACAGGATATGGTAATATCCACCGGGTCAAGGGCATCCGGATCAACCTCGGGGTAATGAATCTCCGGTGCTGCACAATAGGTACCGTTAAAAACGAAGTCACCCATGTACACAAGACCATAACCGTACATATCATCCTTGCCGGCCGCGCCAAGATCAATAGCATTTGCCTTCAAGTAAGAATCCACATCGTCCACGGAAAGGGTCTCATCCGCAGAAAGCACCATGGCAGAGCAGGCAGCCACATAGGGCGTTGCCATACTGGTGCCGCTCATATAGACAAACGAATCGGGGGAAGTAATGTCTGCGCTCCAGACATCCACGCCCGGTGCCACCAGATCCACCCCGGGCCCGTAATTGGAAAAATACGCCAGTTCCTTGTATTCATCCACAGCACCCACCGTGATGGCGTGTTCGGCGCGGGCTGGTGTCACATTGTCGGCATCCATGCTCTCGTTGCCCGCAGCAACACAGCACACGATGCCTGCATCGTAGAGCTGATCAACCGTATACTGCACCAGCGGAGATTCACCGCTGATACCAAGGCTCATGCTGACCACATCTGCGCCCTGCTCCATGGCGTACAGCATTCCGCAATAGATGCCCACAGAGCTGCCGTAGCCTTCAGCATCCAGCGCGCGTACAGGAAGAATCTTGACATTATCGGTGGTGGCACCCACAATGATACCTGCGCAGTGGGTACCGTGACCGTGTTCGTCATCTACGGTATAAGAGACTTCATCCAGAAATGCCGCACCTTGCCCTGCAATACGGTTCACAAAGCGCTCGTGGTCAAAGTAGATACCCGTATCCACTACAGCAACCACGATTTCAGGGAGTGTTTCATTGTTGGCGATGAGTTTTTGGTTGTAAGACTCCGCACCGATGGCAGCAACGCCCCAGTCAGTATTGCTGTCAGTAATGTAGCTGTATGCCTTTTCCTCGGCACCGGCAGCAGCCAGAGAAACCGTTTTGGAAGGCTCAACAAAATCCACCCGGGCATCTGTAATCAACTGTTGATAGGCGTGGTAGGCATCGGCAGGGGTAGCGTATTGCAGCACACGCACACCGTCGCGGTTTTCTACGCAGTCTATGGCACCGTACTGCGCGATCTCCCCCTCTGCCCTTACGATCAGGCAAGCGGAATCAAATGGCGATGTGACAGTCACACCGTCCTTTTCCTCGGTCACCGTACAGCCGATGCGCTTTGCAGCCTGTTCCAGTGAAACATAGCCTGCATCGGAATCCCCCACACCGGCAGCCTTTGCCGAGAGCATCACATTGCCGTCAATGACTGCATACTCGCCGCAGCGGTCACCTACGGGCTTGCCGTCACGGTAGAGCATATCCTGTTCGGCATCATAATGCAGTGATACAAAGGGCACTGCATCGGTCTGCGGTGCTTTCATGGCAGCAAGCTGCTGCTGAAAATCAAGCACCGACTGCACTGCACCTGCAAGCTGTGTAGTACCCAGCTCGATACGGGGTACCGCAGTCACTGCAAGCACAGCGGCAAGGGCGGCTGCATAGAACTTTCGGCTTTTGCGTTTTTCCATAGTTTTTTCTCCTTGTATTTGTATTTTCAAAACGGCATGCGTCGCAATGAACCGGGTCTACTCCGTGACAAACACAGTGCCAAATCCTGCTGCACGGAAGGCTTCCACCGCCTGTGTGACTTCGTCATCGGTCAACCCGCGATGGGATACACAGGGCAGATATGCCATATCGTCGGCGATGGTATCGGCAACGTTCAACAGCAGCGCTGTCTTATCCGCAACCGATAAGCCACGGGGATCGTATCTGTCATTGCCCAGATAAAAGGGCATGGAGAACATATAATAATCAAAAGTGATAACCGCATTTTGAACTGCAAGGGTATCGGAACGGATGGCTTCTTCCTGACGGTTTAGCGCGGTGTACAGATCAAAGGCATAGGCACAACCTGCATCGGCTGCATCCAGCGCATTCAGCACCCCTGCCAGACCATCGGCGCGGCGTTTGGGGTCGCTGACATCCTTGCCGATATACTGAAGGTCGGAATCGTAAAAATGGGGGTATTGGGTATCGGCGCACAGCACCTTTGTAAATCCGGCGCGATACAACTCCCCTGCCACTGCACAGAGGTAATCTCTGCTTGCCTGCGCAAAGGGACTCAGCCACGGCTTGCCCCCCTCGGATTCCTTATTGTCCAGCCAGCGGTCGGTACCGTTGGCAAAAAAGTACCCCGATTCAAAGGAATACAGCGGATAGGTATAATCGGCAATGGTAACGATCTGCGCCATAGGGATGAGCCCTGCGTCCTCTGCCATTGTGACAATCTCTTCGGCGGTGAGAGCAGACTGCACTGCCTTACAGTAATCGGTGCCTGCAATCTGCGAGGCGTAATACAGCAAACCGCCGTACTGCTTCATGGGCATGACAACTGCATCATAACCGGCGTTTTTGGCATCGGTCAAGGCCTGGGTCAGCGATTCTGGGGTATGCATAACATCATCTGCAAGCTGCAACACCAGCGGATTTTCAACGGCATCGGGGATTGTTGTGGTGGTCGCCGTGGTCTCCTGCGGGGTGGTAAATGTTGTCACTGTAGTAGTGGTTGTTATGGTAGTGGTGGCATTCTCCACAACAAATGGCTCGGGCACGGTAGTGGGATGCTCTTTTTCCTGCTCCACGCGGATCACAATCGGCCCAATGACGCTGTATCCCACAACACCCAGCACAGCAAGCACCACAACCGAAAGCACGCCTGCGAGGGCAGAGCGCAGCGGTGAATACTTGCTGAATACCCTGCGGCTTTTGACGCGGTAGGTATAAATTTTTCTGCCTTTTTTACGAAAAAGCACGGTTTGTATGCTCCTTTCGGAGAATGTTCATTTGTAGATGATTCTCCCTGTTTTCCGTGATACTTCTACCGCACCAAATGACAGGGCACGGAATACCATACAATATACCAATGATATTTCCCCCTTGCAGCGGTTATGCTATACAGGGTAAAAACACACTGAAGAAAGGATGGATGCTATGACCATCGAGCAGCTTTCTGCGGATACAGTAAAAATCGAATTGGCTGCTGAGGAACTTTCCATGCTGGACACAGCCGCGCGAGAACACGCAGACGACCCCACGCAGCAGCTTCTGCTGTTTCTGATACAGCGTGCAGAGGTGTTCAGCGGCATACCCTTTTGCAGCAGACAGGTTACGGCGGAACTGCTGCCCACCGTTGAAAACGGAATGATCGTGTATCTGACTGCACATCCACCAAAGCCCAAAACAAATCACACGCAGGCGGCTGCTGTTTTTGCGGATGCCCACACCCTGAAAGCCTGTTGCAGAGCCTTGCAGCCATATCTCTCGGCGCATACCCGAAGCAGCCTGTATGATACCGCCGGTGGAAAGCTTCTGGTGCTGTCCCATTCGATGCAGCAGCACCGCGCCGCAGAGCATCTGCTGCGGGAATATGCCACTTTGCAGCCTGTCACAAGGTGTACCCTTGCACAGCTTGAAGAATACGGTCACTGCATCTACAAGCGGGATGCCATTGCAGCCATTCTCGGGGATTCATAGAGCAACATTGTTATATTTTACGCAAAAAACTGCAAAACGGATTCACCTGCCGCGCAAATACCTGACTGCATCGGCAGGTACCGGTGCATTCATCAGATACGAACCCGAAACGAGGAAATCCACACCTGCCTCGCGGCAAATGGCGGCGGTTTCTTCCTGAATACCGCCATCCACCTGAATATGCAGCGGCAGCTCCTGTTGGTCAAGCACAGCGCGCAACTGACGGATCTTCGGCAGCACATCATAGATGAATGCCTGCTTGCCCCAGCCGGGTTCCACCGTCATCAGCAGAATAAAATCCCCTGCTTTGAGCCTTGGCAGAAGGGGCAAAACCACGGAGAGCGGCGTATTCGGGCACAGCGCAATGCCTGCTGCAATGCCATGACCGTGAATGGCATCTACGGTTGCAACCGGGTCAGAATCACTCTCAATGTGGAAGGAAAGATACTGTGCCCCTGCCTCTACAAAGCGGCTGACAAAGCGCAGAGGATCTTTCACCATAAGATGTACATCCAGCGGCAGCTCGGTGCAGCGGCGCAGCGCGTGCAGCACGGGCAGGCCAAAGGAAATATTATCGACAAAGCAGCCGTCCATCACATCGTAATGGAGGGCATCGGCGCCTGAATTTTCTACTATTTTCGCCACATTCGAAAGATTTGCAAGGTCAGCGTTCAGAATGGACGCAGAGATGATACACATAGGGCAGCCTCCCGAAAAAGCATCTTTTTCACATACATATTATACTCTACTTTTCCCGATTCGTCAAGCACAGTAGCCACCGCTGCAAATTTTTTTTATATTTCGGCTACTCCTACAAAACAGCAACAAAGATACTGGACAAAGCTGTAAAAATCATGTATAATGAATGGGTAGCATCCATTCTGATGACCAAATCCAATTCCATAGGGAGGACAAACCCATGCTGAAAGGAATCCCTGCCATACTTTCGCCGGAACTGCTGCACAATATCCCCGATGAGAAGATCTACCGCCCCCATGTCTGGAGCGCATTCGGCACAAAAGATCCCGAATCCGCCGATTACCGTGCCTGTGAAGCCTACGGCTCTGTATACGGCTGATCTTCCTGTGCCCGTCGGGGCGGCATCTGTAGGTTTCTTCCGGATGGATTCCACAGCGATAGGGTTTCCTGCTCACCAGATGGCATTGTCTCCCCTGCCCCATCCCCTGCACCCTCATAGGATGTACGCACTCTGGGTGTATAAATTTTCATATCCGATTCAAACCACGGCTGTTTCATGCAAATCACGCTCCTTAGCTGTTTGCGTCTAGTATGCCACACCTTTTGCAGATTAAACGGAGGAATTATGTCCCGCCTGATAAGAAATACGCTGCACTGCCTGATCTGGCTGCTGCTTTCCCATATTATGTGCCTTGTGCTTGCCTTTTCCTTTGCCATTCTGCCGAAAAATGCCATGCGTTATCTCAGCCTGTTGTGCTGCCTGATCACGCAAGTACTGCTCATGGGCAACTGCGCCGTGAACATCGCAAAGGAACATCTTGCACTGTACCGCACGGAGCGCATCATTGTACCCAAATGGGAACCTGCGGTGATGAGTCTGCTCACTGCTCTGCCTGCTCTGATTCTCTACAGTTTGCTGTGGCTGATGCCGGACAGTGTGCCCTATTTCAACATCTACCTGCTGCTCAACGCGCCCACTGTGCAGATCATCAATCTCATTGTGCAGGGCAAGGAAACCTTTGGGTCACTTTCTGCGGTGCAGCGTCTGCTCATGGCACTGCTGCCGTTGATTCCCACCCTTGCCACCCTGGGCGGATATCTCATCCACTACCCAAAGCATCTGGCAGAGGAAATTGCCATGCGTGAAAAATGATTCCATGTATCCTGCACACAGAATCGAATACACTACCATCGCAGTTCATCACGGACTGCGATTTTTTTAAAGGAGCTGTTCACAATGAAAAGAACATTTGTTTCTATCTGTTCTGCCCTGATGCTTGCTGCCTGTATGCCGATTTCGGCAAATGCCGCAGGATACGGTCAGGGCAAGGCGGTGAATGGGCAGAATCAACCCACTGGCGCGCTGGAGTTTCAGGCGCAGTATGCCCCAAATGATGCGTATGCACTCACCCAGGCAGCAGATTCCATTCTGCTGACCTTTGACCAGGGCTATGAAAACGGGTACACTGCAAAGATTCTGGACACCCTCAAGGAGCATCATGTCAAGGCATTGTTTTTCATCACCGGCGACTATGCAAAGTCCGAGCCGCAACTCATCAACCGCATGATCGCGGAGGGGCACGCCATTGGCAATCACGGCATGAGGCACCTGAAAGCCTCGGAGCTTTCCGCGGAAGCTCTCCGTGAGGAAATCGGCTCGCTGCATTCGTATGTGCTGCAAAATTACGGCTATGAGATGCAATATTACCGCCCCCCTTGCGGCGATTATGATGCCGAAGCATTGCAGACTGTGCAGGAGATGGGCTACAAAACCGTTTTCTGGAGCTTTGCCTATGTGGATTGGAACACCGATGCACAACCGGATCCGGAAACTGCAAAGCAAACGCTGATTCAGGCGGCACACCCCAACGGGATCTATCTGCTGCACTCGGTTTCATCTGCAAACGCGGCGGTTCTGGGTGATGTCATCACGGAACTGAAAGCAATGGGCTATCGGTTGTAATCTCAGATAGGGTCGCTTCCCCAAAGCCACTGCCCAGGCAATCCCATCATCCATGTTTCGGTCAAGCCTTTTCAGAGGATTGGCCGAAACTTTTTCATGGGTAATCCTCTTTTTCCTTTCTTCAAATGTAAATTTTCTGTAAACTTTGAAAAAACTTGTACGAAACCGTACAACTTTTGCCGGAATTTGACCTATTAGTAGAAGCGTTTTTTTCTGTTATGGAGGTATTTGTATGAAGAAAGGTATCAGTTTTTTCCCCATGTCGTGTACGCAATCCACTGCGGAGGAGGTGCTGGAGGCAGAGTTCGGCGCACCTGCTACGGCTCTGATTCTCACGCTGTACCGCAAAATCTACGGCGAAAACGGTTTCTATTGCGATTTCTCGTGGCAGATGCAAAGAGTGCTTGCCCGCAAGCTTGGTATCGAACAGGATCGGGCATATGAGATCATCAAGACAGCCCTTGCACTGGGATTGTTCGACCAAACCATGTATGACCAGTACGAGATCCTGACCTCTATGGAGATTCAGGAGCATTACTTTTACGCCGTCACCCGCCGCAAGTGTTTCGAATTTGAACGCAAGTATCTGCTCCTGCGGGATGATCAACTGCCGAAAATGCTGCAACTGCATCCCCGGGAAGATACACAGCACACCGATGACTCAGGGGATACCCATCCCGAAAATGCTGACATCCTGCAAGCAAATGTTGACATTCCGCAAGCAGAAGTTACGTTGAACGAGAAAAATGCTGACATTGTGACAACAGAATCGCAAAAATGTCAGCATGATGCAGACAGTATGCAACAAACGAAACAATACAATACGATACAAAACGATACGAAACAAGACGAAACGACAGCAAACGAAACGACACAAAACGAGACAACACAACAAACCATACCCACGCACCCGCAGGAACCCCAAGAAGATGATGAAGGTTACTTTGGAAGTTACGCAAACGTGCGCCTGCGTTTTTGCGAGTTCAAGACATTGGTGCAGCGTTACGGGGAATTTGCGGTTGATCGTTACATCGAGCGGCTGAGTACATACATGGCAACCAAACATCGGGAGTACCGCGACCACGCCAACACCCTTCTCGATTGGATGGAGCAGGACGGGGTCAAGACCTTAAACGGGCGTTAACAGGCGAAATTCTTGCAATTCACACGCTTTTGTGGTATAATGCCCATATGTGGCAAAAGGAGCGTGTTTTGCATGATTGAATTTACGGTTTCCCGCAACGATGCAGGGCAAAGGGCGGATAAGTTTCTTGTGAAGGCTTGCCCCGGGGTGCCCAGAAATCTGCTGTACAAGGCCTTTCGCAAAAAAGATATCAAACGCAACGGCAAACGCTGTACTCCTGAGGAGATGCTCTGCGAGGGCGATGTGCTCCGTGCGTATCTGCCCGAGGATGCTTGCCGGATGAAGCCTCAGCGCACTGTTTCAACACAATTGCCCCCGCCTGAGATCGTCTATGAGGACGAAAACATCTGCCTGATGCACAAGCCGGTGGGTGTGCCGGTTCATGCCGATGACAAGGGCACTGTGGATACCATGATCGGGCGATTTACTGCCTTTTTGTACCATCGCGGCTTGTATAACCCATTGGCTGAGCAAAGCTTTGTGCCTGCGCTGTGCAACCGTCTGGACCGCAACACCGAGGGGCTGTGTATCGGCGCGAAAAATGCTGCTGCGCTGCGGTGCGTCAACGAGATGATTCGTAACGGCGAGGTGCGCAAAGAATACCTCTGTGCGGTGGTTGGCAAGCCGCCTAAGCAGACAGATACTGTGGTGGCGTATCACTGCAAAAAGGACGGTAACAGGGTGATTTTGCGATATCAACCCTTTGCGGGCGCAAAGCTTGCAAAAACGGGCTATGAACTGCTTGCCACGGTGGGTGAAATTTCTCTTGTGCGGGTACGGTTGTATACGGGGCGCACCCACCAGATTCGTGCACAGATGGCGTTGCTTGGCTGCCCGATTCTGGGGGACGGCGCATACGGTGACAAGGGGGCAAATCAACGGTATGGGGAGCATTTTCAACTGCTGACGGCATATCGGCTGACATTTTGCCCCACAGCAGCAGACAGCGTGGTTTCCAATCTGCGGGGCAGATGCTTTGAGATCACCCCCGATTTTGTTGGTAAATATTTTCCCGGGGAATACTAAAAAAGAAAAACGGCCGCCATACAGCGACCGTTTTCGTATCCAATGCAATTGCGTTTCAGCTTTGAATCTGACGCTTTGCTTCCAGTTCTTCCAACGCATCTTTTCGGGAGAGAGAAATCTTGCCCCGTGCATCGTCAATCTCCATGACCTTGACCACGATCTCATCGCCCAGAGCAACCACATCTTCGGTCTTTTCCACGCGACCCTTATCCAGCTTGGAAATATGCACCAGACCCTCCTTGCCGGGAACAATTTCCACAAACGCACCAAAGGTCTGAATGCCGGTGACCTTGCCCTTATAAATCGCGCCGATTTCCGGCCCGTTTGCGATGGTGTTGACAATGGTGATTGCCTTACGGCAATTGTCCAGATCCACGCCGGAAACAAACACGCTGCCGTCCTCGTTGATGTCAATCTTGCACTGGCACTCGGCAGAAATCTTCTGGATGACCTTGCCGCCGCTGCCGATGACCTCACGGATCTTATCCACAGGCACCTTGGTCTGCAGCATCTTGGGCGCATAGGCACTGACGGTCTCGCGGGGAGCACCGATGGCCTTGAGCATAATCTCATCGAGGATATACAGGCGGGCTTTGCGGGTCTTTTCAAATGCCTCTTTGATGATGGCAGGGGTCAGACCGTCCACCTTGATATCCACCTGAATTGCAGTGATGCCCTTATGGGTACCGCCGACCTTGAAGTCCATATCGCCGAAGAAATCTTCCAGACCCTGAATATCGACCATGGTCATGAAATCGTCAGAATCGGGCAGTGTAATCAGGCCGCAGGAGATGCCTGCAACAGGAGCCTTGATGGGCACACCGGCGTCCATCAGAGCCAGGGTAGAGCCGCAGATGGAGCCCTGAGAGGTAGAACCGTTGGAGCTGAGCACCTCGGACACCAGACGCATTGCATAGGGGAACTCCTCCACGGAGGGCAGAACAGGCACAAGGGCACGCTCTGCCAACGCACCGTGACCGATCTCGCGGCGGCCGGGCCCACGGCTGGGCTTGGTCTCACCCACAGAGTAGCTGGGGAAGTTATAGTGATGCATATAGCGCTTGGTCTCTTCGTTCTCGTCCAGACCATCAATGCGCTGTGCATCGGAGACAGGGCCGAGGGTGGCAATGGTCAACACCTGTGTCTGCCCTCTGGTGAACAGACCGGAGCCATGGACTCTGGGCAGCAGACCAACCTCAGCGGAAAGGGGACGAATCTCGTCAATGCCGCGGCCGTCCACACGCTTGCCCTGATACAGCCACTGGCGCACGATGGTCTTCTGCAGCTTGTAGATGCACTCGTCGATCATGGGGATGCGCTCGGCGTTTTCTGCATCGAACTTCTCGTGAATGGCGTTCTTGATGGGAGAAAGCCGTGCCTCACGGATATTCTTGTCGTTGGTATCCAGTGCGTATTCCACATCCTTGCGTGCAAATGCCTCAATGGCATCAAACAGGGCGTGGTCAACTTCCATGGATTCAAATGTGAACTTGGGCTTGCCGATCTCCTGGCGGATCTCGTTGATAAAGGCAACCAGCTTTTTGATCTCCTCGTGTGCCTTGAGAATTGCCTCCAGCATCACATCCTCGGGCACTTCATTGGCACCTGCCTCAATCATCACGATCTTCTCTGCGGTACCGGCAACGGTCAGCGTCAGGTCGCTGACTGCTCTCTGCTGCTGATTGGGCATCAGAATGATCTCGCCATCCACCAGACCCACGGAAACACCGCCAACAGGGCCGTTCCACGGGATATCAGAGATGGAGATGGCAACAGAAGTACCGATCATGCCGCAGATCTCGGGCAGACAGTCCTGATCCACGGCAAGCACTGTCATGACCACAGACACATCGTTGCGCATATCCTTGGGGAACAGCGGACGAATGGGGCGGTCAACCACGCGGGAAGTCAGGATGGCTTTCTCGGAGGGTTTCCCCTCACGCTTCATGAAGCTGCCGGGGATTCTGCCAACGGAGTACAGACGCTCCTCGTAATCCACGGAAAGGGGGAAGAAATCAACGCCCTCACGGGGCTTTTCACTGGCGGTGACATTTGCCATGACCACGGTATCGCCGTAGCGTACCCAGCAGGAGCCGTTGGAAAGCTCGCAGGTCTTACCGGTCTCGATGGTCAGGGTTCTGCCGCAGAATTCAGTTTGAAACATCTTGTGATTGCCAAACATGGGCTTATACCTCCTGTAAATCTGGTATTGTCGGGATTGCGGAAAAAGCGCACCCACGCACAACCATACAGGAATTAACACAAAATCCTGTGCCGAGGAATGCAGCATCGGCATACGATTTCATGCTAACCCCCACGCTGTGCCGTGGTACGCTTGCATAAAAAGGGCAAGAGAACTCCCCTGCCCTTTCCATGCTGTTTGGATTACTTACGCAGACCCAGACGCTCGATGGTTGCACGGTAACGCTCGATATCCTTCTTCTTCAGATAGTTGAGCAGATTACGGCGGCGACCGACCATCTTCAGCAGACCGCGGTAGGAATGGTAATCCTTCTTGTGATCCTTCAGATGGGCGTTCAGGTCGTTGATGCGACGGGTCAGAATTGCGATCTGCACCTCAGGGGAACCGGTGTCACCCTCGTGGGTAGCATTGGCAACGATGACTTCCGTCTTTTCTTCCTTACGAAGCATTGGTTTCACCTCACATAATTGTATATCGCCGGCGAACTCAGCAAGAGGGCCTCGGTGAAGTTCCCACGCCTGACATGGGCGCATCGGACACAATCCCTCATCCGAGTAAGCGACCTTCTTATTCTATCATAAATCCCCATTTACAGAATGAACATTTCGTGAATATATTATGAACATTTTATGAATATTCAAGAAAGTGGCAGGATTTGCCGCAATGGTACAAACTTGTTTTTCGCAGTTTCCCTGTTTTTTGCAAAAAAGCGTGACAAATCCCGCGAAATATGCTACAATGTGAGGGAACGGGTTTCCCAAAGACCCGCCCATCATGGAAACGAATCGAGGAAAGCCTATGCTGCCATTTGAAAACCCCAACTTTGATGTTGTGATTGCAGGTGCAGGTGCTGCCGGATTATACGCTGCGCTGCATCTGCCGCCTGCCATGCGTATTCTGGTGCTTGCCAAGCGCGAAGCCACGCTGTGCAATTCTGCGCTGGCACAGGGCGGTATTGCCGGTGTGTGGAACTCCCCTGACGACAACACCGAGCTTCACGCCAACGATACCCGTATCGCAGGCGCATTTACCAACCGCCCCGAAACGCTGCATATTCTGGTAACTGAAGCCGCACAGGATATTGAACAGCTTGTAAAGTACGGTGTTGATTTTGACCGCACCCCCCAGGGCGACTATGACCGCACCCTTGAGGGCGGCCACTGCCGCAGACGCATTTTCCACCACCGGGATTCCACCGGTGCAGAGATCCTGCGGGGATTGCTTGCTGCCACTGCCCTGCTGCCCAATGTCACCATTGCGGAGCATACCATGGTCAGCCGTGCCATGCATACCGAAACGGGCTTTTCCTGCGAATTGCTCCATGAGGGTGCGTTCTCCGTGGTCAACTGCCATTTTCTGATTATGGCAACGGGCGGCATCGGCAGAGTATACGAGTACACCACCAACTCCGCAATTGCTACCGGTGACGGCATCCGCATTGCCTACGAGTTGGGCGCACGCATCAAGAATCTCAGCCTGATCCAGTTTCACCCAACAGCGTTTAACAATCGCCATACCCGTGAGTGCTTCCTCATCTCCGAGGCGGTACGCGGCGAGGGTGCTTATCTGCGCAACTGCAAAATGGAACGCTTTATGCACCGCTACGATGACCGTCTGGAGCTTGCCCCCCGTGATGTGGTATCCCATGCCATTATTGCGGAAAGCAAGCGTACAGGCTCTACGGATTTCTGGCTGGATATCTCCCACAAGGATCCTGCCGAGGTGCGCGACCGTTTCCCGAAGATCTACAGCAAACTGCTGGAGCAGGGCTATGACCTTACCAAGGAGCCTGTGCCCATCTTTCCTTGTCAGCATTATCTCATGGGCGGCATCAATGTGGACAGCAATGCCCAGACCCGTGTAGAACGCTTGTTCGCCTGTGGCGAATGCGCCCACACCGGTGTACACGGCAGCAACCGCCTGGCAAGCAACAGCCTGTTAGAGGCACTGGTGTTCTCCCGCCGTGCCGCTGCCGAAATCGCAAGACAGGCAGACGCCATTGGCGACCGCTATGTGCAGGGGGAATTCCCACCGGTGACCGCCACAGAACCGCTGCCCCATGGCATTCGCACAGAACTGCGCAAAATCTTGCAGGAAAACTACTTTGTGGTACCCAACACCAAAAATATCCCTGCCGCATACCAGCGCATCACGGAGCTGATACAGCTCATTGCCTGTGAGGACTGGCGCATGGATACGGATTATCTGGAAGCGCGGTCGCAGGCAACGGTCGCCTATCTGATTCTGGAGGAACAACTATGATGCAACTGTTACCGATCTATGTAGACGATATCATCCGCCGTGCCCTGACCGAGGATATTACGGGCATGGATGTCACCACCGATTTTCTGCTCTCCCCCGATGATGTTTCCGAGGCGTATCTGGTGGCAAAGGCAGAGGGCGTGCTGTGCGGCATGGAGATCGCAAAGCGTGTATTTGAACTGGTGGGCGAGGGCGTTGTATTCGAGGCAAAGCACTCTGACGGCGACCGTATCCAAAAAGGCGATATTCTTGCGGAGATGAAAGGCAATACCCGTACATTGCTCAAGGGCGAACGCACCGCACTGAATCTGTTGCAGCATCTTTCGGGTATTGCAACGGAAACCGCACGCTGTGTGGCACTGACAGAGGGCACAAATGCCTCCATTGTGGATACCAGAAAGACCCTGCCGGGCATTCGTGCCCTGCAAAAATATGCAGTACGCTGCGGCGGCGGAAAGAATCACCGCTTTAATCTCTCCGATGGCGCAATGCTTAAGGATAACCATATTGATGCCTGCGGCGGCATCACTGCGGCAATCACCCAGCTGCGGCAGCATATCGGGCATATGGTTCGCATTGAGGTGGAGGTGCGCGATCTGGACGAATTGCGGGAAGCACTTGCCGCCCATGCAGATATCATTATGCTGGATAACATGGATTGCCCCACCATGAAAGAGGCGGTCGCCATCACAAAGGGTGCAGCCTGTCTGGAAGCATCCGGCGGCATTACCCACGATACCATACGTGAAGTGGCACAAACCGGCGTGGATATCATTTCCCTTGGCGCGCTGACACACAGCGTAAAGGCATTTGATATCTCCATGAAATGGCGTAAGAAATAATCACCGGAGGATCTGTATATGAAGCGTTTTGTAGAGAAAATTGCGGCAGTCTGCTGCGCAGCGGCGATGCTGTGCGGATTTGCAGGCTGTGAGGAGGATTCCATGAAAGATTCTGCTGCAGATGGAAACAGTGCCTCTAGCACCACGGAGGCAACCACCACAACAACGGCACCCGCCACGGATACCACATGGGTCCCCGCAGACCCTGCCCTGAATCTCCCCACGCTGAATCTGGGCTACACCAACCCGGATATGTGCAAGCGTGCGGTGATCAGTCAGGGCAACCGCGCACGCCTTGCAGCGGTCATGGAGCGTGCCGAAAGCGGCAAGCCCGTGACCATCGGCGTCATCGGCGGCTCCATCACACAGGGCTCCAGCGCATCCTCCACTCAGGAAAACTACGCCTTTCTCAACACCAAATGGTGGGCAGAAGCGTTCCCGAAATGCAGCGGACTGAATTTTGTCAACGCAGGCATCGGCGCAACAGGCAGCTATATCGGCGTACACCGGGTGGCAGAAGATCTGCTGGCGCAAAAGCCTGATGTGGTTGTGGTGGAGTTTTCCGTCAACGATACCGATGCAGCATTCAACCTTGGTACATATGACAGCCTTGTGCGCAAAATTCTGAACGCAGAGAACAACCCTGCGGTCATTCTGATGTTTATGTGCCAGGAGAACAACACCACCCTTGCAGAGACCCACAGGAAGATCGGTGAGGCGTATGACCTGCCCATGCTCAGCTATCAGCAGGCGGTGATGCCCGAGATCGAGAAAGGCACCTTTGCTTGGACGGATATTGCTGCAGATAACATTCATCCCAACTCAAACGGTCATGGCATAATGGGTGAGCTGCTGTGGAATTATTACAACTCTGTGTATGCCCAGTTGGATGACATCGACACAAGCGATGTAAGCTTTACCGCATCCCCTGTCACAGAGGATCGCTACGCCCAGGCAGAGCTGCTCAACAGCAAGGAGATCACCCCCACCGCCAACAACGGCTTCGCAGATGCCGATCTGATGTATCAGTTCCCCTCCAACTGGCAGGCAACGGAAGCAGGTGCATCGCTGACCTTTGATGTGGAAGCGCGGAACATCGGTATTATGTACTATCGCACCATTGACGGCAAAAGCGGCAAATATGAGGTCTATGTAGACGGGCAGCTTGCCGATACGCTGGACGGCAATTTTGCAAACGGCTGGGGCAACTATGCAGAAGCCGCAGAGGTTTACCAATCCGATGCAAAGGCAAAGCACACTGTGGAGATCCGATGCAAAGAGGGTGAGACCGCCTGTCAGTTTGGCGTACTGGGTCTGCTGGTCAGCTAAAAGGATCACAACATCATACCACAAAACAAGCGGCAAGGAGAATCCCCTCTCCCTGCCGCTTTTGCTTTGCGCATTATTCAAGATAATCCCGCACTTTTTTGCTCCTGCTTGGGTGACGCAGTTTGCGCAGTGCCTTTGCTTCAATCTGACGAATGCGCTCTCTGGTAACATCAAAGGCCTTGCCCACTTCTTCCAGAGTTCTCGCTCTGCCGTCGTATAGACCAAAGCGCATACGCAGCACCATTGCCTCCCGTTCCGTCAGGGTATCCAGCACCTCATTGAGCTGCTCCCGCAGCATAAGATTTGCAGCCGCCTCCGTAGGTGCCAGTGCCTGCTCATCGGGAATAAAATCGCCCAGATGGCTGTCCTCCTCCTCACCGATGGGCGTTTCCAGCGATACGGGGTCTTGCGCAATGCGCATGATCTCGCGCACCTTATCCACGGGCATATTCAACTCTGCGGCGATATCCTCGGCGGTGGCATCCTTGCCGGTCTCGTGCAGGATCTGACTGGAAATTTTCTTCACACGGGTGATGGTTTCCACCATATGCACGGGGATACGAATGGTTCTTGCCTGATCTGCAATGGCTCTGGTAATCGCCTGACGGATCCACCATGTGGCGTAGGTAGAAAATTTGAAGCCCTTGGTGTAATCGAATTTTTCCACCGCCTTGATCAGACCCATATTGCCCTCCTGAATGAGGTCAAGGAACTGCATACCTCTGCCCACATACTTTTTGGCGATGCTCACCACCAAACGGAGATTTGCCTCCGTCAGCCGCCGCTTTGCGGCAGGATCGCCATCCAGCACGCGCTTTGCCAGTTCCAGTTCCTCGTCAGCACTCAGCAGCGGCACGGTACCGATCTCTTTTAAGTAGATCTTCACGGGGTCATCAATAGAGATGCCCTCGGTGGAAAGCACCTGTTCCATTTCATCGGCGGTCTCTGCCTGTATCATCGAATCCATGGCAAGGTCGTCGTCATCATCGGGGATGTAATCGTCAGTGATCTGCACATTCATGGCAGTCAGCGATTCATAGAACTGTTCGATCTGGTCAGAGGACGCATCGGATTCTTCGAAGGCGCGGTTGATCTCCAGCATGGAAACCTTACCGGATGCCTTGGCTTGTTCGAGCAGCAGCTCGCATTGATTCTTTTCTGCGGACATGGAATGAACCTCCTGTTGCACTTGCACTTGTGCCGCGTTGTTATTCTCTGTTTTTTGCATGGGAAATCAGCTGTGGTAGCCGCTTAAAAATCTCTGACGCTTCACACGGATTTTTCGCATTGCTTTTGCTTCAATCTGGCGGATACGCTCTCTGGTCACATCGAATGCGGCACCCACTTCTTCCAGCGTATGGGCTTGTCCGTCCAGCAAACCGAAGCGCATCCGCAGCACCGCTGCCTCCCGCTCGGTAAGCGTACCCAGCAGCTTATCCAGTTCCTCTTTCAGCAGGCTGTTGGAAACAGCCTCTACAGGGTCAATTGCCTGCTCATCGGGAATAAAATCACCCAGATGGCTGTCGTCCTCCTCGCCCACAGGGGTTTCCAGAGAAACGGGGTCATAGGCAATGCGCATGATCTCGCGGACCTTTTCCACGGGCATATCAATGCGCTCTGCGATCTCTTCCGGTGTGGCTTCTCTGCCGTTTTCGTGCAGCAACTGTCCGGAGATCTTCTTGACCTTCGAGATCGTTTCCACCATATGCACGGGGATACGAATGGTTCTTGCCTGATCTGCAATGGCTCTGGTGATGGACTGCCGGATCCACCATGTGGCGTAGGTGGCAAATTTGAAGCCCTTGGTGTAATCGAATTTCTCCACAGCCTTAATCAGCCCCAGATTGCCCTCCTGAATCAGATCCAGAAACTGCATTCCCCTGCCTACATAACGCTTTGCGATGCTCACCACAAGGCGCAAATTGGCTTCAATCAGACGCTTCTTGGCATTGGCATCCCCTGCACGCATACGCTGTGCAAGCTGTGTTTCCTCCTCTGCAGTCAGCAACGGCACATGACCGATCTCTTTCAGGTAGATCTTTACAGGGTCATCCATGCCGATGTTTTCGCTTGACAGCGCAAACTCCAGATCATCGCCCAGATCATCGCCAAAATCCAGATCCAGCGAGTTATCATCGACGGTATAGTCGTCAATGATCTCGATGGACATGGCACTGCAGGAGTCATAAAAACGGTCGATCTGCTCGGGGTCAAAACCGGTAGATTCAAATGCGTCATTCATTTCACGCATGGAGACCTTACCGCTTTTACTTGCCTTATCCAGCAGCAACTGGCAGCGGTTTTTTTCGTTGGTCATTGGAATTCCTCCTTTGTGGTTTCATGTTTTTTTCGGGGATTTTTATGTTCTCTTTCCAATGAAGAATCTCTCAGAAAACAGCGCATATCGCCCTTTTCGATATGATACGCAGATCATGGCGGTGCATACGCACAGCCTTCATCCCTTTTGTTTCCTTTTTCGATCAAATATCGCGCGGAAATCCGCATCGGAAAGGGTATCCGCAGACTCCTGCGGGGTATCGTTCTGGTTTCGCAGCACATCAATGGCATCATACACCGATGCATGGGAAACATCAATCTCCTCGTACCGTGCGGAAATGCCCGTCAGCACGCCCATCTCATCGGGGGTAAAATCCTCGGAGAATATGGAGAAGGTAAACGCCGAAAGCTTTGGCATCTCCCTGAGATATACTCCATAGGCACGGGAATACAACTCTGTGACAAACTGTTGTGGGGTGATCTGCTGCGCGATCTCCTCCATGGCATCGGGGTGGCGAAACAAATAGCACAGAATCAGCTCCTCCGCCTTTGCGGATTTGCGCTTGCCCACCGCCGTAGGATTCACAGGGTCACGCATCAGCGGCTGATTGACCGCAGCACGCCATGCCTGCTTTTTCTCACGCCCTCGCCGCATACGGATCTCTCTTGCCACCTGTTCCTTCAGCACCGCAGGGTCGATCTCCTGCTGCTTTGCCAGATCGGAAAGGTAGATCTCACGCTGCATATCGTTTTCCACATCTGCCAGCACGGAAACTGCTTTCTGCATCATGGTGATTTTGCCGTCCACAGCGGTGACATCAATGCCGTCCTTGCAGTGTTCCAATGCGTATTTGACCGCATCATCGGCTTCCTCCAGCAGCAGCCGGAACTGCCCTGCGCCGAATTTCTTGATGTATTCGTCGGGGTCTTTGGCGTCCTTCATATGCAAAATGCGCGGTTGAATGCCCACTGCACGCAGCAGATTCACCGCCTTTGCTGTGGCACTGCGCCCTGCGGTATCGCTATCATAGGCAATCACAACCTCCTGGCAGTACTGCCGCATCAGACGGCATTGTTCGGGGGTCAGTGCCGTGCCCAGAGATGCCACAACATTTTCAAAGCCTGCCTGATGAATGGAAATGACATCCATATACCCCTCGGCGAGAATCATCCGTTTGGACTGTGATTTTTTGGCAAACTGCATGGCAAACAGATTGCGTCCCTTTTTGAACACGGGGGTATCCGAGGAGTTGAGATATTTGGGCTCGCCGTCCGCTTCAATGGTGCGCCCGCCAAAGGCAATCACGCTGCCCCTGAGGTCGAAGATCGGGAAAATCACCCGATTGCGGAAACGGTCATACACGCCGTCATTTTTTCGGGAACGGCTACAAAGATTGGCATCTATCAGTTCCTCATCGGTAAAGCCCTCGGCGCCCATGGCTTTTTGCAGACCATCCCAGCGGCCGTCGGCATAGCCAAGCCCGAATTTCTTAATAATCTGCGGCGTAATCTTACGCTCTGCAAGATACTGCAAACCGCGCTTGTCCTCTCCGCAAAGCTGCTTGTAGTAAAACTGCGCGGCACATCGGTTCAGCTCCAGCAAACGGCTTCTTCTACGGCTTTCCCCGTGATCGTCCGCCTGCTGGGGCATGGGCAGCCCTGCATTCTGTGCAAGACGCTCCACGGCTTCCATATAGGGCAGCCCCTCAATCTTCATCAGAAAGGTGATCACATCGCCCCCGGCATGACAACCAAAGCAATAGAAGTGGGGATCCTGTGTACCTGCATACACCATACAAGAGGGCGTTTTCTCGGAGTGAAAGGGGCAACAGCATTTGAGCAGCGAACCCGCCTGCACAAGATGCACATATGCGCTCATGACAGTCTCAATGGGGTTTGCCTGCTTCAGCTGATATAAAAATTCCTGCGGTAACAGAACATTCACCTCCCTTTCACTAATCAGCCGGATATCCTCTCATCAAGCGGATATCTCATCGCACATCCCAACAACGGGGCACAAACAGCCGTTCATAGGTACGAATGGCAAAATCATCGCTCATTCCTGCAATATAATCACACACGGCACGGTCAATATCAAAGCGCTCGGCGATCATCCGGTACTCTTTTGGCAAATCGTCAATATGCTTGATGAAATGCGTGTACAGCCGAATCACCAGTGCCTGTGCCTTTGGCTCTTCGGTTTTGGCTGCCGAGTTCGAATACACATGATCGGAGAGAAATCTGTGCAGCACATCGTGGGCCTCTTGAATATCTTTTGTCATGCGAATGATATCGGGGCCGTTGGCGATCACGGAGGAGATCATGGTGGTGATACGGCTGCTTTTGGAATCGCCCAGCACGGCAACACAGCCCCGGGGCAGATCCTGTTTGGAGAGGATGCCCCCACGAATGGCATCGTCAATATCATGGTTGATATATGCAATGCGGTCAGCCACGCGGACAATATTGCCCTCACGGGTATTGGCAATGCGGTTGGTATGGCAGGCAATGCCGTTTTTCACCTGCTGCGTGAGATTCAAGCCTTTTCCGTTTTTCTCGATATAATGCACCACCCGCACGCTCTCCATGTAATGCCGGTAGCCGTGGGGGCAGACCTGATCCAGTGCTGCCTCTCCTGCATGACCAAAAGGCGAATGCCCCAGATCATGCCCCAGTGCTATGGCTTCGGTCAGATCCTCGTTCATGTGCATGGCACGGGCAATGGTGCGGGCGATCTGTGCCACCTCCAGCGTATGGGTCAGGCGGGTGCGGTAGTGATCCCCCACCGGGGAAAGAAACACCTGCGTTTTACGCTTTAGTCGACGAAAAGAGGAACTGTGCAGAATACGGTCACGGTCTCTCTGGAATTCCGTGCGATAGGGGCATTTTTCCTCGCGCACAAGACGCACGGCTTGCGCCGAAGGGCAGGCAAAGGGGCTCAGGGTTGCCAGCTCATGAATTTCAAGTTCCTCGCGAACGGTCACAGGGCTTCATCCTCTCTCAGAAATGGTTTTCTGTAACAGATTTACAGTAGGATGCGCGCATTCTCCTTTTTTTCTGACAGGTTTTTTGCAAATTTCATGGAAAAGCACAATTCATTGCAAAATTACAGATGGATTATAAGCAAAAGTTACAAAACAAATGTTTGGTTTCCCGCAACAGAAAACGGCACCGCATCACGGTGCCGTCTGCTTCTTCTTAGCTGAACAGATTGATGATCGCTTGCAGACCGCCGTACGAAACGATGCACATAATCACAGTTGCCATAGCGATTCCCACAAGGGTTGCAAGGGTCGCCTTTTTCTTATCAATGTGCAGCAGAGCCGCAGCCAAGCAGCCTGTCCATGCACCGGTACCGGGCAGCGGAATGCCCACAAACAATGCCAGCCCCCAGAATTCATACTTGCGAATTTTGGCAGCCTTCTCGCCGGTGCCTCTTGCCTCCAGCCAGTTGGCGATGCGGTTAAACAGCTTGATCCTGCAGCCCTTCATCCAGTTGAGAATTTTCTCGATAAACAGCAGGATAAACGGCACGGGCAGCACATTGCCCGCAATACAGAACAATACGGCAGTCCACATATCAATCCCCAGCAGTGATGCCGCAATCAAGCCGCCGCGCAGCTCCAGAATGGGAATCATGGAAATGATAAACACAACGGCAAGGGGCGGAAATCCACCCAATGCCTCGGTGAGCGTTCTTGCAAGTTCCTCGGTCATGAATCAATACTCCTATTTCAGGTTTAGTGGTATTATGCCATATTTTCCGTCCTTTGTCAAGATATAACGCGAAATCACGCTGTATTACACAAAATACCAGGATTCCTTGGCAAGATTTCATAGCATTTCACACACTTTACAAATGCACACAGAAATGGTATAATACAATACGATGTGAAAACGCATCGGAAAGGAAGGAACAGAGTATGGGATTGATCGTATCGGATCTGTATAAATGCTATGGCAGTAAGGTGGTTGTGGATCACCTGAGTTTTGAGATGCAGCAGCCTGGTGTATATGCATTGCTTGGCACCAACGGCGCCGGTAAAACCACTTCCATCCGCATGATGCTGAATATGCTTGCCAAGGATGGCGGCAAGGTGCTGTGGAATGACAATCCACTTTCTGTGGAGACCTGCAATGTGGGGTATCTCGCCGAGGAAAGAGGGCTGTACCCCAAGGCGGCACTGATGGATCAGCTATTGTATTTTGCAGGGCTGCGGGGTGTAACGGGTGCAGAGGCAAAAAAGCGCATCCGCTACTGGGCAGAGCGTCTGGAAGCTGTGGAGTATCTGTATCCACCGGCAAAGGGCAGAGCACCTGCCAAATCCAAAAAGGCAGATCAGCTTTCCAAGGGCAATCAGCAAAAAATTCAGTTGATGGCGTCTTTGCTCAGTGACCCTGACCTGATCATTTTTGATGAGCCCCTTTCGGGCCTGGACCCTGTAAACGCCGATCTGTTCAAGAGCGTCATCCGCGAGGAGATCGAAAAGGGCAAGTATATCATCATGTCCAGCCACCAGATGACCACCATTGAAGAATTCTGTACCGATCTGACCATTCTAGACCGCAGCAAGACGGTTTTGCAGGGCAATCTTGCCGAGATCAAGAAAAGCTACGGCAGAATCAACCTGCAAATCAAAACGGAAACCGAGATCGCACCGCAGATCGAAAAGGCGGGGGTTACACTGCTTTCCCGTGTGGGCTTTACTTACGAATGCAAGGTCACCGGAGAGGAACAGGCAAATGCACTACTGCGTCAGCTTGTAAATGACAGCATTCAACTGATTGCCTTTGAGCTGCGTGAGCCGAGCCTCCATGAGATCTTTGTGGAAAAGGTTGGTGAACCCCATGAAGCTGAGTAACCGACTGCGCGGCATGGGTCATGTGTTCCGCTTTTCGGTGCAGCAGCATTATGCCATGATGGGCGTAAAGATTCTGCTGCTGATGCTGTTTGTGATCGCCGTGGCAGCTTTGCCTGTGGCAAGAATATTCACAGGCAGCGGCAACACAGATATCATGGCGGAAAGCACCGATGTCACCATGCTGTATCTGCGCAATGAAACGGAAATTCCTTTTGATACGGCATATTTTCAGCAGGACATCTACAAGGACATTACCGTTGTGGAAACCGAATCCAGCAACGAGACCTTCGGGCAGCTTGTGGCAGAATCCAAAGGCTGCATGGCAGTTGCCGTCACTGCCGATGCCCAGACGGGGCTTTCGGTGGAGGGCTTCTATGCTGCGGATTCCGAACTGGACGAGTTTGATGTGGATTCCGTAACGGCTGCCGTTGCCGAAACACTGCGTCACAGTATGCTTGCCCAGGCAGGGGTTGATGCAAATCAACTGGAGATGCTGAATTCCGAAATCTCCATGAAGGTATCCGATCTGTCCGACTACCGCCCCGAAGAGAATGAAAACGGCGTAGATACCGCTACATTCGGCATGGTTTCCACGTATTACTCCATGCTGGTAATGATTATGGGCTCTCTTGCAATGGGCTATATCTTCCAGTTGTGTGTGGATGAGAAATCCTCCAAACTGGTGGAGCTGCTGATGGTCAGCATTTCCCCTGCGGCGCTGCTCTTTGGCAAGATTCTGGCGGTAACGCTGTTTATCACGGTGGGCATTGTTCTGGTGCTGATCGGTCTGTGCATCTCCTATGCGGTAGCCAAAGCCACCGGCAGCACACAGTTCATTCAGGAATTGCTGGATTCCATGTCCATCACCAATATCGTCAATGAGGTACACGTGGGCACGCTGCTCATCATGCTGTTCTCTGTCTTCATCGGCTATGCGACCCTCGCGCTGCTTTGCAGCATCCCCGCTGCGTGCTGTTCCAAGAACGAGGACATCCAGACCGTGAGCATTTATACGGTGCTGTTTATCATGGTGGGATATATGGCAGGCGCCTTTGTACCAATGTTTGAAAGTTCTGCAGCGGATACATTCTTCTCGCTGTGCCCGTACTTCTCCATCTTTATGGCACCTGCCAACTACATCTGCGGCAAGTTGAGCCTGCCACTGCTGGTCGTTTCGTGGGTGATCTCCATTGCGTTTATGTTTGTGCTGCTGCTCATCGCCGATAAGGTATACCATATGATGATCCTGCACAGAGGCGCACCGCCCAAGCTGAAAAATCTCATTGGTATGTGGCGGCAGGATAAGACAAACAAGGAGGTGCCCCATGAAAAAGCGTAATTCTTTGGCGGGTACATTCCGCATTTTCCGCTTCACCCTGTGGCAATGTTGCTCCCAGAAGGCGTGGCTTGCCACCACAGTCATGCTCGGCGCGCTGCTGCTCATCGGTATTCCCCTGCTGCTTTTGCTCAGCGTAAAGCTTGAGGGAGACAGTACAGAGGATGTGAAACAACCTTTCCGCACAGTGTATGTTTGCGACGAAACCGAGGGCTCTGCCGATTATTCCGCACTGACCCAGGATGCTGCCACAGAGGAACCGATTACCTACACGCTGATGGATAGTTTCAACGAAGCAAAAGCGGCTCTGGAACAGGCAGACCCCGACACCTCGGCACTGCTGCACATTACCCGTGAGGAATCTGCCTATGCGCTGACCCTTTGCCTTGCCGATGATACGGCAATCACACAAGAGGATGCCTATGCTCTTGCGGATGCCATTGAGGCAGCGTTCCCCATGATTCTGGTGCAGAAAACACAGCTTACCCCCCAGCAGCTCGGGGTTTATGCAACCCCTGTGGTCAGTATTACCGGGCAGCTCAATGCAGACGGTACGGCGGCAGAAGGAAAAGACATCGCGACACAGATCATCGAGTTTGCGTTCCCGTTCTTTATCATTATGCTGATGTACTTTATGGTACTGTTCTACGGTCAGAGCGTGGCAAACAGTGTGCTGCTGGAGAAAACCTCCAAGCTGATGGATACCATGCTCACCGCGGTACACCCCTTTGCGCTGATTTTCGGCAAGCTGTTTGCGGTAACATTCAGTGCGTTTTTGCAAATTCTCATCTGGCTGATCTCCGGCGTATTCGGCTGCATCATCGGTATGCTTGCCGCGTTGGATGCGGTGCCGGATACCGATAATTCCATTGTCACCACACTGAATACCCTAAGCGAAAACCAGTCGATCTTCACCGTAAAGGGCATTGTGCTTGCCGTCATCTTCATCGGACTGGGCATTCTGCTTTACTGCGCCCTTTCCTCTATCAGCGGCGCACTGGCTTCCAAGGCAGAGGATCTGGGCAAAACCAACTATATCTTTGTGCTTGTGCTGCTGTTCAGCTTCTTCATGTGTCTTGGCTCGCCCAATACCAGTAACTCCATGATCTCCACTGCGCCATGGCTCAACTACTTCCCCTTTACTGCCATTCTGGTGGTACCCGGTCAGCTTCTTCTGGGGCAGATAACCGCCCTGCAAACGGTGATCTCCATGGCGATTATGCTGTTTTCCATTGTGGCAATCATCTGGATTGCGGCAACCATTTACCGTCTGATGGTGCTGTATCGCGGCAAGGTGCCGAATATCAAAACCCTGCTTGCGATGCTGAAAAAATCCCCTGCCGGAGATGCACCCCACAACGATCCGGCACCGTGAACGCATATACACACAGTATACACCGAAATTTCACTTGACATTTCCCCCGACTTTGTGTATAATGGGATAGAACAAGCAAAATTGCCAGAACGCATTGTACCGAAATGCAAATACAGAAAGGAGATTCTAAAAATGAATCGTTTCTTGAAACAATTGGTCGCTATCGCACTGGTTGGTGCAATGGCCCTGCCTACTGTGAGCTGCAGCAAGGATGAAAGTTCCCTTGAGGGTGTTTCCACCGACAGCAACGGCATGATCAACTTTGATCTGACCCTGACCCCTGACCCCAACATTCCTCCCCAGCAGACCACGGCTCCTGTGGTAACCACCACCGTGGATGCAAACGGTGATATCTTTGCCAACAAGACCGATATCAACGGCAGCACTGTCACCACAGACGGCGGTACACCTGTAACCGAGCCCTATACCGGCACCACCCTGGCAACCTCCTACGCAGAGCAGAACTATCAGCCTAAGGAGCAGAACTATCAGGCACTGTGGCTGGATATGTCCCAGAAAAAGGACTTTGTATTTGACGGTCAGTTCCTCGTATTCAACGCAAAGATTGCCGATAACGCGCCCGACGGCGTGTACCCCATCAACATCTTCCACACCGACTTTGCAAACTACGATGCAGAATCCCTGAAGGTTAGCACCAATGTGGGCTATGTATGCGTCAATGCCACCGCACCCCAGGTGGAAAAGGTCATTGGCGACAGCCTGACGGTCTCCGCCAATACCGTCAGCGGCAAGCCCGGTGATACCGTGCAGATTATCTTTGAGCTGAACAACAACCCCGGCTTTGTGGGCTTCAACTTTATGTTCAACTATGACGGCAACGCCATCAGCATCACGGAGGGCGGCGCAGGCAAGGATTTCGCAACCCGTGCAAATCTCACCGCACATGAGCTGAAGTAATCTGCGATCCACAGTCAGAGATACAAACATCAGCCACCTTTGCGCAATGCAGAGGTGGCTTTTTTGTTGGAGATAAAAATCGTACCCCCGATCCTGTGTCGGAGGTACGGTCGCTTTTTGGTTGATGGGCATTAGCGTTTGACGAAATACTCCTCATACCACACAAGGAAAGTGTAAATCGTCCAGATCTTGCGCCACAAATCGGAGTTACCCTCTATGTATTCGCGGAAGATCGACTCCACCTCATCCATATGGAAGAACTTGGCGGCAATGTCGCTTTGCAGCAGGCGGCGCACGTCTGCATTGTAGCGCTCATCGGCAAGCCACATACGAATCGGCACCACAAAGCCCAGCTTTTTGCGGAAGGCAATCTCCTCGGGCAGCACCTTTGCGGCAGCGTTACGCATAGCGATCTTGTTCTGTCCCTCTGCCACCTTATAGCAGGAGGGCATACGAGATGCAATATCAAACACCCGGCGGTCGGTCATGGGCATACGAACTTCCAGACCGGCAGCGGTACTCATTTTATCCACATTCAGGTAAATATCGCCCTCAAGCCAAAGCTGAATATCCACATCGGACATTTTGGAAAGAGGATCCGCGCCCTCGTTTTCCGCATAGATCTCACGGGCAAGGTCAATGGGCAGCACAGTGGGATCGTAGTGCAGCAGCAGGCGCTGCTTCTCTTCCTCTTTCATAATGTTGGTGTTGCCCACATAGAAATTCTTGAGATTGTCTCCGTAGACGGCTGCACGGGCATACATATTGTAGCCACCGAAGAACTCATCGGCGCCCTCACCGGAATAGCAAAGCTTGGTATGCTTGGCGGTCTCGCGACAACCAATGGTGAATACAATGGCAGAAGCATCACCCAGAGGCTGCTCCATGTGATACATCACATAGGGCACAATGTCAAAGAACTGCTCAGGGGTCACAATGCAGCGGTTGCAGGTTCTACCCAGCAGATCGGCAGTTTGCTTTGCCAGCACGGATTCATCGAAGCGTTCCTCCTCGTAGCCGCAGGTATTGGCTGCCTTTGCATCGGAAAGCGCCAGCACATAGGAGGAATCCACGCCCCCCGAAAGGAACGATTCTGCTGTTTCGTCCGGCTCTTTGACCTCAGCCATCATCTGCTGCATGGTCGTGTGAATCTCATCCGCCCACTGCTCCAGTGTAGGATTTGTATCCGGGTGGAATTCCGGCTTCCAGTACCGGTTAATGGTACATTTGCCGTCTTTGAACACCAGACAGCGCCCGGGCATCAGCTTTTTCAAGCCCACAAAGAAGGTTTCCTCACCTGCCACATAGGTCATGGTGAGGTAGTATTGCAGCATCTTTTCATTGAGCTGCTTTACAAAACCATCCTGCTCCATAATTGTGCGGATCATGGTACTGCACAGGAGTTTTCCGTCCGCAGTCAGGTAATAATAAAAGGGCTTCGTGCCGAACTGGTCGCGGATACACACCATTGCGTTCTGTTCGGGATCCCACAGGGCAAAGGCAAACATACCGTACAGATGATTGCCCATCTCGGTACCCCACGCCGCATATGCCGCTTGCAGAATCTGCATTTCACGCTCCTCGCGGGGCAAGGCATCATCAATGCCAAGCTCTGCGCAAAGGGCCCGATGATTGCGGATATGTCCTCTGTATTCCTTGATTTCTACCATAGCAACGCACCTCACACCTTATTGATTATCTGCTTTCATGATATGCAATCATCAACGATTCCATACGCGTTTAGTTTAACACATTGTCAATCAATTGTCAAGCGTTTTTGGTTCTCAACCACCCTACAAATATTCGATATTGCCCCTTTGAAAAACGGCAAAATCTGTAAGGAAACCGGCTGCATTTTTCTCGATTTACAACATATGCTAGCCTTGCAACCCCAAAAGGAGGAACCGTTATGCAATCGTACAAGGAAAAACTGAAAAAAATCTACGCGCCATTAAGCGGTACAGTCCTTCCGCTGGAAAAAGTCCCCGACCCTGTATTCTCTGAAAAAATCCTCGGTGACGGCTGTGCCATCGTACCCACTGACGGCAGAATTTATGCACCTGTGGAGGGCACTGTTACTTCTGTCACGGAATCCAAGCACGCATACGGCATCACAACGGAAGGGGGCGAAAGCGTCCTCATACATTTCGGGCTAGAAACCGTATCTCTTGGGGGAGAATGCTTTATCCCATATGTGAAAAAGGGCGATCGGGTCAGGATCGGTGATCTGATCGCCGAAGCCGATATCGACAAAATCAAGGATCAGGGGCTTGATGTGATTACCCCTGTCATACTATGCGGCGATGAGATGATGGGCAAAATCAGCGTGGCTACAGGCAATATTGTGCACGGTGGGGCATTGATGGAAATCCATCGGGAGGAGGCTTCTCCCAAGGAAGATCACACTGCGACCAAACATTCTCCTACCCCTGGAAAAGCACAGGGCAAGCATTTTGATTTTCTTCAGCGGCTGGGCAAGGTGCTGATGACCGTGATTGCGGTAATGCCTGCAGCGGGTCTGATGATCAGCATCGGGAAACTGGTCGCGATGCTTGGGGGCAATCTTGCTGTTGTTGCAGCGATTGCAGCGGTCATGGAGGGCATCGGCTGGGCGATCATCGGCAATCTGCATATTCTG
>JAEDLR010000076.1 GCA_016295145.1 Oscillospiraceae bacterium
TCACGTTACCTAGTTCTCAACTTTTTTCTGTCCACTTTATTGACATTGGTCCAAAACAGTACTTGCCATACTTTGCCGCGGTCTCTGTAATCGCCGATTCATTGCGCTGTCAGTATAATGTCACAATTGCATGGTCATCCATTTGCTGCACCCCCTTTGCGCGCCCTTATCTCTCATCTCGCAAACCGTAGAAATCGGTTGCATTCAATCGAAAAATTTTGTTGCACCTATTATATCATACTTTAGAGGGGAATACAATGTCTGCATCAAAAGGCAATATGATTTCATATCCGCAAAATAGGAACCATTCTTTTGGCATTCGATACTCTGATGCAGCACAAAAATGAAATAAACTCAGCACAGCTTGCTATTGCAACATCGCACTAATAATCGTTATAATATGATGTAGCGCACACTCTGTACGCACGAATACACATATTTATTTGGGAGGATTATGAAATGAAACACACAGGACTTTTCCGCAGACTGGCGGCAATCTGCACATCAGCACTGATGGCACAAACCATGCTAGCAGCACTTCCGCTGACAACCGGCAGTGCTGCTAGCATCTGCGTGGTGGATAGCTCCAAACAATATCAGGTGATTGAAGGCTTTGGCGGTATCAACCATCCTGAATGGACAGGCTCTGATCTAACCGATGCACAGGTGCAGAAAGCATTCGGCAACGGCGAGGATGAGCTTGGTCTTAGCATTCTTCGAATTTTTGTCAATGAGGACAGCACCCAATGGTATCGCTGCACCAATGTCGCCAAAAAGGCGCAGGCACTGGGCGCACAGGTGTTTGCTTCCCCCTGGAATCCGCCTGCCAGTATCCGTGTATCCGGCGGTAGCAACGGCAAATATGCGGTGGATAAATCCAAATACGGAGAGTATGCGCAGCACCTCAACAGCTTTGTAAAATATGTAGAGGGACAAGGCATCAAACTGCATTCCATTTCGGTTCAGAATGAGCCGGACTATGCACACGACTGGACTTACTGGAGTGCCGATGATCTGGTCAACTTCCTTTCCAATTACGGAGATGCGGTTACGGCGGGCACCAATGCAAAACTCATGTCGCCGGAAAGCTTCCAGTATCAAAAAACGATTTACAATGCCATTCTTGGCAATCAGGCAGCCAATAACGCTGTGGATGTCTGGGGAACACACTTCTATGGCACCCCCCGCAGTTGGATGGACTTCCCTGCCATTGAAAACAGTGGCAAACAACTTTGGATGACCGAGGTTTATGTGCCCAACAGCAGTTCCGATGCAGATACATGGCCGGAAGCACTTGCCGTTTCTGAGAATATCCACAACGGTCTGACCGTTGCGAACCTGAGCGCATATGTCTGGTGGTATATCCGCCGCAGCTACGGCCCGATGAAAGAAAACGGCAACATCAGCAAGCGCGGCTACTGCATGGCACAGTATTCCAAATTTGTGCGCCCCGGCTCCGTCAGAATCGACTGCACCGAGCAGCCCTCCGATCAGGTTTATGTTTCGGCTTACCGCGGCGAGGACAATCAGATTGTTGTGGTTGCCGTCAATCAGAGCAGCAACGGCTACACGCAAGAATTCAGCATCAATAGCGGTGAAACAATCTCCAATATCACACGCTACCGCACCTCCGGCAATGAGAATCTTGCCAAAACCGAAAACCTTGAATTTGACGGAAATCACTTCTACGCGCAATTGCCCGCACAAAGCGTTTCGACTTTTGTAATCAGTGCAGGGATCGAGCCGGATGCACAGGGCTATTACTTCCACAGCACATTCGAAGGCGATGCCGATTCCTGGAGTGGCAGAGGCGCTGCGGAGGTAAGCCTCAGCGGCAGAACTGCTTATAACGGCACCGAAGCACTGTTGGTACAGAACCGCACATCGGCTTGGAACGGCGCTTATCGCACACTGAATACCGCAGCATTCCAGCCCGGCAATGCCTACAGCTTCAGCGTGGTGGCATCCAATCTGGAAGGCGATGCACCCGCCACTACTTTCTATCTCAAGCTGCAATACACCGATGCAGCAGGCGAAACGCAGTATTCCACCATTGCCGAAGCAACCGTTGCGCAGGGCGATTGGGTACAACTGGCGAATTCGAACTATGTCATTCCCGCAGATGCAAGCAATCTGCAACTGTATGTGGAAACTGCCGAAGGCACCGACAACTTCTATATTGATGAAGCGATCGGCGCGGTGGCAGGCGTAATCATTGAAGGTCCGGCGGAAACACAGGCAACCACGACCACTACAACTACTACAACTACAACGACATCGACCACAACCACTGTAACGCTTCTTGGAGATGTAAACTGCGATGGTTATGTGAAAATCGGTGATGTAATCCTGCTCAACCGTTTTCTCTCTGAAGACAGTGCAGCAGAGGTCAGTACACAGGGCATGGTTAACGCAGATTGCGACGCTGTCAAAGGCGTGAACGGCGATGACGCAATTGCCATTCTGATGATGCTTGCCAGCATTGAACAGTAACCGTAGTGCCCCGAGCGATCCGGAATCGTT
The DNA here is from genome assembly GCA_016295145.1 of Oscillospiraceae bacterium. Classification (GTDB taxonomy): domain Bacteria; phylum Bacillota; class Clostridia; order Oscillospirales; family Ruminococcaceae; genus Firm-04. The sequence goes on from JAEDLR010000076.1 coordinate 2,524, forward strand.
TGGGGCACAGTTTTCACAAATTGCTTGACAAAATCTGCCGAATATGCTATAATATCGTGTAAGATTTCATGCCGCTGTGGTGGAATCGGCAGACACAAGGGACTTAAAATCCCTCGGATTCATCTCCGTACCGGTTCAAGTCCGGTCAGCGGCATTCATCAAAAACGGATTCTGTACAGAATCCGTTTTGTTTTACCAATTGCCCGAGGGTTACCGTGAAATAAACACTTGTCTATGCTTCTACTGTTTTCCTTCTGGCATTGGGTCTGACAGCTTGAACTTCGCCGAACAGCAGCGAATTGCATTTTTTTGATATATGTGGTATACGATATGCTATATCCGTAATGGGGTATCGCCAAGTGGTAAGGCACCAGACTTTGACTCTGGCACGCGTAGGTTCAAATCCTGCTACCCCAATCTCAATATACGCAACGCACAAATATAGCGATAGCGCAAATTTCAAAAATCAGGGAGATCATAATAATGCTTACCATGCTTGCAGTTGTTGCGCTTTACACGATATGCTCACTCAATGACAAGTACGCTGTCAGCAAAGCAAAGCTGAACGGTTCGCAGCTTACCTTTTTAATGGCAGCGGGAACGCTCCCCTTTCTTGCATTGCTGCTGCCGTTTTCCGACCGGACTCTCACATTTTCCCTGCCGACATTCATCTGTGTTTTTCTGATTGCCGCAAGCAAATTTCTGGAATTCTCAATGGGCGCAAAAATACTTGTGGAAATGTCCGTATTTGAACTCAAGGCATGGCTGGGGCTGACGCTGTTCATGTCCTACGCTACGGATATCATCATGTACAGTCAGGATGTGAGCGCACTGAAAATACTATGCATAGCTGTTACCGTTGCAGGACTTGTTATGATCGCTAGATCGGGCAGGAGAAAGGTCAATTACAAAAAGATTGCCGTTGCGCTGATCGTTTATATTGCCGCAAAATTCGCATACGGATTTATAATGAATACCGCGAAAACCTACATTTCTTCAACACTTACCGTTTTTTTCGCACTGATTGTTCTTGCGCTGGTATTGATACCGTCTGCAAAACCGCTAACGATCGCGGCTGAAAGTCCAGAAGGCAGAAAAGGCGTGTGGATCGTAGTGTTATGCAAGCTACCCAATGCACTGGGGCTTCTTGGAGAAAATGCGGTGGCTGCGCAAAGTCTTACCAATTATGCATTCATTCAGCCAATGATACTTATGGTCGTGCTGATTCTTGATCTGATAAAAAAGAACACCCGTCCCACGGGCTGGAATCTTGCCGGCAGCTTGATATGCGTACTGGGTATTTTGGGATTTCAGGCAGTGGAAGTGTTACAATAGAATCCCAATCACAATGTGTTTTCGCACTTTACTCTCCAGAACCACCCCTAATGATCGGTTACATGAAACCAATCATTGCCTACTTTTTCGAAAAATGAATGCCTGATCTATGTATAGATCAGGCATTGAATTTATAGTTCATTAAACTTTCGTTAGCATGTTCCTCGTTCCACTTTTTACTCTTTTTTGAAGAAATCCATACTATATCATTAATGTCAGAATTGGAATGCTCAAAAGCCACTACGGTTGAAATGAAGTGTTTTCTGTTCGCGCATAATCCTCACCATTCTCATTACTTCTATATCTTAGATTTCCATTTTTGACGTAATATCGCCCTTCACTTGTTACAAGTTCGTATTCATGCTGCACGGTTCAGTCAGTTTCATGAGCTACCACTAGCCGCCGAATGGGATGACGTATCACAGTTTTCCACTTTTCAGGAGCCACTTTTCGCGGATCGCTGAGATAGATCTCATGATGCAGGCGATCTTCCGAAAAATCGTTGGCATAGCCATGCTCCGCCAGATACGCATCCATGATGGCTACTGTCTGTGGCTCATCGTCATATGTACCATGGTGCATCACCTGCACACATAGGCCCTCGCAAATAGTAAGAAATTCTGCCGATGAACAATCCAGTTTTTTCTTTTTGGCAGCCGAATCCACTGCCCAGTCAAAGTCCTGCTTTGTGATAAAATCAGGAAGCCGGATAACCGAAATCCAACAAAATGACGATTTATCGGCATAATTGATACGCTCAGAATGCTCCTGCCACCAAAAGCTCTCCAGCGGCGGAACAACATATTCATAAAATCCATCAATGGGATGATCGGTCTTGTAACTCATTTTCAGAGTATACGCCACCGCATACAGCACACCAATCGCCCGTTGATATGCGCCGTTTTCTGCATTGGGATCCCCCTTACCGCGCACTGCGACAAAGTTTGCCGTCGGTACATTCACGATTTGCGGCGTATCCTTCGGCATATAGAATTCCTTGTACGCTTTCTTAAAATCAAATGGCATAATCCGATCATCCTTTCTTCCATAAAACAAAAGTGCCCCTGTTCTGCCTTTGTGCTTTGTGTCATGCAAAATCAATGGAGATTATCTTGCATTCTTGTCATTATAGTACATTTGTTCATGTTTGTCAATACCGTTTTGAAAATCCCAAACAGGCTCTGTACGGATATTATCGGTAGATGCTCCTACTTTCCGTTTGCGGGATTATCCAGAACCGTGCCGTTTTCATCCAACCGTGAACCATGACAGACACAATCCCACGAATGCTCGGCAGCATTCCAATGCAGTGCACATCCTAAATGAGGACAACGTCTTCCCGAAAAAGACAGCAGATTGACAATGGATTCCAAACCATTGACGAATAGCTGCGGTTTCAGAATGCTTCTCGATGGGCTGAATAAATCTGCATACTCGTTGTTTTTCCTCTGTACCATATCCGAAAGCAGCATCGCTGAGAGCATTGCACCTGTCATCCCCCACTTATTGAAACCGGTCGCAGTGAACAGTTCTGCTGTTCGGCTTGAATACTGGCCGATATACGGTATTTCATCAAGGCTCATACAGTCCTGTGCTGCCCAGTGACAATACTCCTTGGCTTGTGGATAATATCGCTTAACAAAGCTTCGAAGTACAGACCAATTACCGCCTTTTTTACCTGTACGATGACCGCCGCCGCCGAGAAGCAGGTATTTTTGATAATTACGGAAAGACAGCCCCGTTTGGCTAGCATCGACATACATACCGCCAACATCCTGTGCTTGTTCCAGTGCCAGAACATACGAGCGATGCTGATAAAGTTTCAGAAAATAGCTGCCGTGCTTGTTGATAAACGGGAAATGTGTTGCGACAATCACCGTTTTGGCACGAATTTCTCCGCAGTCAGTGATAGCCGTATTCCCATGGATTGCCTTGACAAAGGTGTTTTCATAAATCGTGATGCCCTCTGCAATGGATGCGATGAATTTCAAAGGATTGATCTGTGCCTGATTTGCAACCTTTACCGCTCCTACGGTTGGAAAAGGCAGCACAAGGCTTTCCTGCAATTTCGCTGAACAACCGATTTTTTCGAGGGCAACCATCTCATCTTCAAGCATTTTCTTATCATTGACGGAGTATACATAATTGTCCCTGATTTCATAGTCACAGTCAATTTCACCCGATAACTCCCTATACTTTGAGAAGGCAAGCTGATTCGCTTCAAAATACATTCGTGCAGCTTCAGCACCGCTGCTTCTGCGTATCTTATGATAAATCAGCCCGTGCTGAAATGTGATTTTCGCTGTGGTATGCCCCGTTGATCCCTGACAGATTTTTCCCTTTTCCACAAGAATACATTCCACACCGCTTTGCTTCAGAAAGTAGGCTGTCAGAATTCCTGTGATTCCTCCTCCGATTATCAGGACATCCGTTTTTACTCCACCTTCAAACTTTGGAAAGCTTGGCATCTGTATGCTATATCGCCAAATCGGCTCCATAGATCCTCCTGTAAAAAAGCAGTTTGGTTGTATGCAGTCCATATCAATGTTTATAAATCTTACAAATCCGCAGCGGTCAGGTCGTTTTCCACATTGTCTCTTGCAAGGTCATTGTCAATAACAACATAAACATCGGGAATCGGCTTCTCCTGCGGGAAGGAATTTGTGTGATATTCCTTCTCAGAAGATGGATCTCTCCCCATAAGGATAGACTTGTTATGAGTCTTCATGCGCTTTGCCACTTTCATCACCTCGAAAGTAGTATGTGAATATTTGACGAAACTATGTATACGTGAGAATCCAGATGTCATCTGAAACCGGACGAAAGTCGCTTAGGCAGCAAAAAAGCCCGAATAATCGGGCTTTTCATGCTAGTGATATTGGTTCACTGGAATAATTGGGGTAGCAGGATTTGAACCTACGAATGCCAGAGTCAAAGTCTGGTGCCTTACCACTTGGCGATACCCCATCAACGACAGTACGAACAGCCCAAAAATACAGGAAAAGCCAGAGAAATGAAGTTCTCTGGCTAGTGCCGGCATCGATTT
>JAEDLR010000020.1 GCA_016295145.1 Oscillospiraceae bacterium
CCACCTATGTGCGGACAGGCAGCCGCTACGGTCGGCGTTCCGGTCACATCAGTAAGAAAATGATCGACGCATACAAGATGCAGTAAGATCAGATGTTACAGGCGGCGGTTCTCAATAGAGGGCCGCTGCTTTTTTATATAAGTGGAAAAATTGACAAAAATCTCTATCGCGGAATGTCAAGAATTGGCAGTGCCTGTCACAGAAAAGGCTTGATTTTCATAATACAAAGGGTTATAATAATAGTGTATGCATTATTCGTTTTGGAAGCGCAGCGTGCGCTTTCCCACAGAGAAAGGAACATGAGAAATGAGATCGAATAAGATGATTGCCCTTGCGCTGGCGGGCATTTCTACGGTGTGTTTTTGTAGCTGTGCCGATGAGATTGGCAGTTCCGGTACCGTTGCAGCCGTTACCGCGCAGACATTTGCCGATACCTTGTACCGCAAAATGCCGATGGATGCTACCGTAAAGGCAACCCCTGCCGCTACGCTGGCTCTGCTGATGAATGTAACGGATTATACTGCCGCGGCAGGCTATACCGCCACCGGCGCGCTGCCCGATATGATCGCTGTGTTTGAAGCAAAAGACGCAGCGGGTGCAGAAGCCATCTGCAAGGCCATGAACACCTATGCAAAGGAAATGTGCCGCGAGTACGAGCGTTATGCGCCCGAACAGGTGCCGAAACTGGAAAATGCGATTGTCAGAAGCGGCGGGAATCTTGCGATTTTCTGTGTATCGCCAGATGCCAAAACTACAAACAAGATCATTGATGATGTGCTGCAAACCGGTACCTCGGACGCTGCCGATCTCCGTGAGGCGGTGCAGACCTCTGCAACCACATCAAGCACAACCACCACGCAAGGCGGCACCTCGTCTTCTTCCGAAACCACAACTACGGCTTCCACGCCGGTTCAGGGCGGCGAGAGCGTGATCCCTTCCCAGAACGATTACGAAGATCTGGGCGTGATCGTGCGTGACGGTGATTCCGTTTATGAGTGTTACTACTACAATGACAAGTTCGCAACACAGTATGCCAATGCCGTCAATGCATTTGCGGCAACGCTGCCTGCCACCGCCAATGTGTATACCATGATCATTCCAAACAGCATGGGCATTACATTGCCCGATTCACTGGAATCGGTGGTGCCTTCTACTGATCAGAAATCATCGATCAATAAGCTGTATGCAAAGCTCAGTGCCAATGTGACGCCCGTGCAGTTGTATGATACCCTGCGCGCGCATCGTACTGAGTATGTTTATTTCCGTACCGACCACCACTGGACGGCACTGGGCGCATATTACGCCTATGGGAATCTCTGCGCACTGACGGGCAAAACGCCTACGCCCCTGAGCGCAATGTCCACCAAGGATTATACCGGCTTTCTCGGTACCTTCTACCGTGACAGTAAAGAGAACCCCAAGCTGGCAGCGAACCCCGATACGGTAACGGTGCATTATCCCATGCACTTTGACTCCATCAAGCTGCAGTATACCGATACCGACGGCGTGGTACATAACTGGCCGTTGCTTTCTGATGTGACCGAGTATTCTGCCCGTTTGAAGTATGCGACCTTTGCTGGCGGTGATAACCCGATGGTGGTGACCACCAATGCAGCCCTTACCGATGGCTCTGTGTGCATCATCGTCAAGGAGTCTTACGGCAATGCCATTGTGCCGTATCTTGCTGATAGCTACCAGACGGTGTATGCCTTTGATTACCGTTACGATCACCGTGACCTGAGCGCGTTTGTTGCAGAACATCCCAATGCAGATGTGGTGTTTGCAAACAATGTTTCTATGGTGCAGAGCAGCTATCTGGTGGGTAAACTGGCAGCATATCTCTCTTAAAATGTACTGAAAACCGCAACGAAAGGATACACTGCATATGGTATTCAGCAGCCTGATTTTCCTCTGCGGCTTTTTGCCGATCACAATTCTGGGCTACCGTTTGCTGCGAGTTGTAAGCGGCGGTAAGCAATGGAGCATCGTGCTTTGTAACGCATTTCTGCTCGTCATGAGCCTGCTTTTCTATGCATGGGGCGAGCCTGCCTATGTCCTGCTGATGCTTTTTTCCATTCTGGTCAACTACCTTGGCGGATTGCTGGTCGGGGTGTTTCAGAAGCAGGAAAAGCAGGGTGCAGCCAAAGCGGCTCTTGTACTGACAGTGATCGTGAATCTTGGTCTGTTGGGCTTTTTCAAGTACACGGATTTTGTCATTTCCGCCATCAACGGCATTTCCGGCGCAGGCATCTCCCTGCTAAAGGTTGCATTACCCATTGGTATTTCATTCTATACCTTCCAAGCGTTGTCCTATGTCATTGATGTATACCGCAAGGAAGTAAAAGTGCAGTGGAATCCCATTGATTTTGCCATGTATGTCACACTGTTTCCGCAGCTCATCGCAGGGCCCATTGTGCGCTATGCTGATGTGGAAGCGCAAATCGCAAAGCGTGATGACGGTGTAGAGCAATTCTGCAACGGCATTTTCCGATTCTGCATCGGTCTTGCCAAGAAAACGCTGCTTGCCAATCAGGCAGGTAAGCTGTGGGATCTGATCTCGGTGCAGGCAGATACCTTGTCTGCCGCCACCGCATGGCTCGGTGCCATCGCGTTTACATTCCAGATCTATTTTGATTTTTCCGGTTATTCTGATATGGCAATTGGTCTGGGCAAAATGTTTGGTTTCGATTTCGTCGAGAATTTCCGTTACCCCTATCAGGCGGACAGCATCACCGATTTCTGGCGCAGATGGCATATCACCCTGAGTACATGGTTCCGCGAGTATGTGTATATTCCGCTGGGCGGTAATCGTTGCGGTGCTGCACGGCAGATTTTCAATCTGTTTGTGGTGTGGGCACTGACGGGACTCTGGCATGGCGCAGGGTGGAACTTTGTACTGTGGGGTCTGTATTTCTTTGTGCTGCTTGTGCTGGAGAAAAAGGTTCTGAACAAAGTGTTGGAAAAAACGCCGAAAGCCTTGCGGCATATCTACGCGCTGCTGATGATCGTGCTTGGATGGGTGCTGTTTGCCAATGAGGATTTCTCTGCGCTGAAAACATATTTCACTGCGTTGTTCGGTGCAAACGGCGGCTATGACGCACAGTCGCTTTACTATCTGCTCAGCAATGCTGTGCTGTTGATCGTTATGGCGATTGGTTCTACCGCATTGCCTGCAACGATCGGCAAGCGGATGTTCGGCAAGCGAAACGGCGAGGGCAAGCTTCTTGCGCAAACCGTCTGGAGCGTGATGCTGCTGATCCTCAGCGTTTCCGCAATGGTTGCCGATAGTTATAATCCGTTTTTGTATTTCCGCTTCTGAAAGGAGGACGACCGATGAAACGGGATTTGCAGATCATGATCTCTGTGGGGTTTACGGCTGTCCTTGCCATCACTGGTGCCGTGATCCTGTTCAAGGAGCCGAAAACCTATTCCGAAAATGAAAATCGCTATCTGCAAGCCGAGGCTGCCCCTACATGGAATACGATTTTTGATAGCAGCTGGCAGGAGAAGATCACCGAATATATGAGCGACCAGATGCCCATGCGCGATGCGTGGACAGCCTTGCAGTCGAAGATGCAGCAGTGCATCGGCAAAAAGGAAGTCGCAGGGGTGTTCATCGGCAAAAATGACTACTATTTTGAAAAGATCACCGAAGCGGATCTGTCCCACCGCCGTTTGCTTGCCAATGTGCAGGCGGTAGAGGCACTCATTGCCGCTATGCCCCAAAGCGAGCTGTACTTTCTGCCTGCACCGACTGCCGGTAATATCTGTGCGGATAATCTGCCGGCTTTTGCGCCCTATTATGCCGAGGATACCCGTATCAATCTGGCATTTCAGGTGCTGAAAATGCACGATTGTCACAATGTGGATGTCCGCGGTGCGCTGGAAGATCACTACGCGGTAGGGGAGCAGCTTTACTACCGCACTGACCATCACTGGAATACCGATGGCGCATTTGTGGCATATCAGGTGTATGCGCAGGCGGCAGGGCTGACGCCCATTGCGAAAGAATCGCTGAATCTGCAAGTGGTCAGTGAATCCTTCCGCGGCACATTGGATTCCAAGGTGCTGGACAGCAGCGGCCCCACCGATATCGTAACGGTGCCCTTTTCGCTGCCGGATGTGAAAGTCACTGCCGATGGTGAAAACATCTCCGTGCTGGAGATGGGCAAACTGCTGAATAAAGATCAGTATCAGGTGTTTTTTGGCGGAAACTACGGCCAGGTGACCATTGAAACAGGTGCAGAAACGGGGCGTTCTCTGCTGATCTTCAAAGATTCCTACGCCAACTGCTTTGTGCCGTTTCTGCTTACCCATTACGATACCATTACCATGATCGACCTGCGCTACAATGACGGCAGTTGGACGGAACTGATCCACACCGCCCCCGATGATGTGTTGGTGCTGTATGAAATGAGCAATTTCTGTAAGGATATGAACCTTTCCACCTTGCCTGTGGCACTGGAACAGTAATCGAAAGGAAGTTATGCCATGTCGGAAGAAATCAAGAATCACGAAGACGATCTGCCGGAGGACAGCGTGCTGCTGGAGGATGAGGACGGCAATGAGATCCTGTTTACGTTTCTGGCGATCATTCAGCACGAGGGCAAATCCTATGCCGTGCTGCTGCCCGAGGAGGACGAGGAAGCCGGTGTTGTCATTGTGGAGATCATCGACCTGGGCAAGGACACCGAGCATTATGACGCTGTGACCGATGAAGTGCTGATGGAGAAGCTGTATGACCGCTTCCGCGGGGAGTATGGCGATATCTACGACTTTGAGGACTGAGCGCAACCGCCAACCGATACCATATTGCAAAAGCCGCTGTGCCGTAAATGTCACAGCGGCTTTACTGTTGGCCATTCACGATTTGTTCATTTTTTGTTTACAAGTTGTCATCCCATTCGGCATTTGCATCTGTTACAATGAATATGGAGAATTATATGTAATTGACCGTGCCACGGCAACAGAATGCTACGGCGCAGTCAGTGCCCGTGAAACCAAAGGGGGTGCTATATGCTGATCCATTCCGAAACGCAGCAACCAACCGAAAGCCCTCATCGCATTGATGTTGCAGAAGATTTTATTTACAACAGCCGTAACCCCAAATACAACACTGCAAGCCGCACATGGCGCAAGCAGACCGATTCTCCCTATTTGTATCGCTGTATCGTGGATTCCAGAGAGCACGCCTATACTGACGGCACGGGTTTTGCCACCCTAGAGCCTGCCGCCCATGAGCGCAAGGTGCTGCAGCGTATCAGCGAAGTAATCGGCTTCGCGCTGCTGTTTTTCTTGCTGGTACAGCTTGGCGCAGGTTCGCTGATTGTATGGGTGATGCATCGGCTGGGCATGGATATCCGTCTGGACTTTCTTACCTTCAGCATGAGCGGCAGCCAGTGGCTGGTGATCGCCGTGCGCATTTTTGTGATGCTGCTGCAATACGGCGGCGCGCTGCTGATCGCCAACCGATATTTTCGCGTGCCGATGCGTGTGCAGATGCCTGTGACCGCAAAAGCCTTTCCCGAAGCCATGGGCGCAATGGGATGGGCGATGTGCAGTGCGGGCGTGTTCTGCGTGCTTGAGTATATCGGTGGGGACGGTGCAGAATCGGCACAACAGTTGTTTTCGTATAAAAACACTACCGCGCTGACCGTGTACGGTTTGTTCCATATCTTGATTCTGCCCTTTTTGCATGAGCTATTGATGCGCGGTACATTGTTGCCCGTTCTGCGGCAGTTTGGCGATGGCTTTGCCGTCTGTGCGGTGGCAGGTATGTCAGCACTGTTTCCGAATTCCGTTCCTGCCCGTGTGGGTATGTGTCTCATCGGGCTTGGCGCAGGATATTTTCTGCTGGGTGGCGGATCGTTTTTCAACTGTGTACTGATGCACGCCATCTATCATGCGCTGATCCATGCAAGACTGGTTCTTGCATATCATGATGGCGCATTCGCTACGCCTTTGCAGTATGCGTTGATTCTTGGGGCAGTGGGCGCGGTGGCGATGATCACCTACTGTATCACACGCCGCGGTCATCTGCGGCTGGAGAATCGGACAACACAGCTACCGAACAGGAGAAAGATCATGGTACTGAGCGAAAGCGTGACCATGCTGCCGTGGATCGCCTTTTCTCTGCTGACTGCCGTGGTGCAGCTGTTATTGTGAGGTGCCGCCATGCAGGAAATGAGCGATTTTGATTATATGCGCGAGGCGATGACACTTGCCGAAACGGCTGCCGCTATGGGAGAAGTTCCTGTGGGGGCGGTTGTGGTGGAGCGCGCAACGGGTGCAATCATCGGCAGAGGCTATAATCTGAGGGAAAAAGAGCATTCGCCCCTTGCCCACGCCGAGATCATCGCTATGGAGCAGGCAGCAAGGCATCGGGGGGACTGGCGCCTTTCAGGCTGCATTCTGTATGTCACCCTGGAACCATGCCCCATGTGCAGCGGCGCGATTATCAATGCAAGGATCGACCGCGTGGTGTTCGGTGCTTACGACCCAAAGGGCGGCGCGGTGCGTTCGGTAGAGGAGATGTTCTCGCTGCCGTATGCCCATCAGCCGAGGGTGACCGCGGGTCTGCTGCAAGACCCCTGCACAGAGCAATTGCAGGCGTTCTTTCAATCTCTTCGACAAAAATGATGCTTTGCACGGCGGATTTTCTTTCTTTTTGTGCGTTCTGCACGAGAAAACGTGTGGCTTTTTGTAACAAATAAAGAAATGCGGAAAATTTTGCTCCGCTGCTTGCATTTCGTGCCGCTATGTGCTATAATAATGATGTGTGATTATAATTTGCGATAGGTGTATCCTTTCGCGAGACAGAAAGGAATGCGTGATTCATATGGCAACCGTTTTAATTACCGGCGGCTGTGGCAGAATCGGTGAAAAGGTCTGCTCGGGTCTGCTCAAAAAGGGCAATACCGTTATCGCAGTGGATACTGCACCCACCGAGTATAACGCGCAAAAAGCAAACTATTATTTCCGTCAGGCAGCACCAAATGAAAAGGGTAAGTACGGCGATATTTTCGATGAGTTCGCCATCGACTACGTTGTGCATCTTGCCTGTACCGTGGATAATGACCTGGGCCCCATTGTAGAAAAAGCGCAGATGGACCTGAGTGCCGCCTGCGATAAGTTCCTCTACAAACTGGCCATCGGTAAGGATATCAAAAAATTTATTCTTCTCAGCACCACGCAGGTGTATAAGCAGCCTGAAAACCGTGAGCCTGTCCGTGAGGACGATCCCAAAAAGCCTGTAACCAATTATGGTAAGCTGAAGGCAGAGGCGGAGCAGGCTTTTGCAACCGATGTGGCACGCACCAAGACCATGGTCTGCTGCATTATGCGTATACCGCCTGTATATTCTTTTGATTTTACCGACAACCTCATGTCCCGTATTACCGACCCAAAGGATAAGACGCTCTTTGTGTACCGCACGGGCGAGTACGGCTTCCACCTCTGCTGCATCCACAATGTTGCGGATTTCATCATTTGCTTTTTGCGTCAGGCAGAGGGGCTGACCTATACGGGCAACTATAATGTTGCGGATTCGGGGCTGATTATGGCATCCGAAATCATCAGCTTCATGAAGGAACACCACCGTTTGGGGCCGGTTCTGCAGCGCAACAACGTGGGCGGGGGATTGCTCAAGCGTGTGTTCTCTGACCCGCAGGAAAAAACCAATTATCGCTATCTGGACTTTGCAACGCTCGACAAGAACTTCATGTATGATATCTCGAAAGCGGCACGTTTTTGCCCCTTCCGTTGGAATATTCATAATACCAAATGATTCACGTGTACTGTGAGGCATGGATGTGTCTCACAGTACATTGTGTCATAAATATCAACAGAAAGGACTCTTTCCACATGATTCAGCCCATTCTTGATGACCAGTTTATCCCTGCGGTATATTTCAACCGCGATTTCCTTGCAAAGGCAACCCGTCCATTCTCCATCGCAGTAGAGCGCGAGAATGGTCTTGTTTATCGCCGGGATACCATGCTTGGCGATGATTTTGCACAGAACTGTCTGTACGCAGAACGCCTGATCAAAACAATTTTGTGGTGTGCAGGCGGCTGGAAGGTTATGCTTTCCGGTGACCATGATGTGTTCTGTTATATCCGTGACGCATATACCAAAGAGGGTCTGCGCGCTTTTGATGTGGATTTCTGGAGCACCACCTATGAGCGGCCCTTTGTGGTAGAGGAGCGCGCGCTGGAGGATATGCCGCAGACCAAGACCAGCCCCCTTTCCATTGGCAGAAATCTTGGTGGCTGCCGTGTGGGATTTGACGCAGGCGGCAGTGATATCAAGGTGGCGGCTGTGGTGGATGGCGAAACCATCTGGGCAGAAGAAATCGTCTGGCTGCCCAAGCTTGCTGAGGATATTTCCTATCACCAAAAGCACATCAAGGAAGCCATCGAACTGGCAGCCTCTAAAATGCCCCGTTTTGATGCCGTGGGCGTCAGCACCGCAGGTGTTTTGGTGGCAAATCGTGCAATGGTTTCGCATCTGTTCTTGAAAGTACCCAAGGACACACAAGGTGCTGCCTGTAAGAATATTTATGTGGATGTGCTGGGGCAGATGGGCGTCCCCTATGCTGTGGCAAATGATGGTGATGTGGCAGCACTGGCGGCATCCATGGCAATGGATGTCAACGGCGTGCTCGGTATTGCCATGGGCACCAGTCAGGCAGGCGGCTATGTGGATTGCAACGGCAATGTTACAGGTTGGCACAACGAGCTTGCGTTCGTTCCCGTGGATTATAACCCCGATTCCGCAGTGGATGAGTGGTCTGGCGATTACGGCTGCGGCGTCAAGTATTTCTCGCAGGATGCCGTGATTCGTCTTGCACCCAAGGCAGGCATCACACTGGATGAAAACCTCACCCTTGCCGAAAAGCTGGTCGCCGTGCAAAAGCTGCTGGCAGAGGGGCATGAGGGTGCAAAGGATATTTTCCGTACCATCGGCACATACTTTGGGTATGCCATTGCAAACTATGCCGATTTCTACGACATCCGCTATTTGCAGATCTCCGGTCGTGTGACTTCCGGTCTGGGTGGTGATCTGGTCATTGGCGGCGCAAAAGAGGTGCTCAAGGCAGAGTTCCCTGCGCTGTACGAACAAATTCAGTTTATTCTGCCCGATGAGATGGATCGCCGGGTGGGTCAGGCGGTGGCTGCGGCAAGTCTGCCCATTGCTTAACCGCACTTGAATGCAACCAATATCGCATACTACTACGAAAGGAACCACGCTGCTTGCGTGATTTGCGTGCTTTATGATTCTGAAAAATCTCAATTTGAACGGCGTTTTGTCCGATATCACCGTGGAAAACGGCAAAATTACCGCCATTGCTCCCGCAAGCGATGCCACCGAGGGACATTCCTATGATGGCATGACCGTGATCCCCGGTCTGGTCGATATTCATACTCACGGCTGCGCAGGCTATGATACCATGGATGCGCATTTCGAGGAGATCAGCGACTACCTTGCACAGAACGGTACCACATCGTTTTTGCCCACTACCATGACCATGGACTACGAGTCCATCCGCAGAGTGACCGTTGCCAGCCGTGATGTTTCCGGCGCACAGATTCTTGGATTCCATATGGAAGGTCCGTATATCGCAGAGAAGTACAAGGGCGCACAGAACGGCAAGTTCATCAAAGCCCCTGATCTGGAAGAATTCCGTTCCCTGCCGGATATGAAGATGGTCACCATTGCACCGGAGCTGGAGCATAGCATGGAGTTTATCAAGGAATGCGGTGCTGTGGTGTCCCTTGGGCATACTGCTGCCGATTACGATACCTGCATTCAGGCAATTGACGCAGGTGCGCAGTGCCTGACCCACACCTTCAATGCCATGCCCGGTATTCACCATCGCAATCCCGGTCCCATCGGTGCTGCGGTGCAGAAGAATATCCATGTGCAGGCTATCACCGACGGTCTGCATCTGCATCCCTCTGTTGTGCTGATGCTGTATAAGATGTTCGGACCGGAGCGCATGGTCATTATCAGCGACAGTATGCGTGCCACCGGTCTCTGCGATGGCATCTATGAGTTCGGCGGTCAGCCCATAGAGGTGAAAAACAGCGTTGCGCGCACCATGGATGGCGCCATTGCAGGTTCTACCTCTACGCTGTTTACCTGTATGAAGCGCGCAGTGGAGTTCGGCGTGCCCTTTGCAGATGCCGTTACGATGGCGACCCGTACCCCTGCCGATCTGATCGGTGCCACCAACAAGGGCCGCATCGAAGTGGGCGCCGATGCCGACTTGTTGATTCTGGACGAGGCGATGAACCTTGCTCATGTGATGATCGGCGGTCAGTTTATTTGCCCAAACAACGAAAAGCACAAGCGTTACATGGAAGAAAAGGAGCTGCTGCGCTCCATCGCCGAAAAATTTCATGTGACAGGCGAGTTGATTGGTCACGAGATCATCAATCAGGGCAATATCAATGCCACCTACCGCATGGACTACCGTCAGGAGGACAGCACCGTCAAATCCTATATCTTGCAGCGCATCAACTCCTATGTGTTCAAGAATCCCGTGCAGATCATGGAAAATATTGACATGGTGACCACACATCTGCGCAATAAGCTGCGGCTCCTGAACAAGCCTGCACTGCACTTCTACCACACTGTGGCGGAAGGCAACAATTACTATATGCAGGACGATGGCACAGTTTGGCGGTTGATGAACTTCATCAATTCAGTGACCTTTGATTCCTGTGATGACCTTGACACCCTGCGCGGCGCAGGTGAGGCCTTCGGTGAGTTTCAGAATCAGCTTTCCGATTTTGATGCATCGAAGCTGTTCACTACCATTCCCGATTTTCACAACACCGCAAAACGGCTGGCGGTATTCTTTGATGCCGTGGAGGCTGACGAGTGTGGCCGTGCTGCGGAGATCGCGGAGGAAATTGCTTTTGTGAAAGAGAACGCCAAGCTGGCATCTACCCTGCAAGAGATGTTGGATGCAGGGAAACTGCCGCTGCGCGTGACCCATAACGACACCAAGACCAACAATGTGCTGTTTGATCGCAACACTTTCGCGCCGCTGACCATCATTGATCTGGATACCGTGATGCCGGGTCTGGCAATGCATGATTTCGGTGATGCCGTGCGCTTTGCGGCATCTACCGCTGTGGAGGATGAACCCGACTGCAGCAAAGTGGCTCTGGATCTTGACAAATACCGCGCCTTTGCACAGGGCTTCATCGGCAAGATTGCCGATGCACTGACCGATGCCGAGGTGGAAACAATGGCTCTGGGTGCCATTACCATCACCATTGAGCTTGCCGTTCGTTTCCTCACGGATTATCTCACCGGCGACAAGTATTTCAAGACCAATTACGCAGGGCATAATCTGGTGCGTGCCCGCTGCCAATTGGCACTGGCTAAGGATATGCTCAAAAAGCGTGCCGAGATGGAGAACATCGTGAAAGCGGTCGTTGAAGGCATCTGAAAACCGATATTGCAAGCCCCGCCTGCCCATCACGGGTGACGGGGTTTTGTAACGGGTATCCGTAACATATACTGTACTATCTTAACTATCCTACATCGCGTTGGAGGCTGTTATGCAAACAATTTGTGTGCTGTTCGGCGGCGTATCCCCCGAACATGATATCTCTTTGCGCTCGGCGGAGGCTGTATTGCGCAACATGAAAACCGATAACCGCAACATTCTGCCCGTGGGCATTACCAAAACAGGACAGTGGCTGCTGTTCGGCGGCGATGATTACGCCATGCTGGGCAACGGTACATGGGTTGCGCATCCCAATAACCGCAGGGCGTTTTTGTCCCCTGTGCGCGGCATGGGGCTGTGCATTTTGGATGCCGACAATCAGATGGAAACGGTACCTGTGGATGTGATCTTCCCTGTGCTGCACGGTGAAAACGGCGAGGACGGTACCATTCAGGGGCTGTTTGCGCTGGCTGGTATCCCCTATGTGGGGTGCGGCGTGCTGGCATCGGCGGCTGCAATGGATAAATCCGCCACCAAGATGATTGCTGCTTCCACCGGTGTGCGTCAGGCAGATTGCCTGCTGCTGCGCCGCTTTGAATATGCAGAGGACGCCGACGCCGTGTGCAAATCCGTGACCGAAAAGCTGCACTACCCTGTGTTTATCAAGCCGTGCAGTACGGGTTCATCGGTGGGCGTTTCCAAGGCGACCAACGATGCCGAACTGCGCGATGCCCTTGCAAATGCCTTCCGTTTTGATGAAAAAGTGCTGGCGGAGGCGTTCATCAACGGTAAGGAGGTCGAAGTCGCCGTACTGGGCAATCGCAACCCTGTTGCCGCAACTCCCGGTGAAATTGACGCAGGCGCAGAGTTCTACGATTTTGAAACGAAGTATGTTACTTCTACCTCTACGCCTTATATTCCTGCGCGCATTCCCGAAGATACGCTGCACGCCGTGCAGGAGTGGGCGGTGAAAATCTACCGCGCACTGGGCTGTAAGGGGCTTTCCCGCGTGGATTTCTTTGTGACCAGAGATACGGGCGAGATCGTGTTCAATGAAATCAACACGCTGCCGGGATTCACTTCCATCTCCATGTACCCCAAAATGTTTGCCGCCGATGGCATCTGCTTTGCCGAGCTGATTGAAAAGATCATTACGTTGGCACTGGAGGAACAGGCATGATCTGCGCTCCAAAACCTGCCGTGGTGCAGGCGAATACGGTCTGTCAATGGTTGCAAAAGCCTGCATTTGACGAGGATTTTACGATTACGGGCTTTAGCACCGATACCCGCACCATCACCGCAGGCAGTTGTTTTATCGCGCTGAAAGGTGAAAGCTTCAACGGCAATCGCTATGCGCAAGCCGCCGTTGAACAGGGTGCGGTGGTTTGTATTCTCTCTGAGATGCCCGAAACGCCTCTTTCTGTGCCCTATTTGCTTGTGGAGGATTGCGTCAAGGCATACGGGCAGATTGCCACAGGCTATTTGCAGATGCTGAAAGCAAACGGCGTGAAAGTCATTGGCATTACGGGCAGCAGCGGCAAAACCACCGTCAAGGATATGACCGCTCATGTGCTTGCCAAGGGCTTTGATGTGTATTGCACCGAAGGCAACCACAACAATCATATCGGGCTGCCGTATACGATTTTGCATACGCCCATGGAAGCACGGCTTGTGATTCTGGAGATGGGCATGAATCATAAGGGAGAGATCTCGTATCTGACGGGCATTGCCAAACCCGATATGGCGGTGATTGCCAATGTGGGCACTGCGCATATCGGCAATCTTGGCTCGCAGCAGGCGATCTTTGCAGCGAAAATGGAGATCACCGAGGGCATGGACCCAGAGCATTCTGTTTTGATGCTGCCTGCCGAGGATGCGTATCTGGCAACGGTGGGGCAGCGGGATGCTTTACCCTGTGCGCTACGTTACAGCTCCCGTACAGGTGCAAGTTTTGCCAAACTCCACGCAAGCGATATCACCCAAACCGCCGAGGAAACGCGTTTTACCGTAACCTATGGCGATGAGACCGCAACCGTCACACTGCCCATGACGGGCATTCATAATGTCAGCAACAGTCTGCTTGCCATAGATGCGGCACTTGCCTGTGGGATGTCGCTGCAAACCGCGGCGGCAGCACTGGGGGATTTTGTACCCGGTGCCATGCGCAGCGAGCGTATCACGATGGGCAATCTCACCATTGTGCAGGATTACTATAACGCCAACCCTGAGGCGATGGGTGCATCGTTGGCGGCGCTGCAAACCATTGCCCAGGGCGCAAAGCGCATTGCGGTGCTGGGCAATATGAATGAACTGGGCGCATATGCTGCAGATGCCCACCGTGCCTTGGGCGCACTGGTCAGAGAATCAGCGGATGCTGCATATTTTTGCGGCGTGAATTGCTCCGATTTTGCTGCCGGTTATGGAGACGGTTGCTATGCCTATCCGGAGCAGTCCGCGCTCATCACGCAGCTTTGTGCAGATCTGCAAGGGGATGATGCCAAAGCTGTCATGTTGATCAAAGGGTCTCGCGGTATGCAGATGGAAAAGGTGTTTGCCGCCATTGCAAAAGCAATCGGATGCACCGAATGCGCATCCGATTGCTTGGATCTGTGATCTTTCATGGGGATTGCCCCTTGACAAATGCCGTGCAATTGTGTTATACTGTTCTTGCAAAGCGTCGCTTTGCGAAATTTTATGATAGGAGCAATTGTTTGAAACAATTCAACCAAACGGAGATTGTAGCGTAAACGGGACGGTTTGCGAATACTACAATCACACAAACCTCCCGTGTTGCAGGTCACAATGTTCAGGAGGAAAAACAATGAACGCAAAAGACTATATCATCCGCAGAGAAACCCCTGCAGATTATCGCAATGTGGAAACCATGGTGCGCGAGGCATTCTGGAACCACTATATTCCCGGCTGCTTTGAGCATTACTTCGTGCATACCATGCGCAATCACCCTGATTTTATTGTCGATCTTGATTTTGTGATCGAGGTAGACGGCAAAGTCATCGGCTGTGTGATGTACACCAAGGCAAAGCTGGTGGACGAGAACGGAACCGTCAAGCAGGTGCTGACCATGGGTCCCCTTGCAGTGCATCCCGATTATCAGCGCAAACATTACGGCAAAGCATTGCTGGAGCATAGCTTTGCTGTGGCAGGACAGCTTGGCTATGATACTGTGGTCAATTTGGGCAGCCCTGCAAACTATGTGGCACGGGGCTACAAAAGCTGCCTGAAGTACAATATCTGCGTTGAGGGCGATGTGTACCCCATGGCGTTGCTGGTAAAGCCGCTGCGCGAAGGCGCATTGGATGGCAGAAAGTGGTATTACTATCCCAGTGATGCAGAGGCGGTCTGCAACGATGAAGGGGCAGTGGCAGCGTTTGACGCGCTGTTTCCGCCGAAAGAAAAGGCGTGGCAGCCCTCCCAAGAGGAGTTCTTCATTCATTGCCATGCAACGCTGCGGTAGGCAAAGGAACAGGGGCGGATACGGCAAAATGCCCGATCATGGCGGATGAAAGACCGCCTTGTAACTCTTCTGGTTACGCTTTGTATATCCGAACAACAACGATCCCTCTCTGTCCGTAATGGGCAGAGAGGGATTCTTTTTATATTATACGATTTTCGTTGTCCAGTCCTCCAGATTCCAGACCGCGTCCGCCACATCGAGATAAAACTCCGGCTCATGGCTGACCAGCAGCACCGTGCCCTTGAATTCCTGAATGGCGCGTTTGAGCTCCTCCTTGGCGTCCACATCCAGATGATTGGTGGGCTCATCCAGTACCAGCAAGTTGATGCTTTTGAGCATCAGGCGGCACAGACGCACCTTTGCATTCTCGCCGCCGGAAAGAACACGCATCTGCGAGGTAATATGCTCCGTTGTTAAGCCGCACCGCGCCAGTGCCGCGCGAACTTCACCGTTGGTCATGGCGGGGTATGCGTCCCAGATGGTCTGCAAGGCGGTGTCCGATGTGGCAATCTCTTCCTGCTCAAAGTATCCCACCTCGATGAACTGGTCATGCTCCACCGTGCCGGAGATCGGCGGTATCAGCTTCAGCAGCGTTTTCAGCAGCGTGGATTTGCCCAGACCGTTTACGCCCTTGATCGCGATTTTCTGACCGCATTCCAGCTTCAGCGATACGGGGCGGGTGAGGGGAGAATCATAGCCCAGTACCAGATCTTTGCACTCGATGACCACACGTCCCGGTGTGCGTGCTGGAGTAAACCCGAAGGAAAGCTCTGCTTTTCGCGCGCCTAGCGTGATTTTGTCCATCTTGTCCAGCTTTTTCTGCCGCGATTTCGCCATATTGGTGGTTGCCACCCTCGCCTTGTTGCGGGCGATGAAGTCCTCCAGATCGGCGATCTCCTTTTGCTGTTTTTCATATGCTTGTTCCAACTGCCGCTTTTTCAGCTCGTACATACGCATGAAGTTGTCGTAATCGCCTGCGTAACGGGTCAGCACAGCGTGTTCCACATGGTAGATCACATTGACCACATCGTTGAGAAACGGGATATCGTGAGATACCAGAATGAACGCGTTTTCGTAGTTTTGCAAGAAGTTTTTGAGCCACGCAATGTGGTTTTCATCCAGGAAGTTGGTGGGTTCGTCCAGAATCAAAATCATAGGATTTTCCAGCAGCACCTTTGCCAGCAGAACCTTGGCACGCTGTCCTCCCGAAAGTTCCGTCACATCGCGGTCAAGGCCGATCTCGCCCAATCCCAGACCGTTTGCATACTCCGAGATCTTGGCGTCGATGGTGTAGTAGCCGCTGTAATCAAGAATGCTCTGAATCTCGCCCACTTCTTCCATGGCTGCCGCCATTTCTTCCTCAGAGCAGTCACCCATTTTGTCGTACAGCGCGAGCATCTCCTGTTCCAGTTCTTCCAGATGTGCAAAGGCATCTTTCAGTACATCGTAGATGGTCTTGCCTGCCTGCAGTGTGCTGTACTGATCGAGATACCCTGTGGTAATGTGCTTGCACCACTGGATTTTGCCCTCATCGGGGGCAAGCTTGCCTGTAATGATATTCAAAAAGGTGGATTTGCCCTCACCATTGGCACCCACCAATCCGATATGCTCGCCCTTGAGCAAACGGAAGGAGGCGTTGTTCAGGATCTGTCGGGCACCAAAGCCGTGGGTAACATTTTCAACGGTTAGAATACTCATGTATCGTTCTCCTTAGGGGGTTGCGTATTTGCATTGTATGATGATGCTGTGCTTGCAACTCAGTTGTTGCTGCATTTCTCGGCATCAATGGCGACTGCAAGCATCAATGCCACCAGAGCATCCTGGGGATCCATCACATCGATCACATAGGTATCGGTGAAATGAAAAAGCTGCTTGGAAACCACAGCGGCGATTCTGCCCTGCCCATTGTGGAGGCGGTAATTCCACTCAAACAAATCGCCTTCCACCCACCAACCATCATAATCCAGTGTGAATTGCGGCTTGAACAGGGTAAATTCCTTTTTCACGCAGCCCAGATACCCGTTCCGATCGTAGATCGCAAAGCGTGGCAAAAGGCTGAATACCTTTTCCTTTACCATTCCCAGTTCGTTGCCGTCGGCATCGTAGATTCGCATACAGTGCCCCCATGCCAGTTCGCCCTTTACAGTATACAGCGTGTTGCCCTGTGCATTGTAGACATTGTAGCTGTCAAACCACGAAAATACCCGTTGTTTCATAAGCATTTGCATTGTCAGATCCCCCCTGTACAGTATTATTTTACCAGAAAGCGTGGGCCGTGTCAAGTCACCCGAATATTGGAAATCGCGGCGATTCACAAACCATACATAGAACGTACACAAAAAATATATATTTGCGCTTTGCAGATATGCTATAATGATATAGTGATCATTAGAAAAGTTGAAAGGAACGGGTGAAATCACATGGATGAGCATGATAACTTGAATCCGAATAACGAGCAGGATTTTATCTCTCAGGAACTGCAAAATGAAGCAAAGATCGGCAACGATCCCGAAAGTGGTGCTGCGCCCTTTGCCCCCTATCAGCAGCCGACCCCCGACCAGAATCCCTATCAGCAGCCCAATGGCGGTCAGCCGCCTTATCAGCAGCCGCCCTACCCCAATGACTTCAACGGCATCCATCCCGATCTGGAAAAGCGTGCGGGTACCGTCATGACGCTGGGCATTGTGGGTCTGGTCATCAGCATTGTCATCGGCTTCTGCTGTTGCACGCTGCCCGGCCCGATCATCGGCATTGTCGGTTTGGTAAAGGCAAACGGCTTGATGCCCATGATCTCCAATCTTTCCGATAAAGGGCAGAACGATCTCAAAACAGGCCGCGTACTCTGCATCATTGCCATTGTTGTGGGTGCAATTTCTATGATCGTTGGCGCAATTATGGGGGCTGTGGTGAACTTTGCCGAACTCCCTTATTTTCAGAGCACCACGTGGAACTGAAACGCATCGGCAGATATGCCGTCATATGGGTGCCGCCGACATTGCTGTTGGCGGCGTTCCTTTTCCGCACGGAATTGTTCGGCTTGGCGGTGAAAATCGGAAGGTATATGTTTTGTCCGCTGTATGCCTTTACGGGTATCCTCTGCCCGGGGTGCGGCGGCACACGGGCAACGCTGGCACTGCTGCAGGGGGATCTTCTGCTCTCGCTGCGCTGCAATCCGTCAGTGGTGTGCATCGTGATTGGTTTGCTGCTGTTTTATGCCGAGGCACTCTGCAAAGCATTGGGCAAGCCCAGAAAGCTGGTTCCCAGAAGTCTTGGCTTCTGGCTGTGTATGATCGCAGTGCTGCTGATCTGGTCGGTGGCAAGGAATTTCTTTTCCGTGCTGCAACCGCCTGTTATGGCGAATTTATGCTAAAAGTGCTGCAAACATGACGCATTCGGCTATTGTAACCGGATGCGTTTTGTGCTATAATATGTGTACTATGTGGATGGCGCAATGCCCCAAGGAGGAGAAAAATGGCGAATCCGTATTTACCGCTGTGGGAGTATATTCCCGATGGCGAGCCGAGAGTGTTCGGCGACCGTGTGTACATTTATGGCTCCCATGACAGAGCCGCAAGCGAGTTCTTCTGTGATTATCGCCTGATGGTGTGGTCTGCCCCCGTGGACGACCTGAACAACTGGAGCTGTCACGGCGTGAGTTTTTGCACCAGAGAGATCGACGGCAGAGCATCCGACACCGCCCCGTGGACGGAAAACGAACTGTATGCCCCCGATGTTGTTGAGCGCGATGGCAAATACTATTTGTATGCGTATATTGTGGGCAGCAAGGGATGCGTGGGCGTTGCCGACCATCCGGAAGGGCCGTTTACGCTGCTGGATCGCTATCATTATGATACGGCAGATGCAGGGGATGAGGGCATTTTCAACGATCCGGGTGTGCTGGTAGATGATGACGGCAGAGCATATATTTTCTACGGCTTTGAGCGTTCCCATTTCAACGAGCTGGAGCCGGATATGGTCACCATCAAAAAAGGCTCGTACAAGTCGGATATTATTCCGCGGGGCGCAGATCCCAACGATTTCTTTGAGGCAAGCTCCCCCCGAAAAATCGGCAACAAATACTACCTCATCTACTCGCCGAAATATGGCTGCTGTCTGGCATATGCCATTGCTGACCGCCCGGAAGGCCCCTATGTGCGTATGGGTAACATTGTGGATAACAGCAAGGACTATCCCGGCGGCAACAATCACGGCTCGCTGTGCAATATCAACGGGCAGTGGTACATTTTCTACCACCGCATGACCAATGGTACGATCACATCCCGCCGTGCCTGCGTGGAGCGCGTGGAGATTTTGCCTGACGGTACCATTCCCGAAGTGGAGATGACATCGCTGGGCTTTGAAACCGCGTTGAATCCCTACCGTATTACCCCTGCCGATATTGCTTGTGTGCTGAAAAATGGCTGCTTTGTTACTGAGAAGGATGTGTTTACCCGTTGCATCACTGCGATTCGCAAGGGTGCGGTGATCGGCTACAAGTATTTTGACTTCGGGGATGATTTTACAGGCGACCTCATGACTTTTGCCGTGCAGGTCTCGGGCAGTGGCTGCAAGGCAGAGATTCATATTCGCATTGACAGTGAGGACGGCGAAGAGATCGGCGTTTGCGAGACGGATACCCATGATGGCACCTATCAGACAAAGGTAAAGCCCGTCACGGGTCGCCACAGCGTCTATTTGGTGATGGAGCACGGCTATCACGGATGGGCGTCAAACGCTTTTGATGCCCGTCAGTTGTTTGATTTGCAGGCATTTGTGTTCATGAAGTGAGCATCAGCACCCAAAAGCCCCTGCTTCCGGAAAGGATGCAGGGGCGATTTATTTTGGGGCAAAAGCCGGATTGAAAGTGCCTGCGACGATTCCCGAGGAGAGAATTCCGCGCTGTGCAGGTGCGTCGAAGTGCCATTACAAAACAGAACAGTACCACACGAGGTGGTACTGTTCCAGAATGTTTGAATGAATCGTTGGCAGATCAACCTGCATTCAGGTGACTACATTGCCATAGACAGTATGAAGATTACTGGTTGCCCAACTCTGCGTAAGGAATCAGACCAGCCAGATACTTCAGGATCAGCGTGGAGTCATCGGGAGTGGTCTGACCATCGTATGCGCAGTCAGCGTTCAGCAGACCCTGAGCAGACACATTCGCGGTGGTATCCTCAGCCAGGAAACGGTTGAGCAGGATAACGTCGTTGGTCTTCACATCGCCATCGCAGTTGACATCGCCCCAGTTGGTTTCGGTGATAGGAGTCTCACTGGTAGAAGGTGTGACATCAGGATACAGCTCATACATAGTACCCAGACCCATCATGATGTCGCCTGCGTGCCAGAATCTGTGGTAGTTCAGGTCAACAGAAGCAACATTGGTAAAGTCGCTGACATCAGGTGCGCCGTTGAACTGGGTGACCTTCTCGTCGAACTTTGCACCGTTGGCGATATCAGCCTCGTAAGCGGCCTTCAGCTCCATGTACTTTGCATCGGACTCGTACATAGAACGAATGTCGCAGAACACGATACCGTTCTTAGCAACATCGCCGTAGGGGTAAGTACCCTGCTTGCCAGCAGGAACATAAACGGGCTGTGCAAAGATACGGGTCAGAGAGCCATTATGCTCGGTTCTGGACAGACCGATATCATCGCGGGCGTTCTCCCAAACGCGGTCGAGCAGTTGCTGACCGAGGTACAGAGCCTTGGAAGCGGTATCGGTGCCCTCAGCAACCACGCCGGAAGCCTCAACACCCTCTGCTGCTGCGTACCAGATCAGAGTATTTGCAAGAGAGGTTACGCAACCGAGGTCGCTGTTGCCCTTGCCCTGAACAGTAGCGTGCAGGTTGGAGTTTGCATTTGCGTTATAGGTCTTGCTCCAGGTATCGGGAGCGCCGGACCAAGTGAGGTTAGAAGGAATTGCGTAGTCGCCGTCATCGGTCAGCTCAACCTCTGTCAGGAAGAATTCAACCCACTTCTTCAGCATGGAGCTAAGGCCCTCTTCCATGGTTACGCCGCCGGGTTTCACAGCACCCTTGGAGCCGTCACCATCGGTCTTGATGATGTAGTACAGCTCAGCCAGACGCTGGGTTGCCCAAACCTGGTTACCGATCCAGTAGTTGGAACCGGGGTCTGCATAAACAGGATGCTCGATGTAAGCCATGTCATAGAAGGTAGGCACGCCGGAAGGATATGTATCATACTTACCGTTCCAGCAGTTGGTCACGCCGCCTGCGAAGGGACCTTCAGCAGACTGCAGCCACATATACAGCTCAAGCTGACGCTGCAGGGAGGAAGTATAGTCCTTGGTAGCGTCGGTAGCCTTCATGGCAGCGTTCAGACCCGAATCATACAGCAGACCGTAAGCAGCCAGAGGGCTCTGGTAGAACTGGTGGCAGTGGGAAGCAGAAATCTGCCATGCCCATGTGCCGTCATAAGCACCGCCCCATGCGCTGTACCAAGACATCAGGTAGTGCGCAGAAGCGTAACCTGCACCACCGTTGGAATCAGCATTCATGTTCTGGCAGCCGATGGTCTTGTAGTACTTATCGAACATATTGTTACGAACCATATCGCCCATCATACCGGCCTTGGCGGTAACACCGGAGTCGCCTACGCCCCATCTGTTGGCAGCGTAAACAGCCTGGATGGCACGGTTCTCAGCGTCAGGCGCATTGGTGTAAGACCATTTCTTGGTGCCTGCGCTGGTCTCAAATGCGAACTTCATGCCCAGACCGCCTGCATCGCCGTACTTCAGCTCTTCGACGCAGGGGTGAGGAATGGTCTCGAAGCAGGACTCGGAGTCACCACGCTGGAAGGTGTTGATGAAAGTAAAGGTACCCAGTGTATCCTTTGCGGAACCGCCGAAACCATACCAGTCATCTACGTCAGCCAGCCAGTGCAGCAGATACTCACCACCCTGGGAAGAATATGCAGAAGTAAAGTACTTGTGGATGGGGTTTGAACCAGTGTTGCCGGAACTACCCTCAGAAGGATAGGACTCGATGCTGGTAGGATACTCGGCACAAACCTGAGAGCTCAGGTTGTTGTTCGTCCAAAAACCGGTCTGCACGGTGGGGACCATTGCCTCCAGGGTCTTCCATGCCTTTGACAGATCGTTGGTAGCAGAGCCGTAGTAGTCGGTGTTCTTGGAGATGTTGTCCTGCATTGCTGCCATCCAGACGATGTAGGACATTGCCTCGGAAGTCGTCTCGTGACCGTAGTCAGGAGCCTCAACGATGCACTCCTCCACTGCGTGGTAAGGAATACCGAAACCGCCACTGGGAACATTTTGCTTGCTCAGGTAGCCGTTCTCCTGACCGTTGGTAACGACATCGTCATACAGCGAAAGGAAACGCTGTGCGTAGGTCTCGTCGCCGTACTTCTCTTCCTTGGTACGTGTGCCGGCAGCGGATGCGGTACAAGTCATCAATGCGCTTGATGCCATAGCTGCTGCCAGAACTGCTGCGAGAAGCGCTCTGTTCTTCTTAAATTGCATTCTTTTTTCCCCTCTCATATAGTTTAGGTTGATTTTGCACGGTGCCTGTGATACACGGGCAATCGGATTCCGTTCCGCTTCGGACAGTTCCCGTGCGTTCTGAACGAAACGGCTTGCGAATATGCGGCGGCCTACCCATGATGAAAAGCAATTTTGTCACAATTTCAGCAACATTCTTGCTTCCGGCAGCGGTGCCGGAATAAGCAGTCGCAAGCTGCTGCCTGACTGTGCGTCATGCGCAGAAACAACCTGTTCACTCGCTGAAGTGCTGTTTCCCTCACACGTGGGCAGATAGACACAGCTATGCCGCATAAAGCCTATTTTCATTATAGTGAATTCACTTTGTTTTGTCAAGCTTTTCTCGGGATTCCAATATGGTCAGAAAGCCTTTTCAGATGAATTCACAAAAAATGGCGAGGATTTTTGTGCAACCTGCCAAAACATAAATATCGCGCATGATTGCATCGTTCCACGGCTTTCTCAGGTTTTGCACATATTGCGCACACAATCCCATCGTAAAATGGCAATATGATGTTGTTTTTGTCGCCCGTTCACAGAATCGTCATATATTGTACATTTCACATTCATCTTTTTTTGCGATAATAAAAAAGAGCGTCTTTCTGAAAGACCGTTCTACACAGCGCTGCCAGTCATGGCAGCGGAAAGGGGCTGTACTGTTTTCATGGTTGAAATCAAAAATCTGACCAAATTCTACGGCGCACATCCAGCCGTGCAGGATATTTCCTTTACCGTCGGTGATCACGAGGTCCTTGGCTTTCTGGGGCCAAACGGTGCGGGAAAATCCACCACAATGAACATGATTACCGGCTGCTTGCCGTCTACCGCAGGTACCGTGCTGGTGGATGGCTACGACATTGCCAAGGATCCCATAGAGGTCAAGCGCCGCATTGGTTATCTGCCGGAGCTGCCACCGGTTTACGGTGATATGCGTGTGCGCAGCTATCTGGAATTCGTTGCAGGTTTGAAGGGCATCCCGCGCAAGCAGCGTAAGAGCGAGGTGGACAATGCACTGGAGCGTTTGCATCTGGTGGATGTGCAGAAGCGCCTCGTCGGCAATCTTTCCAAGGGCTACCGTCAGCGTGTGGGATTTGCGCAGGCGCTGCTGGGTTCGCCGAAATTCCTGATTCTGGACGAGCCCACCGTTGGCCTTGACCCGACACAGGTCATGGAGGTGCGCAATCTCATCAAAGATCTTGCCAAGGAGCACACCATTATCTTCTCCACGCATATTCTGGCGGAAGTCAGCGCGGTGTGTGAGCGCGTGGTCATCATCAACAAGGGGCAGATCCGTGCCGTGGACACCATTGAGAATCTTGCCGCCGCCGCTGAGGGCGACCCAACCCTGCATATGAAGGTGGAGGGCGATGTGGAAAAGGTTTCCGCCATTATAAAAGGTGTAGAGGGCGTGCGCGCGTTGCGTGAAGTGGAATACATCTCCGCAGGAGTGAACAGCTATGAGGTCGTTGTGGCTGATGAAACCGTGCGCAAGACGCTGATGGCAACGCTGATCGAAGCGGATTGCATGGTGCTGGAGATCTCTGCGGAAAAGGCAAGCCTTGAGCAGGTATTCGTCAAGCTGACCACCCCCGACCGCAAAAAGACCCGTGCGGAGGAGTTCGAGGAGCTTGCACAGAAGCTGGAGGCTGATCGACTTGCCGAGGAAGCTGAGAATCCTTATAACGATGAGGAGGGAGACGCCTGATGTTTGCGCTGTATAAAAAGGAAGTGCAGTCCTATTTTTATTCGCCCTTTGCTTATGTCATCTGCGCGCTGTTTATGCTGGTATTTTCGCTCAGCTTCATCAATGGCATTGGCAATATGAACTCTAATGTATTCAAGTTTTCGTTTTCCAATGTGTTTTATAACAACTTTTTCTACTTTATATTTATGATTCCCATGCTGACCATGCGTACCTTTGCCGAGGAGCGCAAAAACAGCACCGAGACGTTGTTGCTTTCTGCGCCCATCTCCATTGTGAAGATCGTACTTGCAAAGTTCAGCGCAGTATCCACCGTGTTCCTGTGCATGATGCTCTGTTCGCTGTTCTTCCCACTGGTTGCCGCACTCAACGGCACCGTGATCGTCAGCAGCCTGATCTGTGGCTATATCGGCTTCTTCCTGTGGGGCCTGTTCTGCATCGCAGTGGGCGTGATGATCTCCGCCACCACCGATAACCCCATTCTGGCGGCAGTACTGGGTGAGGCAGCCATGCTGCTGATTATTTTCCTCGATAATTTCACCGATTCGGCACTGGTGCAGTCGATTCCGGCGGTTGCCAAGGTGTTCCAGTGGTTCTCCACCGAGGCACGTTTCGTCAACTTCTCGCAGGGTCTGTTCGGTGTCGGCGATCTGGTGTTCTTCCTTTCGCTGACCCTTGTGGTGCTGGCATGGACTGTTATCATCATTGAAAAACGCCGCTGGAGCCGCGGTTGATCGCAGGAGGAATAGTGTATGAAAACCGTGGATATTCACGCAAAGAACAAGAAATTCACCGCCATTGCATGGGCACTTGCCGCATTGATGCTGGCTGTGATGATTCCGCTGAACCTGATTTTTGAGCGCCTTGATATCGACTTTGACATGACCAGCAACAGTATGTACACGCTGACCAAGACCACCACCGATTATCTGGATGCTCTGGACAAGCAGGGGGTTGTGGTGGATGTGTATTTCCTGACACCGATGGAAGAACTGAAGGGCGAACCGGAGGTGCTTGCACTCTACCAGACGCTGCTTGCCTATGATGCACATGCGTGCTTCAATCTGATCGACATTGACCCCGATACCGAGCCGCAAGTGCTGAAAGAGCTGAATCCTGACGGCTTCTACAATCTCTCTGACGGCGACTTTTTGTTTGTGCATGGCGATATGGTTAAGCGTATGCCCGGCAAGCTGATGTATACCTACGAGTATGAAACCGGTGAGGACGGCAGCCAGAGCGTCATTTCGGCATCGTTTAATGCTGAGAACTACTTTACCGGTGCCATGAAATCCGTGGTGGATGGCGTACAGCCCACCGTGTACTTCCTGGAAGGGCATGGCGAGATTCCGCTTACAAAGATGACAAAGCTGCAAGCAAACCTTGGTAACTACAACTACGGCGCCGCGCAGTTGAATCTCATTAACGCGGAAAAAGTGCCCGATGATGCCTGTATTGTAATGATTCCGGGCCCCACCTCTGATATCACGGATGCGGAGTACGAAAAGCTTTCCGATTTTCTGGATCTGGGCGGCAATGTCACACTGTTGATGACCCCCAATGACGCAAAACTTTCCTACACAAATCTTTCGTCTCTGATGGCGGAGTTTTGCATCGGCATGGATTACGATCGCGTGTATGAGACCGATACCGCACGCCATGCATCGGGTAACCCCTATATTTTCTTGTGCGATCTGAAGCCTGCCGGCGACAATGCCAAGGTTGACCTGACCGGCGCACTGCTGGAGGATAGCGCCCTTCTGACATATATGCCTGCATCCCGTAGCTTCTACAGTATTTTCGGCAGCAATTATCAGACTTTGAACATGGATACCCTGATCGCTACGCAGAATACCGCCTGCGGTGAGCCTTACGGCGGCACTTTTGAAGACCCCGACCCCATTGTGGGGAAGGAGATGTATCTTGCCATGTACTCTGAGGATTCTTTGCGTAAATACGCAAAGATGGCAGTATTCGGCTCTGCGGAGTTTATTACGGACGAGGCAATGGCAACGGATTACTATATCAACCCTGTCAACCTATTCCTCTCCACCATCACATGGATGTATAACAGCGATGTGGATATGGAGATCGCCAATAAGAATAAAACCTACGATGCCCTGAAGGTCAACAGCGAGGATGCCGCAACAGGTTACATCGCACTGTTTGTGGCAGTGCCCTGCATGATCGCGCTGGTGGGCGTTATTATCTGGCTGAGGAGGAAGGACGCATGAAGCCCGTTCGCTGGATCATTGCTCTTGCGGTTGCCGTAATCGCGCTCTGCGCCGTCTATTTTGTGGTGGATCACAAGGCAGATGACCGTGAGCGTCATCAGCAGCTCGGCGTAGGCAAAACGCTGTTTTCCTTTGATGCTTCCAGCATCAGCCGTGTGACACTGGAAAGTGAGGACGGGTATTTCGCCTTTGACTGGGATGCCGTCAATGCCACATGGCAGCTTGCCAGTGCGGACCAGTTCAGTTTTAATACTTACGCAATTTCCACCATCTGTAATTATTTCAGCGAGCTTTCGTCTGAAAAGACCGTGGTGTTTGATTGTCAGGATACCGCCGTTTACGGCTTTGATGCGCCCACCGTGCTGAAGGTCTATACCACGGATAAAGGGGAAGAAGCCCCCTATGTGCTGTATGTGGGCGATAGTACCCCCACCTATGATGCATATTATGCCATGCTGCCCGATTCCAATGATGTGTACACCATTGGCTATACCCAAGGCTCTATCTTCTGTGCCGATAAAAATATGCTGAAAAATACCTACCTCTTTGATACATTCAGCACGTTGGTGGATGCTTACCAGTTGATACGCGATGGGGAGACTGTTTTTTCGCTGGAGCGCGACAGCGATGCGCTCTGGCAGATGACCTATCCTCGCCCGTATACTGTACACGCTTCGAATATCACCAACCTGATGGACAGTCTGGTGCGTGTGCAAGTGGATTCGTTCGTGGAGGAAAACCCCACAGACCTTGCAAAATACGGTCTGGACAAACCCCGCTATGTACTGAAGCTGCGCGGCACCATCAACGGCAATGCCGTTAGCCGGGAGCTGCTCTTTGGCAATATGATTACCGAAAACGACAACGAGACGCAGATGTACGGGTATATCTCTGACAGCAAGCAGGTATTTATCGTCACCAAGGCAGCAGTCAGCTTTTTAGAGCAGGACACTACGGCGTATATTCTGCCCTATTGCGTGGATGTGAGCATCGAAGATCTGAGCAAGATCGAGATCAACATGGGTACGGTGTACGATCTGCACGAAACCCTCTATCTCGATTACGCCAACGAGCAGTATGCGCTGGGCGATATCGACATTGATGCCTATGAGGATGAGAATATTCTCACCCTGTACCAGAATTTCTACCGTGCGGTCGCCAATCTGCAATTCTCCGCTATGGATCTGGATGCCGTGCCGGAGGGCGAAGCTGCTGTGACAATTCTGTATACGCACCTGGATGGCAGCGTGACTTCCGCAGAATTTGTGCCGAAGGCAGAAAACGATTTTTATCTGGTGGTCAACGGCGAATATACGGGCCTTACCGTGCGACTGAATCGCTTTACCGGCAGTGCCGGTATGGTCTTCAGCTATGAAGCACTGCTGAAGGGGCTGAAAGATGCCAAGTGATTGGCACGGAACCAAAAGAAATGCCGCATCCGATGGCTTGGGTGCGGCGTTTTTGTTGACAAAACCGCAACATTATGATAGAATGAAATGAGCTGCAAGAAAAGAGGTGTAACCATGGGGCTTGTCGCCTTGTTCCCCGAATTTTTCGGCCTGCTTTCACGCATTCTGACCCTGTTTCCCATATGGGTCACTGTCATATGTTTTGCGTCCCCCAATCATGCCACGCCCCTGCATTGCTACGGTCTGCTGTTGCTTTGCGGTATGCTGCCTGCGTTGCTGGGCAGATTTACAAGAATCGGGCAGAACCGCGTTGTTCGTGGCATACTGGTCTGCCTTTGTGCCGTGGGATGTATCTTTGCCACCCGCAGTGGGGTCGGCGATGTTGCGGCGGTGTCACTCTCTGTGGTTACCGCGATATTCGGCGGATTGGCATCCCAAAAGGAATCCGATGGGCTGTTTGACCGCGCCACCTTTGTGGGCTATCTCACACTGGAAACCGTGTCGCTGATTTTGCTTGCTGTGGTGGAGATTTCCGTTTCCATGCCCCTTGCCATCGCGCTGACAGCCTACCAGAGCATTGTGTTTTTGCTGCTGTGCAACCGATATCATCTGCTGCGGCTGGTCAATCGCCGCTGCGACGGCGGTATGCCCGTGCCCACGGAGATCCTGCGCAGTAACCGTCGGTTGGTAATCGGTATCATTCTGGGCTGTGCCGGTATTTTTTTGCTGGGGAAACCCATCATTGTGCTGCTGCAGCATCTGTTGGATGGCGGTATTGCGCTGCTCGTGCTGCTGTGCAAGAATATCATCGCATTGATTCGTACCATGGGCGGCGGTGCCCCTGCGGCGCCCTCTGACAGTACAGAGGATGCTACCCCTGCACCTGTACCCGTTGCGGGCAGCAATCCATGGTGGTCACTGCTGTATCTGCTGTTGATCCCCATGGTGGTGTTCATCTGGCGGGTTTTGCTGCGTGATTTTTTGGGCGATCTGTTGGGAAGTCTGCGACAGCGTATGCGGCGTGTGCAGTCACGGGGTCAGGAAGCGCAAATCAATACACATCGGGAGTATGAGGATATCGAAACGTTTTGTGAGGCAGAGGATACGGTAGATCGGGCGGCACTGCGCAGTTGGAAAAGAGCCTGCCGCAAGTGGAAGAAAATGCCCGACTCCGAGAAAAAGCTGCAGGAGGGTTACCGCCTTGTCCTCTGTGCGCCTGCGTGGGGGGGTGCCCAGCCCCTGCCCTCTGAAACGCCCCGGGAGATTTTGCAACGGGGCGCACAGGCATTGCCCCCCGTTGTGCATGGGCGGCTGGAACAGTTCACCGCGGACTACCAACAGGTTCGTTACGGCGGTTATGCGCTGCTGCCGTATATGCTGAAAGAGCTGGCGCAATTGCTGACCGATGTCAGCCATCAACCATAGAATTTACAGGAGGCTTGCTATGCAGATTCCACAGGATGCCACACAGCTTACCCCCGCGCAGCAGATTCGTCTGGTGGGCGGCGGTTCCTTTTTCGGTTCTGCCCGTATACCCGAAGCGGAGATTCCGCGCCTGCAGCTGCTGGACGGCGGCACGGGCATGAATTTCGAGCAACTGTTTGGTGATTTTTTAAGCGATGCAGGCTACGGCGGTATCGGCAGTGATGCCCTGCGTGCCGTGCTTGCCAATTTCTATACGCCGGAAAACCTTTCCGATGACGAATCCAAGGCACTGTACCACTGGATCTATGCCCGTTTGCAGGAGCGTTTCCCTGCTATGACGCCCCCCGGCTGCTATCCCCCCGGTATTTTGTTGGGTGCTACATGGTCGCCTGAGGCAGTGGGCGCGGTAGGCGAGGCGTTGGGCATGGAGGCGCGCGCCTACGGCGTGAATGTGCTGCTGGGTACGCCAAATGTCAATCTGCACCGCGATGTGCGCAACGGCCGCCTGTTTGAGGGCTATTCCGAGGATCCCTGTCTGGTTTCCGCGCTTGCTCCCGCATTGGTCAAAGGGGTGCAGAAATACGGCGTTGCGGCAAATGTCAAGCATTTTGCTGCCAATAATCAGGAAACCAACCGTCTGGGCATCA
>JAEDLR010000077.1 GCA_016295145.1 Oscillospiraceae bacterium
CAGTAACCATGCGATCGGCTTCCAGCAGCACTGCCGCAATGCGGTCATCAACCTCGTCACGCAGCACACGGCGGATATCTCTTGCACCGTATGTGTGCCCGTGGGCATTTTTTGCCACCCAAGTCAGCACCTCGTCATCCCACGAAAGGAGCGTATTACGCTCGGCAAGTGCCTCGGCGGTTTCTTTCAGCATCAGCTTGGTGATCTTTGCAAAATCCTCCACCGAAAGCGGACGGAACACAATGATCTCATCAATTCTGCCGATGAATTCAGGGCGCAAAAACTCCTTGAGCGCCTTCATCGCCTTTTCCTTTGAGATGTCCTCCTCGGTGCGGTTAAAGCCCATACCCGTGGTGCGGTCGGTACTACCGGCATTGGATGTCATCACAATGATAGTATTCTCAAAGCTGACGGATCTGCCCTGGGCGTCATTGATCTTACCCTCATCGAGGATTTGCAGCAGAATGTTCATCACATCGGGGTGCGCCTTTTCGATCTCATCAAACAGAATCACGGAATACGGCTTGCGGCGTACCTTTTCGGTCAACTGACCTGCTTCATCATAGCCCACATATCCGGGAGGCGAACCGATCATACGGGAAACGGAATGCTTCTCCATAAACTCGGTCATATCCAGACGAATCAGCGGATCGGCGGAATCAAACATCTCCTCGGCAAGCACCTTAACCAGTTCGGTTTTGCCCACACCCGTAGGGCCTACAAAAATAAACGATGCCGGTCTGCGGCGTTTGGTAAGCTGCACACGGGTGCGCTTGATGGCTCTTGCCAATGCAGAAATCGCCTGCTCCTGTCCAATGACTCTTGCAGAGAGTCTGTCCTCCAGTTTGCCGAGCTTTGCAAACTCCGTCTCCTCGATCTTATCGGCGGGCACGCCCGTCCACAATTCCACAACCTTTGCCAAGTCCGAAGACTCTACGGCAACCTCGGCAGCAACGGCTTCCAGTTTTTCCAGCTCCGCCTTTTGATGAATCAATGCGCCCTTTTTCTCAGCCAGCAGTTGATAATCAGGGTTCACATCGGTTTCTATTTCCTCAATCTCAGCTTCCATCTTCTGCACATCGGCTCTTGCGGCATCCAACCGCGAAAGCTCAGGGTGACGGATACTCGCGTGGGCACAGCCCTCATCCAGCAGGTCGATGGCTTTATCAGGGAGAAAACGGTCGTTGATATACCGTTCGGAGAGCACCGCGCAGAGTCGCAGCAGAGAGGGCGCAATTTTCACGCGATGGTACTGCTCGTAGTAGGTGGCAATGCCGCTGAGAATACTGATGGTATCCTCCAGATTCGGCTCCTCGACCTTCACCGGTTGGAAGCGGCGCTCCAATGCACCGTCCTTTTCGATATACTTGCGGTACTCACTAAAGGTGGTAGCACCAATGACCTGCACCTCACCGCGGGACAGTGCCGGCTTCAAGATATTGGCAGCGTTCATGGAGCCTTCCGCATCGCCTGTGCCCACCAGATTATGCACCTCGTCAATGAACAGGATGACATTCCCCTGTTCCTTGACCTCCTCCACCAGCCCCTTGACGCGGCTTTCAAACTGACCGCGAAACTGCGTACCGGCGACCAGCGCTGTCAGATCCAGCAGATAGATTTTTTTATTCTTCAGGTGGAAGGGTACATCACCGCTTGCGATGCGCTGTGCAATGCCTTCGGCGATGGCAGTTTTACCAACACCGGGTTCACCAATCAGGCAAGGATTGTTCTTCTGGCGGCGCGAGAGAATCTGCACCACTCTTGCAATTTCACGGTCTCTGCCGATGATACGGTCAAGCTTGCCCTCCTGGGCGCGCTGACTGAGATTTGTGCAGTAGTTATTCAGAAATCTGAGTTCCTTCTGCTGCTTTTTTTCTTCCTTACGCTTCTTGCGTTCGTCTTTGCGGCTTGGCTTATCCGTGGGTGCATCGTCCTGGGCTGCATCCTGTTCCGATTTTTTCTCATTGGATGGCGAAAAGAGCTTCTGCAAGAATGGCGGCATCATCTCGGCACCGCCCATCTCAAAGGATTCGCCGTCCATGATCTCCATCATCTGCTCGCTCATTTTGTCCAATTCATCGGCAGAGATGCCCATTTGTTCCATATACTCGTTGACCTGCGGAATATTCATTTCTTTGGCACAGGTCAGGCAAAGGCCCTCGTTTTTGCGCTCCTGCCCCTGCATGGTAGTAATGAATACCACTGCCGGTCGTTTCTTACATTTGCTGCATAAAATCATAGTTTCTCTCCAATCCTCAGTGCAGGATAAACGGAATGCTGCTTATAACAGCATCCACAGATGCTCATAGAAGAACGAAAACAGCTTGGATGCCATCACCGTTTCTTCATTGAAAAACAGGAAATTACCGCCCCCAAGCAGAATCGCCAATCGGGTGCCAACGGTCAGCAGCACAACCATCATGGCTGCCTCAATCAGACCGATTACACCGCCCATGATATGCTCAGTTGCGGGATAGATATTAAAGAAAATGCGGTTTTCGAGCATGGACGCAATCAGTGCCGAAAACACCATGATAATTGAAAACAGAATCAGGTAGGTAAAAATGCCAAACACCTCAACGGTACGCGCTTTGACAAAGGTATCCTCCACATAGATTGCCGCACTTCTGGCAGACATGGTAGAACTGTATGTGTTTTCAATCAGGGTATACATGACATTCACATCCTGTGCCAATGTCTCACGAAAAACAGCTGCGGCATAATCGGGCAGACCGTCCAACATCAGATCGCTGTAATATTCCGAGAAGGCATCGCGCATCAGGTAGTGAAACTGCACCTCTGTCACAGGCTCGTAGCCTGCCTTGCGCACAACATACTTATACAGATTCTGGATACACTCCTCCGTATCGGGAGGCAACAAAAACGCTTCTGTTTTGCTCTTCTCCAAATCCATACCGTAATTCTGTGCATTGACGGCATCGGTCAGTGCCTTTGCTGCATCAAAGTCGCGATTCATATCCACAATGGCATCAATGTCGCTTTCTCTTGCGATGACTTCGTACAAACCGGGTGCGGCAGCGGCACTCAGCAGCGAACCTGCCACAGTTGCTACAATGTATCCGATGCACATGACCAGAACCTTGGAAACACCCCGTCTGGCATTGGAATAAATGAAATATCCCGCCACCAAAACCAGAGTCGCGTCAAACACCCACCAGAACTGCGTTGTCATTCGAGTATCCTCTCTTACTCACAGCACACAAGCGCGGCTGTGCATTCTTTCCCTCAAAAAAAATAAAATCACGGTGTTTCAATGCGTTCGATCGTATCATAGCCCATCAGAAAGATATAAGACTCCATGGGCAAAAAGTGATCAAACCGATCAAATCGTTCGCTGTTTTTTGTGGTTGCCGTTGCAACCGGCTGCCCGTTATGGTCGCAAACTTCGATCGCGGTACGTGTCTGCACTGTGACGGTATCACCATCCACTGCCACATCCTTTACCGTCGAGTCAAAATCCATCATCACGGGCTCGGCGTTGTCATTTTTCAGCAGCGCAACAGTATTTGTTCGTTTTTCTTCATTGCGCAGCAGAATGGCAGCGGTATCATCGGAAAAATCACCGCACACAAGCGAATCGGGATACATATAGGTACTGCGCACAGCACCGCCTACATCCAGATAGGCACAGCCCACATCGCCCAGCACGAAAACGCCGCCATCCTTGGTATTATACACTGAAATGCACAACATGTCAAGAGGTGTGCTGGTCCAACGAGGCTGTTCGCTTTGAAAATCATAGGAATTGACCACGGATTGCAGCACGCCATTTTTTGTTCGGATACTGACAGCATAGCAACCACCGTTTTCGGTATCAAAGGTTACCTCAGACAACTGGTTGATGCAGTTTCGCTGATACACCGCCTTACCGTCCACATTGTACACAACCAGCGTACATGATGAGGTATCGGAGGTTGTCACCAGCGCAACCATGCCATCCTGTGATACACGGCCAAAGACGATATTATTGCTGCTGTTTTTCTCGTAGATGGTTTTACTTTTGGTTTCCAGGCGGAATCTTGCACTGCCGCTTTCATACACCAGCGCATAATCTCCTGCGGTCTGCAGCATGGCACTGCCGTAGGCGTGCTGTCTGGCATCGTCCAAAGAACCGTCTGTTTTATAGAGATACAAATATGTATCACTGAGAATCAGCAACCGGTCGTCAATGGAACCCGTCTGATACGAAGCGCCGCCGTAAATCGAAAGCGGAAAACGGTTGCCCGGAAGTGCGCCATCGCTTTGCTGCACAAACTGCTGCGACTGTCCGATCTTTTCGAGCTTCGGGATCCACAGCTCGCGGTTGGCATACAACACCAGAATAAAGGCACTCAGCACCACAAACAGCAGCACACGGCGAATCATGCGTCGTCTGCGTTTGATTTTCCGCAGTGTATACACATCCTGTACCGGCTGCCCACCGGAGTGCGTTTGTTGTTCGTTCATACTGCTCCTTTCACAGTCACGCCCTTTTTATTCTGTACGGGCAAAGTCCTTCGGGTCATAAAACACACGATTGAGATACAGCCCGTGGGCCATTGCGGTTCTGCCTGCGGCAAGACGGTTTTTTGCCGCTAAGATGGCAGGCAGCCCATCGGGGGCGATTTTCCCCTCGTTGATATCCAACAGGGTGCCTACAAAAATGCGCACCATATTATACAGGAATCCGTTGCCGCTGATATAGATTTCCACCATATCACCGCTGCGCACCAACGAAGCATCATAAATCGTACGCACCGTATCGGATTTTTCGTTTGCCTGCGCACAGAAGCTGTGAAAATCATGGGTACCCACAACATCTTTCAGTGCCTGTTGCAGGCGTTCCTCGTGCAGTGGGCGGCGGTAATGATATGCCATATCCGTGAGAAAGGGATTTTTACTTTCATGATTGTGGATGCGGTACAGATACTCTTTGCCTAAGCAAGCAAAGCGTGCGTGGAAGTCCTCCTGCACCTCCTCGCAAGAAAGCAACGAGATATCCTCCGGCAGATAACCGTTGACGCCCCGCACCAGGTTTTTGCACGGGATGCGTCGATCTGTATGCAAATGCAGACAGAATTGGTTCGCGTGTACGCCGGTATCGGTTCGGGAGCAGCCATACACCGTCAAAGGGTGATTCAGCACCTTTGCAAGACAGCGTTCCAGTTCCCCCTGCACGGTAACGGCATTGGGCTGCCGCTGAAATCCATGATATCGGGTGCCCCGGTATGCAATAAACAGCTTGAGTGTTCGCATAGATCGTATTCCTTTATATACTACAGAAAGGTATTGAGCAAAATCACCGCCGCAAACAACAAAAGGGTAAATCCAAGGGCGATATAGTCCCTTGCGCCGCTTTGCAGAATCCGCAGTCTGGTTCTGCCCTCACCGCCGTGATAGCAGCGACACTCCATTGCCAGCGCCAATTCCTCGGCGCGGCGGAATGCAGATACAAACAACGGAATAAGAATCGGCACCAGAGCCTGCGCTCTTTGCAGCAGATTGCCGCTTTCCATATCCGCGCCTCTTGCCTTTTGCGCCGCCATGATCTTGTCAGTTTCCTCAATCAGCGTAGGAATAAACCGCAACGCGATCGTCATCATCATGGCGAGCTCATGTACAGGCATTTTCAGCCGCTTTAACGGCGAAAGCAGATACTCAATGGCATCTGTCAATGTGATCGGTGATGTGGTATAAGTCAGCAGCGCCGTGCCGGCAATCAGCAGACAAATACGAATGACCATAAATACGGAGGTCTGCAAGCCCTCGGTGGTGATTTTCAAGAATTTCCACTGCCATAGCACATCCCCCCCGCCCAGCAGCAGCAAATTCAGTATGCCCGTAAACAGCAGAATCGGGATAATAGGCTTCAGGCTCCTTAGAATCATCTGAAAGGGGATCTTCGAGCAGAGCGTTGCGATCACGGTAAACAGCAATCCGGCAAGAATACAGTAGATCCGCTGCCCCAGAAACAGCATCACGAGATACAGCAAAGTAATGACGATCTTAAAACGGGCATCCATGCGATGCACCACGCTGTCCATGGGGAAGTATTGTCCCAGTGTAATATCCTTCAACACGGCGAAGCACCGCCCTTCAGACGCTCCAACAGCATGGCAGCGGCAAATTTGACGGTATAGACTTCCTCCGGGAACACAATGCCCTTCTGTCGCAGCTCCGCAAACACCTGCGTGATCTGCGGCAAAGCAAGCCCCATCTGATCCAGTTCATCAGCTCTGGAAAAAACATTTGCAGGGGTATCATAGAACGACGCAGTGCCGTGTTCCAGCACCAGCAACTTCGATGCATACTTTGCCACATCTTCCATACTGTGTGATACCAGCAGCACAGTACAGCCTGTGCGCTTGTGGTAAAGGGCAAGCTGATCGAGGATTTTTACCCTGCCAATGGGGTCAAGACCTGCCGTGGGTTCGTCAAGAATCAGCACCTTCGGTTCCATCGCCATGACACCTGCAATGGCAACACGGCGTTTCTGCCCGCCGGAAAGCGCATAGGGAGCCTTTTCCAGAAGCTCCTCGCGCAAGCCCACCGCATGGGCGGTCTCCCGCACACGGCGATCAATCTCCGCCTCGGAAAGCCCCATGTTCTTCGGGCCAAAAGCAATATCGCGGTAAACGGTTTCTTCAAACAGCTGATATTCGGGATACTGGAACACAAGCCCCACCTGAAACCGCACCTGACGGCGGTCTGCCTTTTTTTCCCAGATATCCTTGCCATCCAGCAATACCCTGCCCGACGTGGGCTTGAGCAACCCGGTGAGCA
>JAEDLR010000078.1 GCA_016295145.1 Oscillospiraceae bacterium
TCGGAAGCGAACAGTTGATTGGAGACCGCAGCGTGATCAGCTCTGGTAAAGCCCTCACCAATGCCGTCCTTCATCAGACGGGAAAGGGAAGGCAGAATGGCAATGGGCGGATAGATACCGCTTTGCTCC
Source organism: Oscillospiraceae bacterium (assembly GCA_016295145.1). Taxonomy (GTDB): domain Bacteria; phylum Bacillota; class Clostridia; order Oscillospirales; family Ruminococcaceae; genus Firm-04. The sequence goes on from JAEDLR010000078.1 coordinate 130, forward strand.
AAGGGGCGGTCCAGTACGATCTGCCCCTCCGTGATATAGCCTGTCAGGTCAGGAATCGGGTGTGTGATATCATCGTTGGGCATCGTCAAAATGGGAAGCTGTGTGACACTGCCCTCCACGCCCTCAATCATGCCAGCTCGTTCATACAGCGAGGCAAGGTCGGAATAGAGATAGCCGGGGTAGCCTTTTCTGCCGGGAATCTCGCCCTTAGAGGATGAAAACTCGCGCAGTGCCTCCGCATAGGACGTCATATCGGTCATGACCACCAGAATATGCATATGCTTTTCGTAAGCGAGATACTCAGCGGCAGTCAGCGCACAACGGGGTGTCAGAATACGCTCAATAATGGGATCATTGGCAAGATTGATAAACATGGCAACATTTTCCAGTACACCGCTTTCAGCAAAGCTACGGCGGAAAAACTCGGCGACATCGTTCTGAATACCCATTGCGGCAAATACAATGCCGAAAGGCGTGTTATCATCCTGTGCAATTTTTGCCTGCTGCACGATCTGTACGGCAAGCTTGTTATGGGAAAGACCCGTGCCCGAAAAAATCGGCAGTTTCTGTCCGCGAATCAGCGTGGTCAGGCAGTCAATGGCAGAAATACCTGTCTGAATGAAATTACGCGGATAATGTCTTGCCACAGGGTTCAGGGGCAGCCCGTTGATGTCCGCATAGGTTTCCGGAAAAATCTCGCCCAGGCCGTCAGCAGGTCTTCCGGCACCGTTAAATACTCTGCCGAGCAACTCTTTGGAAAGGGGAAGCTCCATGGGTTTTCCGCTGAATCTTGTGCGCGTATTATGCAAAGAAAGACCGTTTGTGCCCTCAAAAACCTGTAATACTGCGCGATCCCCCTCAAGCATTGCCACGCGCCCTGTGCGCTCGGTGCCGTCATCGAGTACAATACGCGCAAGTTCATCGTATTGGATGCCCTCTACCTCATCCAGCACCACCAGCGAGCCGTTGATGCTGTGCAATCCAATATATTGTAAATTGCTCATATCACTGCTCCTCTCTGTGTAGCTGTGCCAGTGTTGTATCGATCCACTGCTTCAATGTCTGGAACATAGTCGGTGCATTGTTTGGTATGTCATATTTCATAGCAATGACCTTTTCAAAAACACCGCTGTTTTTCAGTGCCTGCAGCGATGTACCCTGTGCCATTGCGTTTTTTGCGGCATTCTGCAAGTGAAGAATAGCATCCATCATCAGATACTGCTTTTGCAGCGGCACATAAGTGTCGTCTTTGTGGTACGCGTTCTGCTGCAAAAATCCCACACGGATCACCCTTGCAATTTCCAGAGTCAGCTTCTGCTCCTCGGGCAGCACATCGGCACCGATCAGACGCACAATATCCATCAGTTCCGTTTCGTCTTTCAGAATGCCTGCAATCTCTGCGCGCATTTTGGTAAAGCGTGGGTTGACATTTTTGTTGTAGTAGTCTGAAAGGTCATCCAGATACTCGCTGTAGCTGATGGTCCAGTTGATGGCAGGGTAGTGTCTTGCGTAGGCAAGGGATTTATCCAATCCCCAGAAGCAGCGTACAAAACGCTTTGTGTTCTGTGTAACAGGCTCTGAGAAATCCGAGCCTTGGGGTGAAACTGCACCAATGACCGCCACACTGCCCTCGGCACCGCCCAGTGTTTCGTAGCAGCCGGTGCGCTCGTAAAACTCCGCAAGGCGAGAGGGGAGATATGCCGGGAAACCCTCCTCGGCAGGCATTTCCTCCAGTCGTCCTGAAATTTCACGCAAAGCCTCTGCCCAACGGGAGGTAGAATCAGCCATAATCGCAATATGATACCCCATGTCGCGGTAGTATTCCGCAAGGGTAATGCCCGTGTAAATGGACGCTTCACGGGCAGCAACGGGCATATTAGAGGTGTTCGCGATCAGCACCGTGCGCTCCATCAAAGAGCGGCCTGTGCGAGGGTCTTTCAAGGCGGTAAATTCTTCCAGCACCTGCGTCATCTCATTGCCACGCTCACCGCAACCGATATAAATGATGATATCCGCATCGCACCATTTTGCAATCTGATGCTGCGTCATGGTTTTCCCGGTGCCAAATCCACCGGGAACGGCAGCCGTACCGCCTCTTGCAATGGGAAACAGCGTATCGATGACTCTCTGTCCGGTAATCATCGGGCGCGAGGGCGCAATGCGCCGCAAGGCAGGGCGTGGTTTACGGATCGGCCATTTCTGACAAAGGGTCAGCGAATGCTCTGCGCCCTTGGCGTCGCGAATACGCAGAATCTCGTCGTTGATCGTGTATTTGCCGCTTGGAGCAGCATAAATCACCTCCCCAGAAAGCTGCAGCGGAACCATACAAAGATGCAGAATGACCGATGTTTCCTGACAGGAAGCATACACTTCACCGCGATTGACCTTGTCACCGACTTTCAGCTTTACAGTGACATCGTATCGCTTTTCGGTATCCAATATCGGAACCGATAAACCGTCTGCAATAAATGCGCCGGATTCCTTTCTCAGCTGTTGCAGGGGGCGCTCTATGCCGTCAAAAATATTGCCCAAAATGCCTGGCCCCAGCGTGACGCACATGGGTGCGCCCGAGGACTCAACAGGCTCGCCGGTGCGCAGACCGCTGGTACCCTCGTACACTTGAATGGTGACTTCCTCGGCGGTGAGACCGATGACCTCGCCGATGAGTCTGCGGTGCCCGACATAGACCATTTCCATCATGGAAAAACCATCTGTCTGGCGCAACTTGACAACCGGACCGTTGATACTGTATATAGGTGCGGAGATCATGTCTTATTCCCTCCGTTTTGAAGCTGTTCACGATGAAAATTGCGGATCTGCTCAGCAAGTGCATCGTCCAGTGTGTGATTCATGCAGCGTTTTCCGTCAGCGGAAAGTACCATGCAGCCGCCCAGCGTGATGCTCTCATCGGCAGCAAAACGGCAGTCAGTAGGACATACTTTCTGTAATTCGGATACATATTGCAGATCGCTTTTGCGCAGCAGGATGGTTGTCTGTGCAGTGGGCTGTACAGCGACCAGTAGATTTTTCAGCCATGGCAAATAGTCTGCCGAAGCCGAAAAATCGGCAACACGCTGTTGCAGATCAGAAAACAACTGTGAAAGATGTCTGGTGCGCTGTCTCAGAATCGCCGTATGAAACTGAAAACTATTTTGTGCAAGCCGCCGTTGATATTTCAGGGTCAGTGCCTTTTTTGCAGTTGCAAGCTGTCGCTCAGCAAGTGCCTTGCTTTCTCGGTTTGCCTTGTGCAGAATCTCCCTTGCCTCTGCCTCTGCAGTAGCTAACATTGCGTCCGCTTCTGCCTGTATATTGTGTTCAACCGAAGCAATAAACTGCATCAATTTTTGATTTGCATTCATAGCGATACGGTTCCTTTCAGATGTGAATGCCGATGGTTTCACGCAAATAGCGTGAGAGCGAGTCAGTAACATCGGTGCTTCCGTGGCGGTCTGGAATGGTTACCAGCAGCGGCATGGGAACCGTTTCCTTGTAACGCCGTACAGCATCTTCACAAAGCAGCGATAGTTTTTCGGTGATAAAAACCGTGGCAATGTCCTTGCGTTTGTAGGCATTGTGCAGTGCCGTCACGACCTCTTGCGCAGTGTGTACGACTTCGCCCTCCACACCGGCAAGCCGCATTCCCATCAGCGTGTCAACATTATCACTGATCAGATAGCAGCGCATTACAGTTTGTTCAGAATGAGAATCGCGATGAGCAGACCGTAGATCGCAACACCTTCGCCCAGTGCTACAAAGATCAGTGCTTTACCAAAGGATTCCGGTTCTTCAGCAACTGCGCCGATGGCAGCAGGAGCAGCATTGGCAACCGCGATACCGCAACCGATGGAACCGACACCCACAGACAGCGCAGCAGCAAGGTATCCAAGACCTGCGGAGTTGCTTACAACGGCTTCCGTGGCTTCGGCAGCATGTACCAGACCGTCCACAGGCAGCACAAATGCGCAGAGCATCACAGCAGCAAATGCACAAAGATTCATGATCAGTGCCCAGCGGAACTTCTTACCGCTTTTGCGGCGATGCACCGCAGCATACAAGGGCATGGAAATCAGAATAACAATCAACAGGGGAAGCAGAAACAATTCAGCAATCGTCCAGATAGACATAATGAACTCCTTTCACCGCGTAGGCGGTTACAACATTTTCAAGATTTGGCAGAAACTGATTCGGGGCTGCCAACTGTGATCGGCGTAAAGGGCTTACCCTTGCCGTCATAGCAGCGTGAGAAGATTTCGTAAAACTCCAGTCGCAACACCTGAATGCCCACAATCAGACCTTCCAGACACATGACAAAGGCGTTGCCCAGAATCACAACAACGATAGATGCGCCTTGTCCGGTCATTTCAGCAAGCACCATGACCACGCTCATGAGACCCGCATGGGAGAACACAAATCCGCCCACACGAATAAACGAAAGCATATTGGTGGCATATCCCAGTAAAAACTCAAAGCACTCGAAGAAATTCGATGCGATAAAGTCCACAACGGAGGTATGATGCATGGGCTTATGTGCAATCAGTGCGCCCAGCGGTTCGCGGAAGAACATCATCAGCAAGGGGAGTACCAGCAGGCAAAGGATATAGGGTGCTGTCAGCAAATTGATATCGGTAAACATCATACAAACCAGTACGCCGAGTATCGCGGCAAAGAAGATGAAACCCATCACGCCGTTGTTGCCGAATACCGCCTCGGAATAATTCTTTTGTTTGAGCTTTATAATGATATTGACTGTGATAGACAGCAGCATAATCACAGCACCGATGCCGATGGCACCGTAAATGAACCAGTCGGTGTGCTCCATGGCGTGCAGCGGCAGAAATGAAATGCCCATGGATTCGAAAACGGGGTCTAGCCAGTGTTCATAACCGAATACCGAGCCATAGAACAGACCGAAGAAAGCGCTGGAAAAACCGATTCTTGTAAGGATGGGTGCCAGTGCGATCTTCTTTTTCTTCCTGCTCAGAATGATACCGATGATTGCCATCACAAGGCCCTGCCCCAGATCGCCGAACATTAGACCAAAGAGAATGGTATATGTGACAGCCAACAAGGTCGTTGGGTTGAATCCGCGGTAATCGGGCAGACCGTACATCTCCACAAACATGGAGAACGGCGCTGAGAAGCGATTGTTTTTCAGCTTAACAGGCGGTTTGATGGCGGCAGTATCCGGTGGATCATCATAGGAGGTGACAACATCGGGTAAAGCGTCCATGCGTTTCTGGAATGCAGCCTGTTGGTCAGCCGGAATATAACCCATCAGCATGAATTTTTCCTTGGTAATCAGGCATTGCCCGCGCAGACGGTAAATTTCTTCGCGGTATCGTAAAAAGCGGTAGATTTGCCCCAACAGCTTGCTTTCATTCTGTAAGATGGTGGCGCGCTGTTTTTTCAGAGAATCGGCAAGTGCCTGTTGTTTGTTCAGTGCCGCTTGCAGATCGGTCATTGCCTGTTCAGGCGTACCGTGAATAAAGCTTGGAATATGGAACTCCTCAAACAGGAGCGCTCTCATGATGCCCTCGGCATTGGCTGCCTGCTTCGGTGTTGTAAAGTAGAACCCCCACGCGTACTCATGCGCCGTATCATATGCACGGAACATCAAATTCGGATTGTTGTACAGATCCAGCTTTTCCACGCTTTCAACGGGCATTCTGCCGAATTTGCAAATGATATTGCGGCATTGCAGCAATTTGCCCAGATCATCGTTGGTGCCTTTCAGATGTTTCAGATGCATCATCGCATCTTGATATCCGGTCACTTTTTGTGAGGCAGCCATGTAGTCGTCCTTGACCGAGGCAAGGGACTGTGCAATCCGTTTCAGGTGCGTGTCAATTTCCTCGGGTGACATCGCGATCATTTCGCCCTCTGCGTCAGTATCGGCAGCCTCTTGCAGATTCAGTGCTGTGAATTCTTTCATCAGTTGTGCGTAAGGGTTTTCCTGCGCAGGCAGCGCGTTTTCTTCTGCACCTGCACCTGCAAGAATGGCTCCTGCATTTTCCAGATGAAATATTCCGCTTTCCAGACAAACCTGCAAAGCAGCATCCAAACCCTGCGGCGCACCACCAACGGTGATCAGCTTCAGTTTTTCGATGGACAAACCATGACCTCCCTTCAGATATTCATAATAATGAGCGATTCGAGATAAGCCGCAGGCTGATCGTAGCGAATGCCCTCAATAATGGTTTTCAGATTGTCAACCTCCACCCTGTGCAGATGGTGTACCGCATACAGACTGACCAGTGCATGGTCTGAAAAGCGCAGCGCATTTCTCGCAGTACGGCAGCGCAGAATCTGGAAAGAATGTTCCATCTGCCGATGATGAGAGAGCGTGCCTTCCGGTTCCAACATATGCCCGTATCGTGTGCGCGAAAGGATCTGTCGGAATGATTCCGTATCGGGTGCGTCATATAGTGCGGTACAGACGCGTTTTGGCAAAAGCCCTTGAATGGGGAGCATCAGGGAATGCAAGGTTTCGCTGTCAGAGTGAAACACACTTTTCAGCCGGTAAGCATTGATCAGATTAATCAGGTCTACCTGTTCGCGAATGAGACTCGTTAATGCATCGCGATTTTTTCCTTTCATCACGCGCTGGGTTTCATCCAGCAGATGCTGCACATATCCGGCACGCAATGCGATT
>JAEDLR010000001.1 GCA_016295145.1 Oscillospiraceae bacterium
GCCTCGGCAGGGCGGGGGCAGTTGGTTTTCATGGATGCCTTGTTGAGAATCTGATAGTTTTCATCGACAACACCTGCTACGATATTGGTGCCGCCAAGGTCGATACCGACATAATACTTCATGGTGGAAACACTCCTTTTTGTTTGATTTGATTGGCTGATGCCTTATCGAGGCATGGTACGGGTGCTGAGAATCGTGCAACCCTTGCTGCGGATGGCATATTCGCCGAAGTTCGCAGGCAGAAATACCGATTCGCCTTTGGCAAGGGACATCACAACGCCCTCATCGTAGACAAGTACCGCTTCGCCCTCGGTAACCAGCAGATGGGTGTAGGATTCGTCGTTGAGTGCGGGAAATTGTGCATCGCCGTTGATATGCAGCTCCCATGTGGTGAAGTGCGGGCAGGCGGCGATCACGGCAGAGGTATAACCTTCAAATTCCATCGGCGGCCGCTTCATGCGAGGAGGTGCAGCCCATGTCTTTGTCACATCTACCGCCTTGTCAATATGCAGCTCACGAGGTTTGCCGTCTACACCAACGCGGTCGTAATCATATACGCGATAGGTGAGATTGGAATTCTGCTGAATTTCTGCAATCAGAATCCCTGCACCAATGGCGTGAAGCGTACCTGCTTCAATAAAGAACACATCGCCCTTGTGCACGGGCACCAAACGCACATAATCCAGCAGGGTACCGTCTTGAATATGGGCGCGAAATTCCTCCTTGGAAAGTTCGCGGCTGAAGCCGTAGGCAAGGGCAGCCCCTTCTTCGCAGTCAACGATATACCAGCATTCTGTTTTGCCGTTTTGACCGTTTTCGTTTTCACGGGCGTAGTGGTCATCGGGGTGAACCTGCACGCTGAGATCCTGGCAAGCATCAATCAGCTTGATCAGAACGGGAAAGCTGGAAAAATTGGCAGCACCTCTGCCCACCAGCGTTTTCCAGTCATGCTCAAGATACGAGGTCAGTGTTGCACCCTTGTTGGGGCCGTTCATGATAATGGATTCTCCCGCAGGATGGCAGGAAAGTTCCCAGCTTTCGGCAACGCGCTCCATATCACCGCAGGGCCGCTTGAATTCATCGCGCAGACGGGTGCCGCCCCAGATATAATTCTGAAATGCCGGCTTGAGTTTTAACGGTTCCATAGTATTCCCTCCTAAGATGTGATTTACATACCAATTTGCGAATTTTTAATCATCTGGTAGCTGTGCAATGCGTGCGTGCAGGGCAGTTGCCGTTGCAAGAGAAACCGCAGCGGTTTTTGCAAGCTCCTCTATGGTGGCGGCTTTGAGCTGCCTACGGGTTTTATAGGTCAGCAGCAGCTTGCGCGCCTTTTGTTCGCCAATGCCTTTGACTTCGGTCAGCGTAAGCGCATAACTGTTTTGCTTGTGCTTGGCTTTCATGTATTGTACGGCGTAACGGTGTACCTCATCCTGAATGCGGGTCAGCAGAGAAAACGCTCCGGGCTTGTCCCGCAGAGAAAGCTCGCCGCCGTAAATGGCAATGGCTCTGGTGCGGTGTTTATCGTCTTTGACCATACCAAACAGCGGCACATGGATCTGCAACTCCTGCAAAATGGGTGCTACCGCCGAAACATGGCCCTTGCCGCCGTCCAACAAAATCAGATCCGGCAGAACGACAAAGCTGTTTTTTTCCGTATCAGGGGTATTGCCCTCAGCGTGGGCGGCTTTGTATTCCATCAGGCGGCGTCGTATGACCTCCTGCATGGCAGCGTAGTCATTTTGAACTTGAATTTCCTTAATGGTAAAGCGGCGGTAGGCGGATTTTAAGGGTCTGCCGTTTTCAAATACCACCATACCAGCCACCATGGCAGCGGAGGAAAGGTTTGAGATATCATACGCCTCGATGCGTACCGGTGGGTGGGAAAGTCCCATAATGCGACCGAGTTCTTCCAGTTCCAGCAGTTCTTTGCCCGTGCGCCCCGACTGAATCGAGAGCTTCTCGCTGGCATTTTGCTTTGCGCGCATCAGCAGGCGGTGGCGGATGCCCTTCTGGGGCACTGTCAGTGTGACGGCGTGGCCTGCCTGTTTGCGTAGCATATCGGTGAGCAGCTCAGCTTCTTCGGGCAATTGCTCAAGCAGTATGGTGCGCGGCAGATCTTTGCAGCTTTTGCCGCTGTAATACTGGGGGATGAATTCATCCAACGGACAGTCAGTCAGTGCGTTGTCCGTGAGATAAAACGAAGTCTGGTCGCAGAGCCTGCCCCCACGGTACATCATCACAGAAATGACAGAAGTTTTCGGCGATTGTGCCATGGCGATGCAGTCGGTATCCTCGGGAATGGCGTCTACAATATCCTGGGATTCTCCGGCGCGGCGAATGGCACTGATACGGTCACGCAGGCGCGCGGCTTCTTCAAAATCCAGACGCTCCGCAGCGGCGGTCATGCGTTCTTCCAGCAGGGTGATGGTTTTATCACCGCCGTTTTTGATGAAGCGCACCGCATCGCAGACAGTTTCGGCATAGGCGGCAGCCGATATTTTACCGCGGCACGTGCCCATACATTGACCGATGTGAAAATTCAGGCAGGGGCGCTGTTTGCCAAATGCAGAGGGAAACGGCTTTCCGCAAGTGGGCAACTGAAACAGGCGGTTGACCTCTGCGGCAGTTTGTTTTGCCACAAAACCACTCATATACGGCCCCAGATATTCTCCCGGCGCGGAGGTGTTGACCTCGGCTGTAATACGGGAAAAGGGCGGCGGAGAAATGCGGATATAGTGGTAGCCCTTATCGTCCTTCAGCAGAATGTTGTAGGGTGGCTTGTGCTGCTTAATGAGAGAGCATTCCAGTATCAGTGCTTCGTACTCAGAGCCGGTTACAATGAAATCGTAATCATGCACCTGCGAAACCATAGCGGCAGTTTTTGCCGTATGATCGGGGTGGTCGCGAAAATAACTCGTCACGCGGTTGCGCAGGTTTTTCGCTTTGCCAATGTACAGGATCTTCTCCTGCTTGTTTTTCATGATATATACGCCCGGTTCTGTGGTCAGACAGGCGGTTTTTTCTTGCAGATACGGCAGGCGCGGATTCATGGAGCCTGCTCCTCGCTGTCGTCATCTGTGGAATCTTCTTCATCATCGTCCACGCCAAATTCGTACTCGAAATCTGCATCATCGGTGAGTTTTTCCACAGGGTTGCTTAGCGGTGTGAGTTTCTTAGCTGCCGCGGATGCCTTTTTACGCAGTTTCTGGGCAGTGGTCTCATGAACCGATTCCTGCAGTATGGGGGAATCGGCAAACATGGTAGAGGAAAAATCCGTGGATTTTGCTTTGTCGCCGTAGCAGTCGATGTCTACTTCCTCATTGCGCACCAGATGAATCATGGCGGTAAAGAAGAAAATATACGCGAAGGCGTTCAGCAGAATACTGGCGTACACGCGGTACCCTGCCAGACCCAGAAACATTCCGGCAAGGATCAAAGAGCTGTTGATGATGACAACGGTTTGCAGTTTTTTGCTTTCGGGGGCAAGCATCAGCAGCGAAAGCGACACACCCCCCGAAAAGATCGCATGGCAGGTAGTAAGTGCCAGTGACAAACCGTTATACGGGATAAACGGCAGGAAATCAAATTCCAGCAGCATCAGTATGACTTCTACCACGATATAGCATATCAGGAGAATTTTCATTGGCAGACGCTGCCGCACCAGACGGTCAAGCCACACGACGCACAGCGTAAAGAACGCAAAGGCGGTTGCCTCAATACCATATGCAATGATTTCAAAGGGAATGACAAAATTGCCGTTTTTTGCCAAGGAGTAGTAATAAATCAGGCAGATGACAATGAATACCACAAAGAGAATATTGGCAATGCGCCCAAGCTTCATACAGTCCATGACGGTGTAATCGCGCTTCGGCTCTGCCTGTTTTGCAGGTTCCTGTTTGCGGTAGGGCTGCTGTTTCGGCTCTGTCATCTTGGGGTTATTCTTTTTCCGCTTGGGAGATTTTTGCTGCGGTGTGGGCGTATGATCGGGCGGATAGTATTTTGCCATGGGGCGCACCTCCTTTCACGGGGAATACGCTTGCGATTCATCCCTTGGCCGACAGTGCGCGCTGACCGATATCGGTGCGCCAGTGTGCTGCCTCAAAGGAGATATCATCCACTGCGGCATATGCCTTTGCCAGTGCATTTTCAAGGGTATCTGCTTCGGCGGTCACGCCCAGCACTCTGCCGCCGTTGGTGTAGAATATATCATCCTGCAGCAGCGTACCTGCGTGATATACGGCAGCGGCTTTGTGCTGACCGTTTGCTTCCAGTCCCATAATCGCCTTGTGCTTCTGATAAGTGCCGGGATAGCCGCCGCTTGCCATAATGACGCAGGCGCAGGCACCTGTTTTCCACTGGATGGGCAGGTCTGCCAGTGTTTGATTCTCCACTGCTTCCATGATATCCAGCAGGTCGTTTTCCAACATTGGCAGAACCACCTGTGTTTCGGGGTCGCCGAAGCGGCAGTTGTACTCAATGACTTTCACGCCATTGGGTGTAGCCATCAAGCCGAAATACAGGCAGCCGCGGAAGCTTCTTCCCTCGGCGTTCATGGCAGCAATGGTGGGCAGGAAGATATTCTGCATACATTCTTCGGCGATGGCTTCGGTGTAGTAGGGGTTGGGCGAAACCGTACCCATACCACCGGTGTTCTTACCGTTATCGCCATCCAGTGCGCGCTTGTGATCCATAGAGGAGATCATGGGAACGACAGTTTTGCCGTCAGTAAAGGCAAGCACGGAGATCTCAGGGCCGGTGAGGAATTCTTCCACCACCAAGCGGGAGCCGCTTTCCCCGAAAATCTTGTCTTCCATGATGGAGCGTACCGCTTCGATGGCTTCGTCCTCATTCTGCGCGATGATCACGCCCTTGCCCAACGCCAGACCGTCCGCCTTGATCACTGTGGGGTAGCTGTTCTGCTGTTTCAGATATGCAATGGCAGAACCGGCATCGGTAAAGACCTCGTAGCCTGCGGTGGGGATATGGTATTGCTTCATCAGATTTTTAGAGAACACCTTGCTGCCCTCAATAATGGCAGCCGCCTTGGAAGGCCCGAATACCCGAAACCCGTTTTCGCGGAGCATATCAGCCATGCCCATGACCAACGGATCATCGGGTGCAACAAATACCCAATCCACAGCCAGTTCCTTTGCCAGTGCCAGCATACCGTCCAGATCGGTTGCGGCAATGGGGTAGCAATCGGCAAATTTGGCAATGCCGCCGTTGCCGGGGGCACAGTACAGCTTGGTGATACGGGGGCTTTCAACCAGCTTCATGATGATGGCGTGTTCTCTGCCGCCACCGCCTACAACGAGAACTTTCATAGGTGATATCCTTTCAGATGATACGTATTTCAGATGCAATCCTGTTTGGCACTACGGAAACGCAGTTCCTGTGCAATGCCATATGATATCATAGTCATATGCCATTGCAGAGAAACGGCAGAAGCCGTTAAGCTGTGGGGAAATCATTCTGCTGCGTGGCGGCATAGGCGATGATTGCCACACTGCATCCAAGCAGCACATAGGAGATGGTATTGATGGGGGCTGTGAACCCGATGACACTTTGCATGGCAGAAAGCGTTGCCAGCGTCTCGGCACCTGCGAGGCGAGCCGTTAATGTGGTGATTGCGCTGCCACACAGTCCGCTTGTCAAAGGAAGCGGCAAAAAGCAACCGAACAGAACCGCATACAGCTTTGCGGAGGACGAAGAAATTTGCTTACAGCCCACGCATTGTATGGCGAGGATTAACAACGGCAATGTCAGCAAGCTGATACCGACCATGCCGCAAGTGGCAAAGAAGGGCACTTCCGTCGACGTATCCGTGGGTAAGAACAAACCGGCTGTGATGGCGGGATTCAGAATACAGGCAATTTGCACCAGAGCCGCCAAAGCAAATCCCACTGCCGAAAGCAGGGCAAGGGTGCGTGCCGCTTGCGGAATCGGTCGCATTCCGGGTTGGTTCATGGCGCATTCTCCTTTAAAGGTGCATGGTACGGGCGATGCACCTTGCATCACCCGTACATACACGGTAATTCATTAGTGGTGGAACAGACGCAGACCGCAGAATGCCATAGCGATGCCGTACTTGTTGCACTGCTCGATGACGATATCGTCGCGGATAGAGCCACCCGGTTCTACGATGTAGTCCACACCGCTCTTGTGGGCACGGTCGATGTTATCGGGGAACGGGAAAAACGCATCGGAACCGAGGCATACGCCGGTGTTCTTTGCAATCCATGCCTGCTTCTCCTCTTTGGTGAATACAGGGGGTTTTACGGTGAACAGACGCTCCCACTCGCCGTCTGCCAGCACATCCATGTAATCTTCGCCGATATACAGGTCAATGGCATTGTCACGGTCGGGACGCTTCACATCGTCACGGAAGGGCAAATTCAGCACCTGCGGCGACTGACGCAGCCACCAGTTGTCTGCCTTGGTGCCTGCCAGACGAGTGCAGTGGATACGGGATTGCTGCCCTGCGCCAATACCGATTGCTTGACCATCCTTCACATAGCACACGGAGTTGGACTGGGTGTATTTCAGAGTAATCAGCGAGATGATCAGGTCGCGCTTTTTCTCCTCTGGAATATCCTTGTTCTCGGTGACCATGTTGGTCAGCATGGTTTGTGCGTTGATTTCCAGATCGTTTCTGCCCTGCTCAAAGGTGATGCCGAACACTTCCTTGTGTTCGATGGCAGCAGGCTGATAGTTGGGGTCAATCTGCACGATGTTGTAGTTGCCCTTACGCTTGGTCTTGAGAATCTCCAGCGCCTCATCGGTGTAGCCGGGGGCAATAATGCCGTCGGAAACCTCACGGGCGATGAGTTTTGCTGTGCAGGCATCGCACTCGTCGGAGAGGGAGATCCAGTCGCCGAAGCTGGACATTCTATCTGCACCTCTTGCTCTTGCGTAGGCGCAGGCAAGGGGAGAAAGCTCGCCCAGATCATCCACAAAGTAGATCTTTTTCAGCGTATCGGAAAGGGGCAGACCGATTGCTGCGCCGGCAGGAGATACGTGCTTGAAAGAAGTTGCTGCACACAGCCCTGTTGCGGCTTTCAGTTCGCGCACCAACTGCCAGCCGTTAAAGGCATCCAGCAGATTGATGTAGCCGGGGTTGCCGGAAAGCACGGTGATGGGCAGGTCGCTGCCGTCGTTCATAAAGATACGGGCAGGCTTCTGATTGGGGTTGCAGCCGTATTTCAACAGACGCTCATTTGCCATAATAACGCTCCGTTTCTCGCCGTATGGCGGTTGATTTTTATTGGTTTGCAGGCTTGCCGTAGCGGTTCACGATCTTGCTGACCGCATTGCCGGTGGCGGTATCAATATAACGCACGAACAGAGAGATCTTGTTGTCTGCATTGAGATTTGTCCACAACAGAGAGGTAAACCCCTCAATATCATCGGGGATGGAGACGAGCTTGGGTTCACCCTGATAACTGGGCAGCGGATTGCCGTCCCCCATATATGTGTGAATAAAATGCCCCTGACCTGCAATGGGATTCTGGTAGGAGTAGGTGAAACGCTGACAGGAAGAGGGGTCTCCGTCTGCACTTTTAAGGATGGAGAGCGCATAGTTGAAATTGTTGTTCTCCAGACGGATAATGCCCGAAATGCGAGGGGTGTAGTTGGGCGCATCGGGTTCAAACTCCCGTGCGCGCAGACTCTGCTCAAAGGTAAACTGGTGGTCAAGCCCTTCATAGATGGTATCGGTCTGGTCGCCGTTGGTAACGATGGTCTTGTTGCCAAGCACACGCACAGGCGAGTAGATAATCAGCGAGGGATCGGTGCATTTGCTGGGGTCATGGGCTTCTGTACGCAGACCTGCGCCATCGGGAACAAAAATACGGTTGCGGGAGTTTTCGCTTCTGCCCATGATAAAATAGGCAGCGACGGCATATTTGCCGTTTGCGGAGCGGCCGAGGATAATACCTCTGCCGGGGTAGCTGTTCCCCTGCAGCTCCTGTGCCAGAGAAATCATTGCCATGATATGTTACCTCCTGTATGCAATATCGGGTTGTAATCGTTATTCGGTGATGATCGCCTTGCCGTTCTTTACCTTGATTTTCCCCTCGCAGAACAGCTTTACCGCCTGGGGGAGAATTTTCCATTCTGCCTGCTCCATCACGCGTTTTTGTAGGGTTTCGGGGGTATCGTCCGGAAGGATATCCACAGCCTTTTGCAGAATGATCGGGCCGCCGTCACATACCTCAGTGACAAAATGCACTGTCGCACCTGTGACCTTTACGCCCTTTTCCAGCGCAGCTTCATGCACGTGCAGACCGTAGAAGCCCTTGCCGCAGAAGCTGGGGATCAGTGCAGGATGCACATTGATGATTTTGTTCTGGTAAGCGCGGCAAACCGAAGGGGCAAGAATGGTCATAAAGCCGGCCTGCACCACCAGATCGGCATACTCCTGATAGAGTGCCTCGATGAGTGCGTTGCTGTATGCTTCCACATCGGGGAAGGATTTGCGCTGAATGACACGGGTAGGAATACCGTGATCCTTAGCACGCTTCAGCGCATAGGCATCGGGGCGCGAGCTGATGACGCATTTAATGATGCCGCCGCCCAGTTCGCCGCGCTCCTGTGCGTTGATCAGTGCCTGTAGATTGGTGCCACCGCCAGAAACAAGCACTACAATATTCTTGGCGGAAAAGTCAATGCCCTCCAGTGGGTCGACCCAAGGGGTCCGCTCCTGAAGATCCGTTACTGCCATAAGGCGCACTTCCTTTCGGTTTTATTCGATGATAACGCCTTCGTCGCCCTCAGCCAGTTCACCGAGAATATAGGCGTTCTCGCCTGCTGCCTTCAGTGCTGCAACGGCACGGTCGGCGTACTCCGGTGCAACGCTCACGATCATGCCGACACCCATGTTAAAGGTATTGAACATATCGCGCTCCGGAATATTGCCGGTGCGTGCGATGAGATCGAAGATGGGCAATACCTGTACGGCACTGCGCGGGATTCTTGCAGTGATGCCGGAGGGCAGGCTGCGCGGAATATTCTCATAGAAGCCGCCGCCTGTGATGTGAGAGATCGCCTTGACCGGCACCTGCTCCAGCAGAGAAAGCACAGGCTTCACATAGATACGGGTGGGGGTGAGCAGGGTATCGCCCAGTGTACCGCCCAGGTCGGCAAACTGGTGGGCGAGGGTCTTTTCGTTGATATCAAAGACCTTTCTGACCAGGGAGAAGCCGTTGGAATGCACGCCGCTGGAGGCGATGGCGACCAAAACATCCCCTGCCTTTTGAGAATCGGGTTTGAGGATCTTCTTCTTATCCACAATACCCACGGCAAATCCTGCCAGATCGTACTCATCTTCGGGGTAGAAGCCGGGCATTTCGGCGGTTTCGCCGCCGACCAGTGCAGCATCAGACTGCACACAGCCCTCTGCGATACCGGAAACGATATCCGCAATGCGTTCGGGGACATTTTTACCGCAGGCGATGTAATCGAGGAAGCACTGGGGCTTTGCGCCGCAGCAGATGATATCATTGACGCACATGGCAACACAGTCGATACCGACGGTGTTGTGGCGATTCATGAGGAATGCCAGCTTCAGCTTGGTGCCGACGCCATCGGTGCCGGAGACCAGAACAGGCTCCTCCATACCCTTGACATCCAGTGCAAACAAACCGCCAAAGCCGCCGATGCCTTCCAGCACGCCTTTGGTAGCGGTGCGGGCAACGTGCTGCTTCATCAACTCCACTGCGCGGTAGCCGGCGGTGACATCAACGCCTGCCTTCTTGTAGCTTTCGGAATAGCTGTTTTTTCCGTGTTCCATTCCGTAACATCCTTTCGTATGAATGATAGGGGAGAAGGATCAATCTTCTCTGCCCGTCCAGCAGTAGGTGCAGAGCATATCGGGGTCGATGCCCACTGCTTTTTGCACATCTGCCAGGAGATGATACTTGAGCGAGGTGAAATTGAGGCGTTTTGCGATCTCATCCACCATAGCCTGATAACGCTCGGTGCCATCGGTGCAGTACTCCTGCAAATAGCGGTCATCGCCGTCAAAATCGCGGATGACCTGTCTTGCGATCAGATCCATTTCCGATTTGGAGCGGGAGAAGTTCAGGTACTTGCAGCCGAACATACTGGGTGGGCTTGCCGAACGCACATGGACTTCTTTTGCGCCGTGATTGTAGAGAAAGTCCACGGTTTCGCGCATCTGGGTGCCGCGCACGATGGAATCATCGAGGAACAGCAGCTTTTTGTCGCGAATGAGATCCTCTACAGGAATCAGCTTCATCTTGGCGATGAGGTTGCGCAGAGACTGGTGCGCAGGCATGAAGCTCCGGGGCCAAGTGGGGGTATACTTGATGAAGGGTCTTGCAAAGCGGATGCCGCTTTCGTTGGCATAGCCGATGGCGTGACCGTTGCCCGAATCGGGGATACCTGCCACATAGTCCACATCAATGCCCTGATCGCGTTTTGCAAGCAGCGCACCGCAGCGGTTGCGCATGATCTCCACATTGACGCCCTCATAGCAGGAAGTGGTATAGCCGTAATAGATCCACAAAAAGGCGCAGATCTTCATTTTCTTGTTCGGCTCCATGACCGTTTCACAGGAGTCGGGGGTCATAAATACGATTTCGCCGGGGCCGAGGTCGCGCACATAGTGGTAGCCCAAATTCAGGTACGAGAACGATTCAAAGCAGGCACAGTATGCCGCAGGCGTATGTGCAAACTCGTTTGCCTCGCGCTTACCGAGAATGATGGGGGTTCTGCCCATGAGATCACGGGCAGCATAGATGCCCTCGGCGGTCATCAGCAGCAAGGTCAGTGAGCCGTCGATCTTCGACTGGGCATAGCGGATGCCCTCGGGGATGGTATCGCACTGATTGATGAGTGCTGCGACCAGTTCCGTGTTATTGATGATGCTGCCGCTGGATTCGGTAAAATGGCTTGCGCCGTTTTGGAACACCTCGTCCACCAGTGCATCGACATTATTGATCCTGCCGACAATGGTCAGCGCATAGCTGCCAAGGTGGGAGCGGATCATCAGCGGCTGCGGCTCGGTATCGCTGATACAACCAATGCCCATGCAGGAGGATTCGTCGATGAAATCCTTGTAGTAGTCGTTGAAATCGTTTTCAAACTTGGTACGGAAGGGTGCATTTTCGATGTTATGAATGGCCCGCAGGAAGCCTTTTTTCGGGTGATAAAGGGAAAGACCGCCGCGCCTTGCGCCCAGATGGGTGTGATAATCCGTACCAAAGAACAGATCCTCTACACAGTTTTTGCGAGAGGCAACACCAAACAGACCGCCCATATTACGCCTCTCCCATCAGACGCTTCATAATCTCCTGGTATGCTTCTTCCACACCGCCCATGTCTCTGCGGAAACGGTCTTTGTCGAGCTTCTCGTGGGTGGTAGAATCCCAGAAACGGCAGGTATCGGGAGAAATCTCATCTGCCAGAATGATCTGATCGTGGAAGCGACCGAACTCGATCTTGAAGTCGATGAGGTCAATGTTCATCTTCTTGAAGAAATCGACCATAAAAGCGTTCACGGCAAACGCATACTTGGTGATTGTGTCGATCTCCTCTTTGGTGGCAAGGCCCAGGCCCAGTGCGTAATAATCGTTGATGAAGGGATCGCCCAGATCATCGTTTTTGTAGCTGAATTCCAGCGTGGGCTGCTTTAAGGGCGTACCCTCAGGAATACCCAGCTTCTTGGAGAAGCTGCCTGCTGCCACATTGCGCACGATCACCTCCAGCGGAACAATGGAAACCTTCTTGACGATGGTCTCGCGGTCGCTGATCTCCTCTACCAGGTGGGTGGGGATGCCTGCCTGTTCAAGCAGCTTGAACATATAGTTGGTCATGCGGTTGTTGATGACACCCTTGCCGGCAATCGTACCCTTCTTCTCGCCGTTGAACGCGGTGGCGTCATCCTTGTAGTCCACGATGACCAGATCGGGGTCGTTGGTAGCGAATACACGCTTTGCCTTGCCTTCATAGAGCTGTTCTGCCTTGACGATGTTTTCCATACTAAGAAACCTCCACAAATTTATATGCTAATGGGTTACGAAAACAAAAGGAAGTAGGAGTGATATGCCGCAGATCTGCTTACAGTGCGGCAATCTGCTCCTGCAATGCGGCGTCTTTTTTCATCACGCCGTCGATCATGGACTGTTTTTTTGTCTTAAGCTTCGCGGCAAGATCTGCATCACTGACTGCAAGGATCTGTACTGCGAGCAACGCGGCATTGGTCGCACCATTGATGCCGACAGTGGCTACGGGGACACCGGGGGGCATCATAACGGTTGCCAGCAGTGCGTCCATGCCTTCCAGTGCTGCGGATTTCATGGGGATGCCAATGACAGGCAGAGTGGTATGCCCTGCAATCACACCTGCAAGATGTGCTGCCATACCTGCCGCGCAGATAATCACACCAAAGCCGTTATCGGCAGCGGCAGACGCAAATTCTGCGGCAATTGCGGGAGTACGGTGGGCGCTCATCACACGCGCCTCTACGGGTACACCGAACTGTTTCAGTTCGGTGATGGCAGATTTGACAACGGGAAAATCGCTGTCACTGCCCATGATGACTGCAACTTTTTTCATGGGGCAAAAAATCCTTTCTTTGGGGATTGAGAGGATGATGTCAAAGCCGCTGCCGCCGCAAGGTGTTGGGTGTGCGCGGCGGCGGACAGATCGGCTTGCATATCGGAAAAGGCGGTGTATACGAAATCACCGTTCGCATTTTGCACAACGGTCAGCAGCATGGCTGTGGAAACGGCTCTTGACGCATCGTTCCCTGCGGTAATGGGGGAGTAGCGCACCTGAATTTGTAGGCGATAAGCAGGCAGACCCTCGTTTTGCAGCAAAACGATGTGTTTGATAACTGCGCTTTGCAGACGGTAGCCGTTATAGCGTGAACTGACCAATAGAGAGGACGGATTCTCACTGCCGATGACCGCATTGTCCAAGGGGGTATCGGAGGTGACAAACAGATAGCTGAGATAGTTTGCCGCCGCATTGCCCAAAGCCGTTGCGGTTTGAGGGGTATACAGCTTTTCCAGTGCAGAGCGGTTCAAATTGACTGTGAGCTTTCGCAGCCCCACCGAATGCTCGGAATAATGGGAACACAGCCGTAGCCCATCCGGTGCATATTCGGCAGTGATACGGCTGTTGCCCTGTGCCAGAGAAATGGTTGTGCCGTCGGCGGAGCAGCTATCCCATGGGCCCATGGAGCAGAGCTGCCCGGCGGTATTGTAGAGATGATACTGCGGCGGATCGGTGCCGGCAAGCGTTGCCGCCCAAAGCTCCAAATCCCCCAGCGGATTGAAATCGGAGTACACAGGGGGCACCAGCGTATCGCCCTTATTGTCAATGATGCCGTATCGGCGGGTATCGCCTGCGCCGGATTTGGCAATGAGCATGGTATCGTTCATCACACGCAGATTCGACCATTTCGGTTCGGTGATCTGTCTGCCGCTGTTGGTGCGTATGCCCCACAAGCCGTTTTCGATGTACAGCGATACTGCGCCGTTGCTGCCGCCCGTTTCGGGGATGGACGCATTGTTCTTCTTCCCTTGCATGGCAAGGGATACGATGGCAGAAGTCAAAATGAGAATGGCGGTGAGCAGCCCCAAAATCAGCAGTTTCATCTGGCGATTCACAGCGGCGACACATCCTTTCTCAAACGGTAGATCATTGTGCTTTGCGCTCCTCCGGGTCAATCAGTCTGCGCACGGCGGCAGAACGCATCACACCATAGTACAGCGGCAAACCGATCAGCACCACGGCGATCACTTCACCGGCTGCAACGCCCAGAAATGCCAATGCAAAGGGCATTTCATACAGCAGGCACAGCTGCGCACCGACGATCAGACCGTTGACAACTGCCGGTACGAACGCGGCGATCACGGGCTTTCGGATGCGGTACATCAGTACGGCGGCAATCACCGTCGCCAGCGTGCCGAACAGAATATCTGTGGGCATACCGCTGAACAGATTGGCAATCAGGCAGCCGATGGAAAGTGCGATACACCATCGCTTGCGGCAGCAGCAAAGCAGCATCAGTGCCTCTGCGATGCGCACCTGCACGGCACCATAGGAAAAGGGTGCCAACAGCACGGTAAGCGCGGCGTACACGGCAGCCACCAATCCGACTTGCGTAATGACTGCGACTGAGAACTTGGGGTTTGACATAGCGAAAACGCCTCCTTGTTTTTTTACGCTGGTTATCAAGAAAAAACAGCGTAGTATTGCGATGCCGGAGCGTTATTGCTCCGCAATTGCATCCTTAGATGTTTCGGTGGGCTTATGGCAATTCTCCTCGGTTTCGCGCACGAGATAAATGGGACGATTCTTCACCTCAAGATAGGTTTTGGAAAGATACGTTCCCAGAATGCCTGTGCAGAACAGCTGCAAACCGCCCATGAAGAAGATCGAGCAGAGCAGTGTCGGGAAGCCCGTGACCTCCTCGCCGAAGGCCAGTGTTTTGATGATGGTGGCGATGATGATAATGACCGCGATGACACAACTCAACAGCCCCAGGAATACGGAAATGGCAAGGGGTGCTGTGGAAAAACCAATGATGCCCTCGATGGAGTAGCGGAACAATCCCCAGAAACTCCATGCAGTGGTGCCGGCGGCGCGCTCGACATTTTCATATTCCAGATACTTGACGCGGAAGCCTACCCACGAGAAAATACCCTTGGAGAAACGGTTATACTCGCTCATAGAAAGGACGGCATCCACCATCTGACGGGTCATAAAGCGAAAATCCTGGGCACCGTCTACGATCTCGGTCTGGGAGATTTTGTTCATGATGCGGTAGAACATTCTTGCAAACCACGAGCGGATTTTGGATTCACCCTTTCGGCTGACGCGGCGGGTGGTAGCACAGTCATATTCGCCGCTTGCAACCGCCTCATACATCGTTGGTAAAAACGCCGGCGGATGCTGCAAATCGGCATCCATCACCACGCAGTAATCGCCCTTGGCGTTTTGAAGGCCTGCATAAATGCCCGCCTCTTTGCCAAAGTTGCGCGAAAAGGAAATATACCGAACGCGTTGATCTTTTTGTGCCAACGCACGCAAATCACGCAGGGTATGGTCTTTGGAGCCGTCATCAATAAACAGATACTCAAAGCGCAGTTGCGGATGTTTTTGTACCATCTCCGCTGAGATTTTCGTGATCTCCGCGTAAAAGAGTGGCAATACTTCTTCTTCGTTATAGCACGGTACAATGACCGAAATCAGGCTTGTCTGTTCCAAAAGGGAATGCCTCCGTTTCCTGTGCGATTGGGCGTAGATTGCCGCATAACAGCATAAACATACACAATATATGATACCATAACCACTGGAAAAATGCAAGACCTAATGACGATTTTATCAAAAATTGCGGCTGATTTTCTGTTTTTGCCATTTTCATGGCGATTGTTGTGCATTTTTTCAGTTTCGCATCAACAAGATAGGCACCGCCTCCATCACATGATTGCAGATTTCAGAGATAGCATAAAAATGCTTGACAGGTGATGCAGAATGTGCTACAATACTTTATAGACGCCAACGGCGCGAACAACAATATGTGAGGAGAGATTCATTATGGCAGAAGCAACACAGGCTGAAATTGCAAAGGCAAGACAGGAATATGATACTCTGTGCCGCGCTCTGGATGAGCGCGAGTGGCATTATGAAAAACATGACGAGGATCTGACGATCACCTGCGGTGTCAGTGGCGATGATATCCCCATGCGCCTCATTATCCGCATAATGCCTGAGCGCCAACTGGCACAGGTGCTTTCACCCCTGCCCTTTGACATTCCCGAGGATAAGCGTGTAGATGTGGCAATGGCCACCACGATGATCAACGACAGATTGGCAAACGGCAGCTTTGATTTTGATCTGAGCACCGGCCGTACCGTATTTCGTCTGACCAGTGCATTTATGGGTTGTAACCTGAGCACTGAGGTGTACGACTACATGATCGGTGTTTCCGTTGCCACAGTGGATGAGTACAACGACAAGATTATGATGCTGTGCAAGGGTATGATCGAATTGAGTGCATTTGCTGAGTAATGACAGCACAGTAAGGAATCGGAAGCAGTCTGTTGTTTTGCGACAGGCTGCTTTTTCCCTCGAATAACAAAAATAAGGAGAAAAATGCTATGCCCAATGCGCTGCAAGCGATCACTGCCGAGGAATATCAGGCGATTCTTACGGAGATCGCTGACAAAAACAATACCACCAAGCCCGAAATCTTTGAAAAGGTCGTGCTGCGGTTTATCACATACTATGGCGAACAACTGAAAATTTCCGATGCCGTTGCGCAATATTATGCCGAGAAGGGCGGCGTCCTGATGCTGAAAGCATTTTGGGAGGCGGGTAAGGATACCGTTGCTGCCGATGTGGATAGTCTGAATGCATGGATGGCGGACAAAGTGCAGGAGATGCTACAGACCCCCCCTGCTGATACCCCTTCCGACCGCCAGCAGGATCGCGTCAAGCAGACCGCTGCGGTGCTTGCCAAAACCAAGCTGCCTACCCTTGCAGAGGTAATGCAGCGGCAGGCAGCCGCATCGCCCAAGCCAAAGGCTTCTACCAGTCAGGCACAGCTGGATGCGATTCTGGGCAGAAGCAAAGCAAAGCCGACAGAGGAGAATCCGCCCATTGACCCCACAACGATGCGCGGTGAACTGAAAACACTGGTAGAGCGCACCAATACCATGCGTGACACGCTGCTGCGCAATGTATTCGGGCAGGATCATGCCGTGAATCTGTTTGCGGAAGGCTATTTCCGCGCCGAGTTATTGGGCAGGGCAGATGCCAGCCGCCGCAAACCCAAGGCGACTTTTTTGTTTGCAGGCCCTCCCGGCGTGGGTAAAACATATCTGGCAGAGCAGGGTGCCGCGATTCTGGGGCTGCCTTTTCTGCGCATGGATATGAGCGAATATGCCGACAGCAGTGCTGCTGCGGAGTTTATCGGCTCAGATAATGTATACAAGGGTGCAAAATCGGGCAATGTGACCTCCTTCGTCAAGGAGAATCCCCAGTGCGTGATCCTGTTTGATGAGGTGGAAAAGGCAAATATCAGCATCATTCACCTGTTTTTGCAAATGTTGGATGCAGGTATCCTGCGAGACAGCAATACGGATGAGGAGATCTCTTTTAAGGATACCATTCTGATTTTCACCACCAATGCCGGCAGGCAGCTCTATGAAGCTTCCGAAACGGCAAATCTCTCCGGCATCAGCCGCAGAACGGTGCTGAATGCACTGCTCCATGATGTGAATCCCCGTACGGGCTCGCCGTATTTTCCACCTGCCATTTGTTCGCGCTTTGCCACGGGCAATGTGGTCATGTTCAATCACATGGAAACCAACCATCTGCTTTCCATTGTGAAAAAGGAGTTTGAACGGCAAAAGGAGATCATTGCCCAGGCATACGGCATTGAACTGCACGCCGCAGAGTCTGTTCTGACTGCATTGCTGTTGGCAGAGGGCGGCAACGCCGATGCCCGTACGATGTCCAGCCGTTCGGCGGCTTTTTTGCAGCGTGAGCTATATGAACTGTTTCTGGTGCTTTGCTCTGAGGATGTGGAGTACGATCTGGATACCGTGGAGCGCATTACATTGGATGTGGTGACCGACGGGTGCAGTCCGGAGGTGCTTGCGCTGTTTGCACCTACCGAGCCGGCAAAGATCCTGTTTTTGTCCCAGGAGCGCGCAGAGTATTTTATCACCGACAGTGCGCAGAGCAAACTGCTGCCCTGTACTACCGCCGAAGAAGCCATCGCCATGCTGGAACAGCAGGAGATCGCGTTTGTGGTGATTGACTGGAACAGCAAGGGCGATGCAAGAAGCGAGTATCTGCATATTGAAGATGTGGATTCCCCGGCAAGGGTGCTGTTCCGGCATCTCCGGCAGTATATGCCCCATTTGCCGGTGTATGTGTTGGAGCATTGTGACTATCCGCTGCGCTACGATGAGCGCGTGAGCCTGACAGAAAACGGGGTCCGCGAGATTCTGACAGTGGAAAAGGGCAGCAATGTGCTGCAGATTGCTGACATCGTCACCACGATGTATCGCAATCAGCAGGTGATGAAGCTTGCCTCCGCAAGCCAGATTGTTGCCTTCGAAACTGCACAGAGTATGTCTGCTGACGGAAAAGAAGCCCATATCTCCCTGTTTGATTTTGCCGTGCGCCGTGCGGTGGATGCCGAGGATGTCAAACAGATTCTCAGCGATGTTTCCCGTCCCACGCAGCGTTTTGATGATGTGATTGGTGCCGAGGATGCCAAGGCAGAACTGCAATACTTTGTGGATTATCTCAAGAACCCTGTCAAGCTGAGCCGCATGGGCCTGCGTCAGCCGAGAGGCGTGCTGCTGTACGGCCCTCCCGGAACGGGTAAAACGCTGCTTGCGAAGGCGATGGCAGGCGAATCCGACGTGACTTTTATCAGCGCGGACGGCTCACAGTTCTTAAAGCGGTATGTGGGCGAAGGCCCCGAGGCTATGAAAAGCCTGTTTGCCAAGGCAAGAAAATATGCCCCGACCATTGTGTTCATCGATGAGATTGATTCCTTTGCCACTGACCGCGATGCAGGCAGAGAGCTAGCCGGCCGTGCCGAGATCCTCAATGCACTGCTGACGGAAATGGACGGCTTCCGCGAAAATACCGGCAAGCCCGTGTTTGTACTGGCAGCCACCAATGCCGCCATGGAGGGCGAAAACGGCCGTACCATTGACGGGGCACTGGCAAGACGCTTTGACCGTAAAATCTATGTAGAACTCCCCGGGAAGCTTGAACGTATCCGCTTCTTGCAGCGAATGAATCAGGCGAATAACCCTCTGCGGCTTTCAGACGGCATGATTGATAACCTGGCGGTGCGCTCTACCGGTATGAGCCTTGCGGAGTTGGAGAACATCATTGAGCTTTCCTATCGCAATGCAGTGCGTGCAGGCAGCGACATCGTCAACGATGCGATCTTTGTGGAGGCATTTGAATCCTTCCAGAACGGTAAGGAGAAAAAGTGGAATGCCGATACCCGTTTGCGTGTGGCGCGCCATGAGGCAGGTCATGCTCTGTTGTGCTGGCACAGCGGCGAGATGCCTTCCTATCTTACCATTGTGGCAAGAGCCGATCACGGCGGCTATATGCAGCATGGCGATACCGAGGACAAGGGCATCTACACTGCAGAGGAGATGCGTGGCAGGATCCGTACCTCTCTGGGCGGCAGAGCTGCAGAACTGGTATACTACGGCGAAGATGGCAATTCCAGCGGCGCTTCCGGCGATTTGCAGAACGCCACCAACTGTGCGCGCAGAATGCTCTGCCGTTATGGTATGGATAACGATTTTGGTCTGGCAGTCATGGCCGGCGGTGAACTCAGTGGCGAGCAGAGCTTGCTTGTGCGCCAGCGGATCAATGCGCTGCTTGCAGATGAGTTGCAGCGCGCCAAGGAGATCATTGTGCAGGAGAAGACCCGCTACGAGCAGCTTGTCAATGCGTTGCTGGAGCGTGATTATCTTACAGGCCCTGAGCTGGAAAAGGTTCTGGGCGAGGTGCCGAAGAAAGTGCCCGTTACCGTATAATCCGATCATACAAAATAGACAGAGCAGGCAAACATGGTTCCTGCTCTGTTTTGCTATGGATAGATGGGCGCAACAGCGAAAAAGCCAGTGCCGCGCCGCTTTACAGATTGGAAAAACTATGGTATAATAAAGCCGATCATGCTTGTTTGTGAAAGGAATGGGAATCATGCAACAGAAAACAGGGCTTGTGTTAGAGGGCGGCGCCATGCGCGGAATGTACACCGCTGGGATTCTGGATGTGCTGATGGAGCATCATGTGGTATTGGATGGTGCCATTGGCGTATCGGCAGGTGCTGCCTTTGGCTGCAATTATAAATCCCGGCAAATCGGCAGAAGCATTCGCTACAATCTCAAATATTGCAAAAACAAGCACTATTGCAGCGTATATTCGCTGATTCGTACAGGTGATTTATACGGCGGGGAGTTCTGCTACCACAAGCTGCCCACAGAACTGGATTTGTTCGATGTGCCCACCTATACTGCCAACCCCATGCCGTTTTATGTGGTGGCAACCGATGTGGAAAGCGGCAAGCCGGTGTATCATCGCGCAGACCGCGCCGACGATACCGATATGGAGTGGTTCCGTGCCTCTGCCTCGATGCCGTTGGTGTCCAATATCGTGCAGATTGGGGACAAGCATCTACTGGATGGCGGCATGAGTGACCCCATTCCGCTGGCGTATTTTCAATCACTGGGCTATAGCCGCAATGTGGTGATTCTGACGCAGCCCCGTGGATACCGCAAAGCGGAAAACAAATCGTTGCCCCTGTTGCGGGTGATGCTGCGTAAGTATCCCAATGCCGTCAAGGTGATGGCAAACCGTCATCTGGTGTATAACCGCACCACACAATTTGTGCTGGATTCCGAACAGGCAGGGGATACCTTCGTATTTGCACCCAAGGAGCCGTTGCCCATCAAACGCATATGCCGTGATCCGGAACTGCTGCAGCAAACCTACGATATCGGCAGAAAACAGGCACTGGAGCTGTTACCCGATCTGTTGCGCTTCTTGGGGAAGGAAGAAAAAGCATAATCATGAGATGGAAAGAAAACAGGGGTGGCATTCGCCATGCCGAAAGGAGAATCTATGTTACAGACATTACATCTGGCAGAGCGTTTTGCACTGCTATGTGACCCGATCCCCTGCAAGCATACCGCCCCCCCCGCGGATTATCCCGAAACCATGCTGCTGCCGGGTACTACCGCACAGCAACACATTGGTACGCCTAATTCTGCGCGGGAGACCGACTTTTTCACCGAGGTGTACCCCTTTGAGGGACAGATATGGCTGAAAAAGACCGTGACTGTTCCCGATGCGATGCTGGGCAAACGGCTGATATTGCAATTGGAACGCACCCGTATGACAAAGCTTTGGGTCAATGGGCAGTATGCAGGAAGCTGCGACAGCCTCTGTACGCCCCATACCTATGATATCACAGCATTTGCCACAAGGCAGACCGAACTGGTCATCTGCGTAAAGAATACCGACTACCCCACAAAGGGTGGACACATGACTTCTCCCGATACGCAGACCAACTGGATCGGGATTACGGGGGATATTACACTGACTGCCTATGCCGATCTGCGCCTGACCGCTTTGCGTGCTTACCCTGACGCTGCAACCAAATCAGTGCGGGTGACGGGTACGCTCTGCGGTGGATTGCAGACGGCGTGTGTCATACAGGCAGAAGCTTACGATCCATCAGGGCATACTGTGCCGCTTCCCATACTCTCGCGGCATACTATTTGTGCCGATCGGAAGGGGAATTTTTCGTTGTTGCTGCAAATCCCCGATGCGCCGCTGTGGAGCGAGTACTGCCCTGTGTGCATCCGTATGATACTGACTTTGCCTGAATCGGGGGATTGTGAGACCCTTTGCTTTGGTATGCGGAATTTTACAGCCTGCGGCGATCATTTTGAGATCAACGGCAATGCGGTGATGCTGCGCGGCAAACATGACGGCCTGGTGTTTCCGCTGACTGGCGCTGCCCCCACCGATGTGGATCAATGGATGCGTGTTTTTTCCATTGCCAAGGAATGGGGTATCAACCATTACAGATTCCACACCTGCTGCCCCCCTGAGGCTTGCTTTGTCGCTGCTGACCGCATGGGCATTTATTTGGAGCCGGAGCTGCCCTTTTGGGGCACGGTACACGCCCCCGATGACGAAAATTTTCAGAGAGAGGAGCAGGCGTATCTCATCCATGAGGGTCTGCGCATCGTCGATGCCTACGGCAATCATCCGTCGTTTTGTATGTTCTCGCTGGGCAACGAGCTTTGGGGCAGCCCGGAACGGTTGGCGGAGATCATCGCCATTCTCAAAAAGCATGACGATCGTCCGTTGTATACGCAGGGCAGCAATAATTTTCAGCATATGCCCCTGAAGGTGGAAAATGAGGATTTCTGGACGGGCGTGCGGTTGGGTTATGGCAAGTTGATCCGCGGTTCCTATGCGACTTGCGACGCGCCGATCGGATTGATACAGACCGCAGCACCCTCTACCGCATGGGATTATGAAACGTATCTTGCGCCCTATGGGACGGAAGATACCGCTTCTGACGGCACGGAAACCGAAATTGAGATCCAGTATGGTACGGGGGTCAAAAAGGTGCGGGCCGTCAAAACAGAGGGCTTCTGCCCCGATGTGCCTGTGGTCACCCATGAGGTGGGGCAGTACGGCGTTTACCCCGATTTTTCCGAGATTGACAAGTACACGGGCGTGGTGCAGCCACGCAATTTCGAGGTGTTCCGTGAGCGTCTGGCAGAGGCAGGGATGCTTTCACAGGCAGAGGAATTTTTCCGCTGTTCCGGTGCGCTTTCCCGGGCGTGCTACAAAATGGAGATTGAAGCCGCCATGCGTTCGCCGCATATTGCAGGGTTTCAACTACTGGATTTGCAGGATTTTCCCGGGCAGGGTACTGCGCTGGTAGGTATGCTGAATGCGCTGATGGAGAACAAGGGGCTGATCTCTCCCGAGGAATGGCGCGGTTTTTGCGGCGATATCGTACCCCTTGCAAAATTCAATTCGTTTGTGTGGGAAAGCGGTCAGCAAGTGCAGATTGGGATGGCGTTGCGCTGCTATCGCCCGATGCCAAAGGCACAAACACTGCAAATGACCTTGCAGTGGGACGGGGAAACGCTTTGTGAAGCCGTTGCGGAGATCCCTGCGTTTTCCGTTGGCTATTGCGATCTCGGCAGCGTGGAGTTTGCCGTCAAGCCGGATGTTGCGGGCAAGGTGGTGCTGAAGCTGGAAATTCCCGGCATAGGCGTTGCAAACAGCTATGATATCGTGGTTTTGCCGCCTGCCAAGCCCGTTACAGTGCCTGAGGGTGTATGCATCACCCACAGTATGGCAGAAGCAATGCCGTTGCTGCAACAGGGGAGATCTGTGGTGCTGCTGCCCGAAAGGCTCTCGCATAGCATACCGGGCTTTTATTGCACGGATTTCTGGTGTTATCATATGTTTCGCATCATTTCGGAATCTATGAACAAGGAGGTGCCGGTGGGCACAATGGGGCTTTGCATGGACAGCGCACACCCGATCACAAGGGCATTGTACAGCGAGACTTATGCAACGCCGCAGTGGTATGCGCCCGTAACCCATGCCAATTGTGTGATTCTCGATCGGGCACCTGTGGGATATCGTCCCATTGTGCAAATGATTGATAATTTTGAGCGTAATCACCGACTGGGATTGATTTTTGAAGCAAAGGTTGCTGGGGGAAATTTATTGGTATCTGCGGTGCGCACAGAAGAATGTCCCGATGATCCTGCGATGCAGCTACTGGCGCAGGCATTGCTCAACTATGCCGCTTCGGATGCCTTTGCCCCTGCTTTCGAGTTGGATGCCGATATGTTGACCGAGGTTTTGTGCTGAGATACGGTATTTATGGAGACGCTATCCTTATATTCTTGCGCAAGGGGTATGACTCCTTGCGCATTTTGTTGAAGTATGGTAAAGTACATATCGCGTGATTGCAAAGCACCTAGGGCATTGCCTGAATTCTGACCAAAATCATGCGTTAGCGCAAGCTAACTGCTTGTGCAAACTTCCAAAATATCCCGTTTTGACCCGTTTCCCCTTGACAAATCCCCTGAAAGGTTGTATCATATAGTTCGACAAGGCTAACTTGGCAACTCACTGAAAGGAGACAACAGCGTGAAAACACTCAAAGATGCAAAAATCGGATCAACAGTGCGCGTGGTAAAGCTGCACGGGGAAGGCGCACTGCGCCGCCGTATCATGGATATGGGCATTACCCGTCATACTGAGATTTACATACGTAAGGCTGCGCCGCTGGGTGACCCCATCGAAGTGCAGGTACGAGGCTATGAGCTTTCTCTGCGCAAGGCAGATGCAGAAATGGTAGAGGTGGAGTGAATGCTCCCCCTTTGCTTTTTGGCAGGCAGTTAGCATAGAGTAATTCAAAGGCGAAAGGAGCAGGACAAATGATGGACATACGAATTGCACTGGCGGGCAATCCCAATTGCGGAAAAACGACACTGTTTAATGCGCTGACGGGTTCGAACCAGTATGTGGGCAACTGGCCGGGTGTTACCGTGGAGAAAAAAGAGGGCAAACTCAAAAAGCAGGAGGGCGTGATTGTGACCGACCTGCCGGGTATCTACTCGCTTTCGCCCTATACGCCCGAGGAGATTGTTGCCCGCAGTTATTTGGTGGAGGAGCGGCCCGATGCGATTTTGAACATCGTGGACGGCACCAATCTGGAGCGCAATCTGTATCTTACCACGCAACTCATGGAGTTGGGGATTCCCGTGGTCATTGCCATCAATATGATGGATGTGGTGCGCAGAAACGGCGATGAGATCGACATTGAAAAGCTTTCCAAAAGCATCGGCTGCAAGATCATTGAGATCTCCGCACTGAAGGGCGAGCATATTATGGAGGCGGCAGAAATCGCCATTGAAGCCGCAAAGGGCGGCACGACCGTACCGGGGCATATCTTTTCGGGCACGGTGGAACACGCACTGGCGCATATCGAGGAAGCCGCGGTACATCATCTGCCGGAGGACAGACAGCGTTGGTATGCGGTAAAGCTGTTTGAGCGCGATGCCCGTGTGACGGAGAAATTGCAACTGCCGGAAGCGACCCGAAAGCATATGGAATCGGATATTGCGGCGGTGGAGGCGGAACTGGACGATGATGCCGAAAGCATCATCACCAATGAGCGATACCTGTTCATTGACCGCCTGATGCAGCGTTGCTACAAGAAAAAGAACGCCGGTAAGCTTTCCATTTCCGACCGAATCGACCGCGTGGCGACAAACCGTTTCCTGGCACTGCCGATTTTTGCCCTGGTAATGTGGCTGGTCTATACGCTTTCCATTGGTACGGTGGGGGATTGGACAGTGGGCTTTATGAATGACGGCCTGTTTGGTTCCTTTGCCGACAATTACGGCGATACCTTTATGGCAAACTGGATCAGCATACCCGAATTGTTTGATCGGCTGCTGCTGAACGCTGCCGGAGAACCCGTGATCGCGCCATGGCTGTACAGCCTGATCCAGGAAGGAATTATTGGCGGCGTGGGCGCAGTGCTTGGCTTTGTGCCGCAGATGATGATCCTGTTTTTGCTGCTTTCTATGTTGGAGGACTGCGGCTATATGTCCCGTGTGGCGTTTATCATGGACAGGATCTTCCGCAAATTCGGTCTTTCCGGCAAGAGTTTTATTCCGCTGCTGGTGGCAACGGGCTGCGGCGTGCCTGGCATCATGGCAAGCCGTACCATTGAGCAGGAACGCGACCGCAGAATGACTGTTATGACCACGGCGTTCATTCCCTGCGGTGCCAAAATGCCCATTGTCGGCATGATTGCCGGTGCGCTGTTTGCCGATACCTGGCTGGGCGGTGCATGGGTGGCGACGGCAGCATACTTTGTGGGTATGGCGGCAGTGGTCATTTCGGGTCTGATCCTCAAGAAAACCAAGGCGTTTGCCGGTGATCCTGCCCCCTTTGTCATGGAGCTGCCTGCATATCATATGCCCGTGGCAAGCAATGTGCTGCGTGCCACATGGGAACGTGGCTGGGATTTCATCAAGCGCGCAGGTACTGTAATTCTGGTTGCAAGTGTTGCCATCTGGGTGCTCAACAGCTTTAGCTTTACGGGCGGTTTGCATTATATCGCCGAGGGGGAGAGCGACTCGATTCTGAATATCGTCGGCAGTGCGCTGGCATGGGTATTTAAGCCTCTGGGCTTTGGCACATGGCAGATGGCAGTTGCCACGGTGCTGGGTCTGATGGCAAAAGAGGAAGTCGTTGGCGTATTCGGTGCCTTGTCCTCTATGGCAAACAGCGGCATCGCGGATATCCTCGAAAGCGGTAGTTCGGAGCAGATGGCGTTCATCGGGCAGGAGTTTTTCAGCGGCAGTCGGCTTGCCGGCTTTTCGTTCATGGTATTTAATCTGCTGTGTGCGCCCTGCTTTGCTGCAATGGGTGCCATCCGGCGGGAAATGAACAGCCCCAAGTGGACATGGGCGGCGCTGGGCTGGATGACGGGTTTTGCCTATGCGACCTCGCTGGTCATCTATCAACTGGGCAGATTCTTCACAGGCGGCGGATTCAGCTTCTGGACGGCGGCTGCATGGATTCTGCTTGCGGTACTGATTTACCTCGTTGTGCGCAAAAATCCCTATCAGGGCGGCAAGCTAAGAAAATAACGGAGGTGGCACGATGAACTGGCAATCGTGGCTTACACTGGCGATTCTGGCTGCAATACTGACGGCAATTATCGTCCGATGGATCTACAACAAACGAAACGGAAAATCTTCCTGCGGGTGCGGTGGCAACTGCGGAGCCTGTGGCATGGGCTGCCACAGACATCATGCAGAATCCGCTGCGGATAAGGAATGATAGGATACAACCAAAGCGCTCAGCTTATGACATCAGCTGAGCGCTTTCTTTGTTATGTCCACGCAGTGTCGGCTGCGGCCAAGGGTCAGACATACAACAGACCGCCCCGAAAGATTCGGAGCAGTCTCTTGCATTGCATTTCTGATTACTCGGCAGTCGGCTCTGCTTCGGGGATATCATTTGCAGATGCATCCTCGGTGGGCTGTGCAGGTGCAGGGTTCTCCTTTGCCTTCCGGGAAGCAACCGTCAGTTCGCCTTTCATGATCTGCGTGAATTCGTCCTCGTTTGCCTTTTCGTATTCAATCAGGTATTCGGCAAGTGCATCCAACTGGTCACGGTGTGCCTTCAGGATATCTTTTGCCTGGGCGTAGCCGTTTTCTACCAGTTTGCGCACCTCGGCATCAATGCGTGCCGCCACATCTTCGGAGTAATCGCGCACATGACCGTAATCTCTGCCAATGAACACCTCGTTGTTATCGGAGCCATATACCACAAGGCCCAGTTCATCGGAAAAGCCCCATTTGGTGACCATATTTTTGGCAATCTGGGTTGCGCGCTCCATATCGTTGGAAGCGCCCGTACAGACATCATCCAACACCAGGGCCTCTGCTGCACGGCCGCCCAGCAGCATCACAATGCTTTCAGCGAGCTTGCGGCGCGTCATGTGATCGTCCTCTGCATCGGGGCGCGTCCATGTCATACCCGCCGCCATACCGCGCGGAATCACGCTGACCTGCTGCACGGTATCCTGCGTTTCCAGATGATATGCCGTTACGGCATGACCTGCCTCGTGGTAGGCAGTGATCTTCTTATCACGCATGGTAATTTTATGCGATTTCTTCTCCGGGCCTGCAATGACCTTCATAGTGGCTTCCTCAATATCCGCGTGGGTGATCGCCTTGCGGTTCGCTCTTGCGGCGAGAATTGCAGCCTCATTCAGCAGATTCTCAAGATCTGCACCGGTAAAGCCTTGTGTATCTCTTGCGATTTCGCGCAGATCCACATCGGGGCCAATGGGCTTTTTGCCCTTGTGTACC
Source organism: Oscillospiraceae bacterium (assembly GCA_016295145.1). Classification (GTDB taxonomy): domain Bacteria; phylum Bacillota; class Clostridia; order Oscillospirales; family Ruminococcaceae; genus Firm-04. Next base: position 27,471 of record JAEDLR010000001.1, read on the forward strand.
TTGAGAATCTCCTCTCTGCCCTTGACATCGGGGTAGTTGACGGTGATCTGGCGATCAAAACGGCCGGGACGCAACAGTGCAGGGTCGAGAATATCGCGGCGGTTGGTGGCGGCAATCACAATGACGCTCTCGTTGCCGGTAAAGCCGTCCATTTCGACCAGTAACTGGTTGAGGGTCTGTTCGCGCTCATCGTGGCCGCCGCCAAGCCCCGAACCTCTGTGGCGTCCTACGGCGTCGATCTCATCAATGAATATGATAGAGGGCGCGTGCTTCTTTGCCTGTTCAAACAGATCGCGCACACGGCTTGCACCTACACCCACGAACATTTCCACAAAATCGGAGCCGGAAATGGGGAAGAACGGCACACCGGCTTCACCTGCAACAGCTCTTGCCAGCAGCGTTTTACCCGTACCGGGGGGGCCAAGGAGCAGCACACCTTTGGGGATTCTTGCACCGATTTCATCGTACTTTTTGGGGTTCTTTAAGAAGTCCACGATTTCCGCCATCTCAGCTTTTTCCTCGTCGGCACCCGCCACATCGGCGAAGGTAGCCTTTTTGGCTTGCCCGGTCTGCGCCTTGATGGTTGCCTTGCCGAAGGAATTGATCTTGCCGCCGCCGTTTGCCTGACGGAACATGAATATGAACAGCGCGATGCCCAGTACCAGCATCAAAATGGTAGGCAGTACGGTCAGCAGCCAGGAATTATCTTTAATTTCAAAGTAATCCTGCTTCAGCGGTGCATCGGGGTAGCGCTCGTTGTACTCTGTGCGGTAGTTGAGGGTTTCGTCCACAAACAGTGCAACATAGGGTACATCGTAGGTATAGGTTTTGTCCTCGCCGCGTAGCTGGTACTTCAGCTCGCCGGTGCCGAGATCAAGCGTATAGCCTATGACCTCGTAGTTGTCAAAATGGGAGATGACCTCCGAGTAAGTGGTTTTGTTCTTACTCTCGGAGAGGGCTGGCAGCACGAACATAATGGCAGCGATGAACAGAATCGCAATCACTACATAGGCGAGAATGCCACGGTTTTTTCCTTGCAATGGTTTCACTCCTTACTGAATTTCTGTCGGGTTTGCAGCTGTGCATTGCAGCAACAGCAGCCGTTTGCTTGTAGTCCTGGGCGCAACGTCTGCTGCGACGCCGACGCCCTCGCAGAATATGCAGCCTGTATCATCATACAGTGCATAGATACTCTGCCGCAGGGGAAGGGGTACCTTTGCCTGCACAGTTTTGCGCAGTGCTTCCGACTGCTTGCGCCCCGGCAGTGTGATGCGGTCATCTCTTTGCCGCAGACGAAAGCATGGTTTACCAGTTATTTTATCATAATCGAGCGCATATTGGGTGAATGATTTGTGAATCTTCGGTGATAACGTAACATTTTCAAGGCTTGCAAAGCAGATACGCTCTGCAAATTGCCGGTTTTCGCCAAGGGTCAGGGGCAGCACATCGCATAAGGGCTTGGTATCGCGCATTACAAACAGCATTCCCCGATGTACTTGCGCGTAAACATCACCGCTTACGGTGATTTTACCCATATTCTCTCGCACAAGCCTGTCAATGGCGCAAAGCAGTGTGTAAGAGGGGTCGATCCGGTAGCGCGCCAGCAGCATACGGTAGCAACGTATGCGCAAAGGTTTGGGCTGTTCTGCCATATACTGCAAACCGCCCCACTGTGTGTGAAAACTCTGCGCAAAGACTTGTTTTGCCTGCCCCGTGAGATACGTTTCATCCTCGCGTAGGGTTTGCGCCGTATGCGTGAGATGAGTGACCAGTGCCGGCTGATATTCGCGCAGCATGGGCAGGATGCGGTGCCGCAGATGGTTTCGCGTGGCGTCTTCGGTGAGATTGCTGCTGTCGGTGACGAAATCCTGCCCCTGCCTTTGCAAATATGCCAACAGCGCGGCTTTGGAAACGCCAAGCAGCGGACGAATAATCCTGCCGCGTTTTGGGGGAATCCCGCACAAACCGTTTAAGCCGCATCCGCGCAGCAGATAAAACAGCATCGTTTCCGCTTCGTCATCGGCGTGATGTGCCGTAGCAATCAAACCCGCGGGGGCAAGCTGCTGCAGTGCTTCATAGCGCAGGATGCGTGCGGCGGTTTCGGTGGAAAGCTTTTGCGCCGCTGCAAATGCAGGAACATCCACATAGCGGCAGCGAAACGGGATCTGCCGTTTTTGACACAACGCCTCACAGAACGCTGCGTCACGGTCAGCTTCCTCACCGCGTATACCGTGGTGGATATGTACCGCCTGCAAATCGTAACCGAATTGCGGCTGCAGCTCCACCAGCAGAAGCAACAGCGCAACACTGTCTGCACCGCCGGAAAGTGCCACAGTCAGCTTGCCCTCATGGGGCAAAAGACCGCTTTGCACCACAGCCTCCGTCAGATGACTGCTCATGCCGGGGGCACGGCGTCATCCCGTGCGGGCGCAGAAAAGCGCGTGTACTGTGCATCCCAGATGAGATTGACCGTTGCGGTTTCGCCGTGACGGTTTTTCTGCACAATGCACTCGGTGATATTGGGCTTTTCGGTATCACGGTTGTAGTAGTAGTCGTTGTAAAGGAACATGACGATATCGGCGTCCTGCTCAATGGAGCCGGATTCACGCAGATCGGAGAGCATGGGACGCTTATCGGGTCGGCTTTCCACGCCACGGTTTAACTGGGAAAGCAGCAGTACGGGTACATTCAGCTCCTTTGCCATCAGTTTTAAGCCTCTGGTAATTTCGGAGATGACGAGTACACGGTTATCGCTTTTGGTGGGAGAATCCATCAACTGCAAGTAGTCAATGACCACCATGCCGAGATTTTTCACTCTGCGAAGCTGTGCCTTCATCTGCGAGACGGTAATGCCCGTCGCTTCCGAGAGCAGAATGTTCATGCCGGAAAGCATATCGGCACTTTCTGCGATTCTGCCCCATTCTTTTGGGTCAAGCCTGCCGGTGCGCAGCTTGTGGGAATCGACCAGTGCAGCGGTGGAAAGCATACGCGAGGCAAGCTGTTCCATGCTCATTTCCAGAGAATAAATGGCAACGGTCTTGCCGGAACTGCGGCTGACGTTTGTGGCAAGATTCAGTGCAAAGGAGGTTTTACCCATACCGGGTCGGGCAGCCAGCAGCACCAGATCGGAGTTGTTCATGCCGCCTGTGATGTGGTCCAGTTCGGGGTATCCGGTGCGTGCACCCACAAACTGGTCACGGTCGGGTCCGGAAATATCCACCAGATGGCGATAGGTAGAAACCATCACATCGCCGATGGGCACCAGTCCGCGCACATCACGTCCCTGGCGGATATCGAAAATGCGCTGTTCGGCAGAATCCAGCAATGTTTGTGTTGATTCAACGCCCTCCGCGATTTGGTTCAGGATATCACGGGCAACGGCAGCCAGCATTCGTTCGCTGTGTTTTTCGGCAACGATTTTGGAGTAGCTGCGGATATTATCGGGTGAGGGAACCGTATCAGCCAGTGCGGTCAGATAGCGTTTGCCCTCGGCGGCATTTTCAAAGATGCCCAGCCGCAGTGCTTCATTGAGCACCACCACGGGGTCCATGTTTTCCGCCTGTGCGCCTGTGAACATCGAAACCAGCAGACTGAACAGTTCACGGTGCTGCTGCAGCGAGAACGCGTCCGCCTTGATATATTCCAGTGCGGTGCTGATGGTTTCAGGGGAAAGCAGAATGGAGCCCAGTACCGATTGCTCCGCCTCAATATTGGCAGGATCGTTGCGCACGGTGCCTTCGGAAGCCAAACCGCCTGCGCCGTAGGAAGAACCGTCATGCTCAGGCATTATCAGCCACCACGGATACGGTAAATTCGGCAGTTACGCCGTTAAACAGCTTTGCTTCGGCAGCGTAGGTGCCTTCGTTTTTGATCTCTACGGCGGTGGCGATCTTGCGCTTATCCACAGCAAAGCCGAACTGTGCTTCCACCGCTTCAGAGATGCTTGCGGGGGTAACGGCACCAAACAGTTTGCCGCCCTGACCTGCTCTTGCGTGTACGGTCACGGTTTGCCCTTTGAGTTTTGCCGCCTGTGCTTCGGCTTCTGCCTTTGCGACATCAATTTTGTGCTGTGCGGAATCCTTTCTGCCCTGCAATTCGGTCAGATTCTTGGGGGTTGCTTCCAACGCAAGCCCCTTGCCGATGAGAAAGTTTCTGGCATAGCCATCAGAAACATTCTTCACATCACCTTTTTTGCCTGTACCTTTTACATCCTGCAATAAGATTACTTTCATAGTTTTCTCATCCTTTCGTTAATGCTTCGGTGTCTATGGTCTGCTCAGCGGAAGCCAGCGCATCCAGTACACCGATGAGCTTGATTCGTAATTCGGTCGGGGAGCAATCCTTGCACTGCACAGCAGCCATCGTCTGGTGGCCGCCGCCGCCAAGCTGCTCCATAATGACCTGTACATTCATTTTGCCCAGCGAGCGTGCTGAAATACAGCTTGCGCCGCGGTTGGGATAGATCACAAACGATGCGTCAACACCCTCGATGCCAAGCAGTTCATCCGCAGTTTGCGAGGCAATGATCTGGATATCGGGGCATTCTTCCCGTGCAACGGTAATGGCACTGTGGCGATGCAGTTCTGCATCTACCACCATGCGTGAACGCTGACGGTACGCACTCATGGTAGCGGCAAACAGTGCTTTGACCACAGTGGGGTCAGCACCGCATTCACGCAGCAGTGCCGCCGCTTCAAAGGTATGTACGCCCGTTTGCATGACGAAGTTTTTGGTATCCAGCATAATGCCTGCCAGCAGAGCTTCCGCGTACAGCACGGGAAGATCCTTGTGCAGTTCCAGATATGCAAGCATCTCGGTGACCAGTTCTGCCGCCGAGGAAGCCTGAGGGTCATGCAGCAGCAGCGTCATATCGTCAATGCAGTTTGCCATCTTGCGGTGGTGGTCAATCACCACAATATGTTTTGCCTTTCGGTAGAGTTCTTTGCTCTCCAGTAATTCCTTGTTGACGGTATCCACGATCACCAGAACGGTATGTTCATCGCAGAGGGCAAGTGCATCCTCAGGGGTGATGAGCAGACTCTCGCATTCCTTTTGCAGACGCATGACCAGCGGTGCGGCAAGGGTGGCCTCCACATGAATAGCGATATTGGCAGGAGTGCTCAGTTGCTGTGCAAGATATGCGATGCCCACAGCTGCGCCCACAGCGTCCAGATCGGTGAAGCGGTGGCCCATTATGAGTACGCGGTCGTTTTCCTCGATGATCTCCTGCAATGCCTTTGCCACATAGCGGTAGCGGGTTTTCGAACGATGCTCCACAGCCTTGGAAACGCCGCCGAAGAAATCAAAGCCTGAGCGTGTTTTCACCGCTGCCTGATCGCCGCCGCGGCCCATTGCCATATCCAGTGACTGCCGCGCAAAAAGATCGTTTTCAGCAAAGCTTTCCCCGTTGCAGCCCACGCCAATGGACAGGGTGAGTGCTTTTTTGCCGCCCACCAGAATCTTTCTGGCGGCATCTAGAATGGGAAATTTCTTCTCCTGCAATGTGCGAAAATGTTGTGCCTCGATCATAACGATAAAGTGATCCTGCCCCAGCGGACAAGAAATGCCGCGGTAGCTGCTGAATGTACTGTCAATCAGCAGTTCCAGATTGGCGGTCAGTGCGGCGCGTTCGCCTGCTTTCAATCCATTGATGAGATCATCATAGTTATCTGCCATAATATGCAGCACGCAGAGCCTGCTATTCTCAAACAGATTGCGGTATTCCTGCTCCACGCTGAAATCCTGAAAGCACAGCAGAATCAGTTTCTGCCCCTTGCACTGATGCTCGTTATAGTAAACACGGTAGAAGCCGCTGTCGTTATGCATGGTACACGCGCCGCTTTCCAGCAGCTTGCGGAAATCCAGCGGTATGATATGCTGAATGCTTCTGCCGTGGCAGTTCTCATCTTTTGCAATCAGCTTCGAGAAGCGGTCGTTATACCACAGCACCTCTCTGGCATCGCTCAGCACTGCCACGGGGATGGGCAGTTCCTTTGGGGAGATCTGTGCTGCGTCGTTGAGAGCAGCGTCCATTTGCGAGATATATCCCCAGAAATTGCGGTGCAGCAGAATGCCCTCTAGGGCAACCCACAATGCGCCGACAGCCAACAGTGCCACCGCCGTATAGAACGGCACGCCCTGCGGCTTTTGCAAATAAACCATGCAAAGAATATATACCGCTGACGCAATCAGAGTCAGCAGCGCACCAATCAGGCGCCATGTTGATTTTCTGCGCATTTTCTCACCGCTTTCTGTTCGTATTTGCTGTTTGGGGGCTTATTCCATCTCCATGATGATCGGCAGGATCATGGGGCGGCGCTGTGTGGCTTCGCGGATATAGTCGATCAATACATCACGCAGCGTCAGCTTGAGAGTATTCCATTCGCGTATTGCGTTGGCAGAGCAGCTTTCGATCGCCTCGCATACACGCTGTTTTGCGCCCTCCATGATTTCTTCCGCCTCGCGCACATACACAAAGCCTCTGGAGATCAGTTCGGGGCCGGATACCACGGTACCGTTCTTGTCGATGCCCAGCACCACAATAATCAGACCGTCCTGCGCCAGGTGCTTGCGGTCACGAAGCACAATTGCGCCCACATCGCCCACGCCCAGACCGTCCACCATGACGCTGCCTGCTGGTGCCTGTGAGACGACTTTCATCTGCACACCGTTGGTTTCGATTACATTGCCCAGTTCTGCAATGAGTACATTCTCTTTCGGAATGCCCATATCCACCGCCAGCTGTGCGTGTTTTTTCAGATGCTTATATTCGCCGTGTACAGGTATGAAGAACTTGGGCTTTGTCAGTGCCAGCATGAGCTTGAGCTCCTCCTGGCAGGCGTGACCCGAAACGTGTACCTCGTACATTCTCTCGTACACCACCTGTGCGCCGGATTTCATCAGCTCGTTGACCACACGGGTGACATATTTCTCATTGCCGGGGATTGGCGTTGCGGAGATGATAATATAATCCTGTGGCGTAATTGCCACTTGCTTGTGACTGTGCATCGCCATACGGGTGAGTGCCGACATCGGCTCCCCCTGGCTGCCCGTTGTGATCAGTACGATATCTTTTGCGGCATAGCGGCCCATCAGTTCCGGCTCGATGAGTGTGCCCTTCTTGATCTGCAAATGCCCAAGCTTTGTGGCAATGTTCATGACATTGACCATACTTCTGCCCATGACCACAACTTTTCTGCCGTAGCGTTCCGCGCAGTTGATGATCTGCTGTACGCGGTGAACATTGGAGGAGAAAGTCGCCACAATGATACGCTTGCCCTCGGCGGTGGCAAACAGCTTTTCAAAGGATTCGCCCACGGTGCGTTCTGTGGGGGTAAAGCCCGGTCGCTCTGCGTTGGTAGAATCTGCCATGAGTGCCAACACACCCTTAGAACCAAGCTCACCAAAGCGCGCCAGATCAATAATGCCGCCGTTAATGGGGGAGTAATCCACCTTGAAATCGCCCGTATGCACCAGTACGCCGGCAGGGGTATGCACCGCAAGACCGACTGCATCTGGAATGGAGTGGTTCACATGAATGAATTCGACTGCCATGCAGCCCATGCGCACAGTCTGGCGCGGTTTCACCACATTCAGCCTTGCACTTTGGCTCAGGTGATGCTCTTTCAGCTTGGATTCCACCAGTGCAAGCGTCAACTGTGTGCCATACACGGGCACATTGATTTTTTTCAGCAGATACGCAAGACCACCGATGTGATCCTCGTGACCGTGGGTGAGTACAATGCCCCGCAGACGGTCTGCGTGCTTTTCCAGATAAGTAAAATCGGGAATGACCGAATCGACGCCGGGCATTTCTGCATCGGGGAATGCCATGCCGCAATCGATGATAAACATATCGTTTGCACATTCGATGACGGTCAGATTCTTGCCGATTTCGCCCAGTCCGCCCAATGGAATGATGTGTACAGGCGTTTTTGGACGCTCTGCCATGTTGCTGTGATCGGGCGTTGCGGTTTTCTTTGCCACTACCGGATGCTGTTCTGTTTTACGGGGCTGTGATTTTTTATCTTTTTCGGCAGGGGGGGCGGTTTCATTGCGGAAATACTTTTTGCCCACTGTCGAAAGCGGTACGCCGTTCTTGGCTTTTGCGTGATAGCCAATGCGGCGTCCATTGTTATTGTGATTCGGATTTCTGTTCAATACGATACGCTCCTTTTGAAGAATTTGTTTTGTGTTTTGTTTGTGCAAGGGAAAATCGAATATATCGCACCTGCTTTTTCCTAGCAGGTAAAAACCAAATGGTAAATTCTGCCGGATCGTATAAGCACACTCATACATATACAAGTATACGACAAATCGGCGGAAAAGTCAAGCGTTTTTGCCTTTGCGATAGATGAAAGGGGCATTTTCGCCGTGTTTCGATGCTTTCTGACAGCATCTCCCTGCACGTTGTACATGGGTACTCCTTGCCAGTATACCCGATGTCATGCTGCTTTATGCGATATTGCAAGCCCTGTTGTGGGAGGGCTTCTCCATATGCACCCTTACAAAGCAAAACCGCCTCCGAACAAGCATCGGAGGCGGTAAAAATGCATATGTGGCGCACAGTGCGCAATGATCTGCTTACAGACCAGCCAACATCTTCAAAATGATCGTAGCGTCTTCGCTATCGGCTGTACCGGATGCGTTCATATCGGCGTTTGCCATGCCAGCTGCGCTGATGGTGGCTGTCGTATCCTCGGCGAGGAAACGATTGAGCAAAATCACATCGCCGACTTTTACGTCGCTGTCGCAATTGACATCACCCGGCTTGGACGCCTGAACTGGCTCGGAACTGGTTGTGGTGGTAGTAGTAGTAGTTGTTGTTGTTGTTGTGTTGGTTGTTGTGGTAGTTTCAATTGGGGGGGCGTTGCTTACCACGCCCTCGATGCCGCCATAGGCTTCATCCATGAAGAAAGCGCAGGTACTGTCAGCGATTTCGACATACAGCAGCATGGCACTTGCGCCGTTGGGAATGGTATACGATGGATTTTCCAGCGTGACCCATTGGTCGCTGGTACCCATGGCGGAAGCCACAGTGTCATACTGTGTTTCACCATTGGCATCATTGTATTGCAGCGTCAGCCTGATTTCCTGTTCCGCACCGCTTCTCTGCATCACGCTTGCGCCAAAGCCGTAGGCAGAGCCGGGCTTGAACACGCTCGCACTGAGATCGCGTCCCGCGCCGTTCCATGTATCGGTACGGCCGATAACAGCAAGGGCTGTATCGCCTGCGCGGGCAACGTCGGTGGTATATGCCAGTGATGATTCGCCGCGGGAAGTCCACTTGCCCATATCATCCTCAAAGGTATCATAGAAATAGTAGCCGTTTTCATCCGGCTCAATCACGGGCGGGGCGGTTGTGGTAATGGGAGCATCACCGCCCAGGGTAAGGATATTCTTGTTGACCGTTGCCGAGCCGCTGCTCTGATATCCCTCAACAGTCAGGGCGATCTCGTAGAACTTGCCGCTCATATCCAGCCCCAGTGATTCCCACGCCTTGAAATGCTCATGCACCGAGATCACACCGCTGGTGCGCTTTTCCTTGCGCACGCTCCAATATTGATAGAAGGTGGTGTCGCCGATGATGGAGGGCTTATTCTCGCGCAGGGTCTTGTAGACATCATATTCTGCACCGTCTACAGTTACAGTGCCAATGGAACTGCCCCCTGGCGGACGCCAGCTGCCCCAGCTATCTACAATGTAATACTCGATCAGCGGATTCTTGGTCCAGCCGTAGACGCACAAATACGAGTTGCCGTTGGGGTTGTAATCCACATCGTATTCTACCGTCACAGCGCCGATATCCTTGTAGCTCTGTGTGCAGTCGAATTTTTGCCCCGTGCGGAACAATGCGTTGCCGATATTGTCCCATTCGCAACTGAATGCGCCGTTGCCGAGCAGCGTCATGGTGGTGTTGCCGTAATCCTTCCACAGCTCATAGCTGTAGCCGTCCTCAGTACCGGTCGCATTTCCGGTAAGGACTGTTGCTGCGCTTACGCTTTGCGGCAAAATGGCGCTAAAAGCCAATGCCGTAGCGCAACAAGCAGCAAGCCACTGGTGTTTTTTCATAGACATTTCCCCTCGTTATTAATATATTTGACGACGACGCGCAGGATCGGTACAATTATACGCCTTGTCGTCATTTTACATTTTATCACAAGGGGTATATTCTGTCAAGATTTCCCAGTGCAAATATTACTTTCACAGATTAAATTCGTATATTCTGCAAATGCTCGCTCAAGATTATGACGCTATTTTGTAAACATCGACGAAAATGAAAACGGTAAAAAAAAGTCTTGACTTTTGGGGCAAAATCTGATATAATGTTCTGGTAATGAATGAGAAGCGAGTGTGCTGGAACTGGCAGACAGGCACGTTTGAGGGGCGTGTGCTTCGGCGTACGGGTTCAAGTCCCGTCACTCGCACCACCGTTTGTGCAATTGAATATGGAAAGATGGCTGAGCTGGTCTAAGGCGCACGACTGGAAATCGTGTAGGCGTTAATAGCGTCTCGAGGGTTCGAATCCCTCTCTTTCCGCTGAAAAGGGTACGCAATCGCGTGCCCTTTTTTCATTGCAGCAAACGGCATACCGGGGCACTGTCATGCCAATCAACAGAGTAGTTTGGCAGCAATCGTGTGCAGAAACGGACAAATTGTCGCATGGCAACAAAAAAGCACCGTGATAGACGCACGGTGCTTTTGGTTGATTGCGGTGATTGCAATCAATCTGCAATCACTTCTACCGTTTTCATGATCTGGGGCTGCAGGGGCTTATCAGCATAGTTGGTATCTACTGCAGCAATCTCATCGACCACATCCATGCCCTCTACGACTTCGCCAAAGGCGGCGTACTGACCGTCCAGATGGGGCGCATCCTTGTGCATGATGAAGAACTGGGAACCTGCGCTGTCGGGATGCGCAGCCCGCGCCATGCTCAGGACACCGCGGGTGTGTTTGAGATCGTTGGGCACGCCGTTTGCGCGGAATTCACCCTTGATCTGCCAGCCGGGGCCGCCGGTTCCGGTGCCCAGAGGGCAACCGCCCTGAATCATAAAGCCGGGAATGACACGGTGGAAGCACAGCCCGTTGTAGAAGCCCTGCGCTACGAGCTTCTCAAAGTTTTCGCAGGAGATGGGTGCCACTTCGGGGTGCAGCCGCAGTTTTATTTGCTTACCGTTTTCCATCGTAATCAGAATCATGAGAAATCTTCCTTTCATTAGTTCAGTTCAATATCCTTGACATCTTCCAACGTCAGTGTAGTCAACTCGGCGTCGGTGATGTTTGGGTCGTTTGCCAGGCGGTTTGCCTGCTTCGTGATGGCACGCTCATAAAAGTTGCGGATATCACGGGCATTGGCAAAGGTTTTCAGATTCATGCCGCAACGCTGCACAAAATAGGCAAGCACCTCCTGCTCTGCCTCCGGGGTCACAGTCATGCCGGAACGCGTACAGGTGCTCTTGAAGATATCCAGCAGTTCGTCGGGCATATAGTCCTGGAAGTTGATGATCTTGTTAAAGCGCGAACGCAGACCAGGGTTGCTATCCAGAAATTCTTCCATGAGATCGGTGTAGCCCGCTACGATCACAATGAAGTCATCACGGTGATCTTCCATGGCCTTCAGCAGGGTGTTGACAGCCTCCATGCCAAAGTCATTTTTGCCTGTGCTTGCGGTGAGCGCGTATGCCTCATCAATAAACAGCACGCCGCCCATTGCCGAGTCGATGACCTCCTTGGTCTTGATGGCGGTCTGACCCACATAGCCGCTGACCAGCCCCGAACGGTCGACCTCCACAAGTTGCCCCTTTTCCAGTACGCCCAGACTGTGGTAGATGCCTGCGAGAATACGCGCCACGGTGGTCTTGCCCGTGCCAGGATTCCCCAGAAATGCCATGTGCAGCGACATGGGTGCCTGCGGCATACCGCGCTCCTCGCGCATTTTGCGCACACGGATGAGGTTGATCAGACTGTTGAGATCCGCCTTGACCGCATCCAGACCCGTCAGATCGTTAAGTTTTTGCAGTTGTTCCTCCAGTGTGAGGGGCTTGTCCTCTGTCTTCACCTGCGGTGCAGCGGGTTGCTTTGGCTGCGTAGGCTGTACAGGCTGCTGTGGCGTAAACGGTGTGTTGGCAGGGGTCACCGGAATGTTTGGTCTGCCGTTATATGCAGGTGCCTGTGGCCGCACGGGGGATTGCGGTGCAGGCGGATGATTGGGCGTATTGGGCGTACTAGGCGTATTCCATGGCGAGCTGCCGTATCCCGTGGGATACGAGGGGCGATTCTTGATGCGCTGCTGCTCTGCGATCATTTTTTCCCAGTTGGAAATGTACTCCATGCGAAAATTGCGCAGTGCAAGGATCAGCGCGGCGAGATCCTGCATCACAAAGGGATCCGGCTTGTGACCGTCCACCTGCATGAAATCCAAGCCGGCCTGATTGAGAAATTCAATGAGTGCAAGGCTCATACCGCCCATAGGGGAGGTTTCCAGATCCAGTCGCAGAAAGGGCATCATCAGCGTAATAATGCTGTCTTTCAGGCTGTATTTGGTGATCTTACAGCTGACGTGGAAACGGTCGATCTGCTCTGCGGACATCATATAGCCAAGTGCGCCGTTGATGTAGCCGATCTCGTTCATGGAGATATTGCCACTGTTTGCCCCCAGATATACAAAGAATTTCAGCAGGGTAAAGCGCAGGTAATCCTGCATGGATTTGCCCTGTACGGAAACGGAATAGCCGTGGGACTCGCACACCTGACACTGTGCATGGATATGCGACAGCTGCTTTGCAACATCCTGCTGCATGGTAAGATGCCTCCTGTCAAATCAAAATAGGATCAGCCGAGGGTGACCTTGTGGAAGGTCTTTTTCCCCTTTTTGAGAATTACTTCGCCGTCGATGGCAACTTGTGTTTTGACATCGGTGATCTTGGCGTCGTTGACTGTGATACCGCCCTGCTGCACCAGACGGCGTGCCTCACCGATGGAGGGAGCAAGCCCGGTTTTGACCAGAAGCGGCAGCAGACCCATGCAGCCGTCGGTCAACTCGGAAGCGGCAACGGTGGTGGTAGGCATATCTGCAGAATTGCCGCCTCCTGCAAAAATGGCTCGTGCTGCATCGCGCTGTTTGACGGCTTCTTCCTCGCCATGCACAAGTTTGGTCAGTTCAAAGGCAAGCAGCTCCTTTGCCTGATTGTATGCGGCACCTTCCATGTTCTGCTCCATCGCTTCGATCTCCTCAATGGGCAAGAAGGTCAGCATTTTCAGGCACTTGATGACATCGGCATCGGCAACATTGCGCCAATACTGGAAAAACTCGTAGGGAGAGGTCTTTTCTGCATCCAGCCAGACAGCACCTTTTTCAGTTTTACCCATTTTTTTGCCCTCGGAGTTGAGGAGCAGCGTAATGGTCATGGCATAGGCGTCCTTGCCGAGCTTTTTGCGGATCAGTTCCGTGCCGCCGAGCATATTTGCCCACTGGTCATCGCCGCCAAACTGCATATTGCAGCCGTAATCCTGGTACAGTCTGTAGAAGTCGTAGCTTTGCATAATCATATAGTTGAACTCAAGGAAGGTCAGACCGCGTTCCATGCGCTGTTTGTAGCACTCAAAGGTGAGCATTTTGTTGACAGAGAAGCACGCGCCGACTTCGCGCAGCACTTCAATGTAGTTGAGCCCGAGCAGCCAGTCTGCATTGTTGACCATCAGTGCCTTGCCCTCGGAGAAATCAATGAAGCGACTCATCTGCTTTTTGAAGCATTCACAGTTGTGGTCGATGTCCTCTTTGGTGAGCATTTTGCGCATATCGCTTTTGCCCGAGGGGTCACCGATCATACCGGTACCGCCGCCTACCAGAGCAATGGGTTTATTGCCTGCCATCTGCAGTCGTTTCATCAGGCACAGCGCCATAAAATGCCCCACATGAAGGGAATCCGCAGTGGGATCAAATCCGATGTAGAAGGTTGCCTTACCCTGATTGATAAGGTCGGCGATTCCCTGCTCGTCAGTGGTCTGCGCGATCAGTCCGCGCCGAGTGAGTTCTTCGTAAAGAGTCATAATCGTATATTCCTTTCAATTTCTAAAAACGCTATTTCTGCAACCTGCAACTGTACCACAGCCGCCGTTGGGATCAATCAAAGCAGCAGATATCATACGGTGCAATGCCGTGTCATCAACATGATTTGCCTATGCAACATATGCTGCCGCTCCTTTCTTATGAAATCAGTGATTTTTATTATACTACAAAGCAGAAAAAATGTCAAATGAAAAGAGAGTTTCACGCTCCGCGGACAGCGGCAAGGGACGCTGTCCCTTGACCCTGCAACCCTTTGGAAAGGCTTGACCGAAACTATGATTATAGGATGGTCTGCTTCAGCCACCCAGGCGCAACATTTCATCCAGACAATGCCGTGCAGATGTCATGAGCGCATCAGGCAGCAGAAGCTCCTGTGCGCTGCCGTTGCCGATCTCCCGCAACACACGTGCAATATCGCTGACTGTTGTGGCACGCATATCGGGGCACATCAGGCGGTTTGCTATGGGATAAAACCGCTTTTCGGGGCAGGCAAGTGCCAGTTGCGCTGTAATGCTGATCTCCGTGCCGATGATGAATTCTTTTGCCGCCGATTGCTTTGCATACTGCAGAATGCCGGAAGTCGCACCTACATAATCCGCCATAGCAGAGATCTCTTTTTTACACTCGGGATGTACCAGCAGCAGCGCATCGGGATGTGCGAGTTTCGCTGCCTGTGCCTCTTCTACGGTAATGCTGCTGTGGTGGGGGCAGCCCCCTTTCAGCAGATGAAACTGCTTTTCGGGACAATTTGCCTGCACATACGCGCCCAGATTGCAATCCGGAATAAAGAGAATATCGTGCTGCGGCAGCTTTTTGACGATCTCCACTGCCGAGGAGGAGGTCACGCACACATCGCTGATGGCTTTGAGTGCCGCCGAGGTATTGACATAGGCAACCACAGCGCAATCGGGATGCTTTGCTTTCTCTGCCAGGATCTCCTCAGGGGAAAACTGCTCTGCCATCGGACAGCCTGCCGTGGGGTTCGCCTCATAAATATGCTTTTGGGGACTGAGCAGTTTTGCGGTTTCCGCCATAAACCGCACGCCGCACATCAACAGACGATGCGTATTTTGTTCTGCCGCCATCTTGCTCAGTAAAAAGCTGTCGCCTGTGATATCAGCAATCTCCAGAATATCGGGGGACTGGTAGCTGTGCGCCAGAATGCACACATCGTGTTCTTTTTTCAGCCGTAAGATCTCCTGTTGTACTTCATAAATCGTCTGCATTTTTGATATCATCCTTTCCGTTTTCACTTGCGATCCCTGCAGCGGTTTCCTCTGCCACTGGATTTTCAGCCGGTGTTTGCTGCGATGCTTCTGCCGATGGGGTTGCGTAGACCAGTTCCTTTCCCATATAGCCCTCGGTGCTGCTGGGCAGACCCTTTTTTGCCAGTCTTGCCGCAAGGAATTCCTTGAACAGCGCGTAGAGCGCCGCAAACAGCGGCACAAATGCTACCATGCCGAAGAATCCGAACAGACCGCCGCCGATGAGGATCGCAAACAGCACCCAGAAGGTCGGCAGACCCATGGAGTCACCAAGAATTTTCGGCGCAATCAGATTGCCTTCGATCTGCTGCAGTGCAAAGATGAAGATCACAAAGGGAATCAGCTTGGTAGGCTCTGCAATGAGGACCAGGAAACCGCTTGGGATTGCACCGATAAACGGGCCAAAAAAGGGAATGAAATTTGTGACGCCCACCACCAGAGAGATCAGCGCAGCGTAGGGGGCATCCATGATCGTCAGACCAACGAAAGTCGTGACTCCCACCATCAGACAGTCCACCGTTTGCCCCACCAGAAAATTCTGGAAGACATGGTGTACCTTTGCCAACACGCGCAAAGTGCTGTGTACACGCTGTTCCGGAAACAGTGCGTATAAAATCTTTTTGATCTGTGCAGGGTAGCGTTCCTTGTTGTACAGCAGGTAGATTGCTGCAATGATGCCGATCAGGAAATCTATGACGCCGCTGACCAGCGAATAGGCACCGCTTGTGATCGAACCGATGATATTGGCACCGCTGACGATGCTGTCCAGCTTCGGTTCATACTGTGTGGCAAAGTTGATGAGCTTGTCCTGCAGACTGTTGAGTGCCGCCATAATGGATTCGTAAACCTGGGGGCTGGATTCCTTTAGACCTGCCAGATGGTCAGTACACCATGTGGCAATGTTCTTTGCGTAGCTCGGTATATTGTTGAACAGCGTGCGTACACTGTCGATGAGTTCAGGCAGCAGCATGGCAATCATGCCTGCCAGTGCCGCTATCAGAATGAAAATGGTGACGGTGACAGCCACTGTGCGGCGCAGAGCAGGATGCGGCTTTTTGCGCTCGATGAGTTTTGAGAGAATACGGCGCTCCAGCCAGTTTTGCAAAGGCGACAGAAGATACGCAAATACCAAACCCCATATCACGGGCGAAAGCGATGAGATCGTCTTTTTGGCGATCACCATTACGGAAGAAAACCGCCATACCACGATCGTGAGCAGCAGGCAGGTGAAAAATACCCCGATGGTGCATATCGCTAAGGATTTCTGTTTTTCTGTAATTTGTATTTTCATAGTAACCCCCCTTCGGATGCGAGCAGATGTACGATGAACGATGAACGATGTACAACGATATGATTCTATTATACAGTAAAAAGCCAAAAAAGAAAAGCGTTTTTTGCAAAAAAACACAAAATTTTTGGGGCGGTTTCAAAAAACGGCATCAGTGACAATATTTTTTTGAAAAAAACTATGAAAATTTCAAAACAGCCCTTTTCATTTGCAATGTTTTGTGTTATAATGACAGTGTATCGGTCTGCGCACTGGCGCAAACCGCAGCGTACCCGATATTCAGAACGGAGCGTAACATCTATGCAAACGATGCAGAATCTCAAGCAGGCTGCCATTGATCGGCTGCTTGCTTCCCGTAGATTGAATCCTCCGCAGCAGGAGGCGGTGCGAACCGTCAACGGTCCTGTTGTGGTGCTGGCAGGTGCCGGCAGCGGGAAAACCACCGCCATTGTCAACCGAATTGCCTATATGATGCAGTTCGGCGATACATACAATACCCCCATGGGCACCGTAACAGAAACAGAAGCGCAGTATCTTGCCGATGTGGCAGAGGGCAAAGCCACCCCCGATGCAGAGCGTCTGGCAGAGATAGTAGCCGATGCCCCCGTTCACGGATGGAATATTCTTGCGATCACCTTTACCAACAAGGCGGCTGCAGAACTGAAAAACCGCCTGGAGACGATGCTTGGCGAGGACGCCGCTACCGTATGGGCGGCGACCTTCCACAGTGCTTGTGTGCGCATTCTCAGGCAACATATCGACCGACTGGGCTATGCGCGTTCCTTTACGATCTATGATGCAGATGACAGCCGCAGAGTGGTATCCGCCTGTTTTGGCGACCCAAGCGTCACAGACCCCTATACGGGTGCTGCGATCTCCGAAAAAGCATTTCCGCCCAAGGTGGTGGCGGGAGAGATCAGCAGGGCAAAGGATCGGCTGATTTCACCCGAGCAGATGCTGGCTGATGCAGACGGCGACTACCGCACGACCATCATTGCCATGCTGTATCAGGCATATCAGATGCGCCTGAAGGATGCCAATGCTGTTGATTTCGACGATATCATCGCGCTGACCGTCCGTCTTTTTCAGGAGCATCCCGATGTGCTGGATATCTATCAGAACCGCTGCCGCTATCTGCTGGTGGACGAATACCAGGATACCAACACCGCGCAGTATGAGCTGGTTCGACTGCTGGCAGAAAAATACCGCAATCTCTGTGTGGTGGGCGATGATGACCAGAGCATTTACAAATTCCGCGGTGCAACCATCGAAAATATCCTCTCGTTTGAAAAACAGTTCCCCGATTGCAAGGTCATTCGCCTGGAGCAGAATTACCGTTCCACCGGCAGAATCCTTGCAGCGGCAAACTCTGTGATACGCAATAATACCGAGCGCAAGGAGAAAACCCTCTGGACTGCTTCCGGCGAGGGCGACCGTGTGTTCTGGTTCAAGGCGGCTGACCAGAATGAGGAAGCGGCTTTTGTCACCGATACCATTCTGGAACGGGTCAAGACAGGGGGCGCTTACAGCGATCATGCTGTGCTGTACCGTACCCACGCCCTTTCCAATACCATTGAGCGGCATCTTTCGCAGGCAGGCATACCCTACCGCGTGTACGGTGGTTTGCGCTTCTTTGACCGCAAAGAGGTCAAGGATATGGTCTCTTACCTGAGCGTCATCAACAATCCCCATGATATGCTGCGCTTCCGACGGATTGTCAATGAGCCGAAACGGGGTATCGGCAATGCAACACTGGATGCCATTGAACAAATCGCAAATGACCTGCATCTTTCTCCCATTGAGGTGCTGCGTACTGCAGCGGATTACCCTGTGCTTGCCCGCAAAGCAACTGTGCTGCGCGCCGTGGGCGAAATGTTCGATACGCTGACAGAACTGGCGGATACACTTGCACCCGACGCCCTCTACGATCGTGTGCGCGAGCTGACGGGCTATGATGCCATGCTCAGCGCACTGGGCGAGGAGGGTCAGACCCGTCTGGAGAATGTGGAGGAGCTGAAATCCAGTATCCTGCAATATATGGAAACTGCCGAGGAACCGACACTGGGCGGATTTCTGGAGGAGATCTCGCTGTATACCGATCAGGATCGCACCGATGAAAGTACCGATGCCGTCACACTGATGACGATTCATGCGGCAAAGGGGCTGGAGTACGATACCGTGTTCCTTGTAGGAATGGATGACGGTGTGTTCCCCAATACCCGGTGGACGCTTTCGCAGCAGGAGCTGGAGGAGGAACGCCGTCTTGCGTATGTGGCGATTACCCGTGCCAAGCGCAGACTGTATCTTGTGAATGCCGCCAGAAGGATGCTCCACGGCATGACTGCCAGCAGCTTCCCATCGCGGTTTATCAAGGAGATCAGCCCCGAATGCATCGAGAAGCATGGCAGCGAGGTGACGGTGCCTGCAAAAGGCGCAGCCGTTGCAAGAACCGGCTCCGTTTCGCTGCAACAGCAGATTTTACAGCAGAAATCTGCTACCCCCAAGCCGGAAAGCTTTACCGTGGGTGAGCGGGTGCGGCATTCTGTGTTCGGTGTGGGTACTGTGCTGAGCGTGCTGCCCACCGCAGGGGATGCGATGCTGGAGATTGCATTTGATAAAGTGGGCACCAAAAAGGTTATGGCGAAGTACGCAAAAATCAAAAAGATATGAGTTTAGGCGATGCCGCACAAAGCTGGTGGTGCGGTGCTGTCTTTGATGTTCCGAAAGGAAGCACTATGAGTGAACAACGCAAGTCCGCCAGGGAAGGCGGCAAGCAGCGGCAGGCAGGCATTGGTGATGTGTGCAGGGCACTGTGGAAACGGATCAAAAAAACGACAAAGCGCACTGCAAACCGCTGCAAAGAGGCGGTGAAGAATCTGCCGCAGACCATAAAAAACGGCTGCCGCGCAATGGCGGATCGTGCAAAGAAAAAGTGGCGCCGTCTGATGAAGCAAGCAAAGCAGAACCGCAAGGAGATCATTTTGCACGCAGTGCAGTTTGTGCTTTCGTTTGCGTCGGTGGCGTATCTCATCGGCGTGGTGATGCTTGCGCTGAATTGTCTGCTTTATCGTCTGGAGATACCGCCGGCGATGCAGTCGGGCTTCTGCGTGCGCCTGAGCCTGATCTGTGCAGGCTTTGCCGCTGTGATGATCTTCACACGGCGGCAGATCGTCACGCGATTCTGTATTATGGCGGCCATGCCGTTTTATTTCCCGATTTTTCTGTTCAATACCGAATATAAAGTGCTGATGATTCCCTTGGGGCTGCTTGGCATTGTTACTTTCTTTGCCAACGGTGCAAAGGAGGGCACAAAAACCATTCTCGGTACAGTGTATCTGATGTTTTATGTGCTGGGGGCATTCTGCTACCTCAATGTGTTGGATCTACTGAAAACCTCCTCGGTGGAAACCGTGACCGAGGCGGGCATTTCGCCCTCGGGCGCATACCGTTACGAGATCATTGAGGTGCAGGATCAGGCAGGAGGCAATACCTATGTTTCTCTGGAGCCGAACACCTACGATATCCGGTACGATCACTGCACATTCTATGCCATGGGATATGACAAGCGCATCTATCTGGAACGCCCGCTGACCGATTTTCAACCCCAGTGGCTCACTGCGACCCGTGCCGATATCAAAAACGAGCTGATTGCCATTAACCCCGATGTGGCGTTTACCATGTCTGCTGCGCAGATGGAGCTGCTTGGGCTGGATAAGGGTTATACCAAGGATTACAAGGCATCGGCACTGAGCCGCAGCCAGCGATTTGCACTGGGCATCTGCATCTCCAATGACCTCATTGGCGATCAGACACCCGAATCCGAGGGGTTGACGCTCTACAAGAAGAGCGACATTGTGACCTTGACGTATCAGCAGATCAAGGAACTGGGGCTGACCGCTTCCGTGGAGGTAAAGCTTGCAGATCTGACGGAGAGCGATCTGGTAGCGCTTGGCGTGCCCGAAGAAAACGATGTGCTGCTCATCAATGATAAGGTGGTTTTCCGCCAGTTGATCGCCGTGCTGGAGGATACCTTTGACAATGCACGCAGCTTCGGCTATCTGTTGGAATGATATCATGCGGCAAGCCCGTGTGTGTCAGAATAAAATCAAAGCAAAAAAACGGAGTGTATCCGGTACAGGAGGTTACTACCATGAGCGAATTTTTCAAGAACATTGGCAAGATCCCTTTTGAGGGCAAGCAGTCCACCAATCCTCTGGCATTCAAGTATTACAATCCCGATGAGATCATCGACGGCAAGCCCATGCGCGAGCATCTGAAGTTTGCGCTTTCGTGGTGGCACACAATGGGCGGCGACGGCACCGATATGTTCGGCTGCGGCACTACCGACAAATCTTGGGGCGAGAACGAGCCCATGGCAAAGGCAAAAGCAAAGGTCGATGCTGCTTTTGAAATCATGGATAAGCTGTCCATCGACTATTTCTGCTGGCATGATCGTGATCTTTCCCCCGAGTATGGCACGCTGGCAGAAACCAACGCCAAGTTCGATGAAATCGTGGACTATGTTGCAGAGAAAATGGCACAGTATCCCGGCAAGAAACTGCTGTGGGGTACGGCAAAGTGCTTTGATCACCCCCGTTTCATGCACGGTGCAGGTACGTCTCCCTCCGCAGATGTGTTCGCATATACCGCAGCACAGATCAAAAAGGCACTGGATGCAACCATGAAACTGGGCGGCAACGGCTATGTGTTCTGGGGCGGCCGTGAGGGATATGAGACCCTGCTGAATACCAATATGGGTCTGGAACTGGACAACATGGCGCGTCTGCTGAGAATGGCAGTCGATTATGCACGCGCGCAGGGCTTTACCGGCGATTTTTACATTGAGCCAAAGCCCAAGGAGCCCACCAAGCATCAGTATGATTTTGATGTGGCAACCGTCATGGGATTCCTGAACAAGTACGGTCTGGATAAGGACTTTAAGATGAATATTGAGGCAAACCATGCGACACTGGCACAGCATACCTTCCAGCATGAGCTGCGTGTTGCCCGGGAAAACGGCTTGTTCGGCTCCATTGATGCAAACCAGGGTGATCCGCTATTGGGCTGGGATACTGACCAGTTCCCCACCAACATCTACGATGCAACCCTGTGTATGTATGAGGTCATCAAGGCTGGCGGCTTTACCAACGGCGGCCTGAACTTCGATGCAAAGACCCGTCGCGGTTCCTTTACCGCCGAGGATATCTTCCTCAGCTATATTGCGGGTATGGATACCTTTGCACTGGGCTTCAAGGCTGCACGGGCACTGATTGCAGACGGCAGGATCGACCAGTTCGTCAGTGAGCGCTACGCAAGTTGGACTACCGGCATCGGCAAGGACATTATCGACGGCAAGGCAGATATGGTCGCTCTGGAGAAGTATGCGCTGGAGAAGGGCGAGGTGACCGCTTCTTTGAGCAGCGGCAGACAGGAAATGCTTGAGGCGATCCTCAACAATGTACTGCTGAATCTGTAAGCATATCGAATCAACTGTAGGGGCGGCAGACGCTTCCGCTGCCGTTTCCCTGGGGTTGATCAGCAAAAGCTTCTACTACATATGAAGGAGTATACCGACATGGCATATTTTATCGGTGTCGATATCGGTACCAGCGGTACCAAAACCGTACTGTTTGACGGCATGGGCAAAGTCATTGCTTCTGCGACTGTCGAATACCCCCTGTATCAGCCGCAAAACGGCTATGCAGAGCAGATGCCGCAGGATTGGGACAATGCCGTGATGCAGACGCTGGCAGCCGTCATGGAACAAAGCGGTGTGGCCAAGGATGAGGTCAAGGGCATCGGCCTTTCGGGGCAGATGCACGGTCTGGTGATGCTGGACGAGAACAATGCGGTGATCCGTCCTTCGATCATCTGGTGCGATCAGCGTACCGCCGCCGAGTGTGAGGAGATCACCCAAAAGGTGGGGGCAGAGCGCCTGATTGCCATTACTGCAAACCCTGCTCTGACGGGATTTACCGCCTCGAAGATTTTGTGGGTGCGCAATCACGAACCCGAGAATTACAAAAAATGTCGGCACATTTTGTTGCCGAAGGATTATATCCGCTTCCGTCTGACCGGCGAGTATGCCACCGAGGTTTCCGATGCTTCGGGTATGCAACTGCTGGATATCCCAAATCGTTGCTGGTCGGATGAAGTGCTTGCCAAGCTGGATATTGACAAGGCGATGCTCGGCAAGGTATACGAAAGTCCCGATATCACAGGCTACCTTACCGCAGAGGCCGCAGCACGTACCGGTCTGAAAGAGGGCACCCCTGTGGTCGGCGGTGCAGGCGATAACGCTGCTGCTGCCATTGGTACGGGCGTTGCACAGGACGGCAAGGCGTTCACCACCATCGGTACCAGCGGTGTGGTGTTTGCACACAGCTCGAAGATCTCCATTGACCCCAAAGGCAGAGTGCATACTTTCTGCTGTGCAGTGCCCGGATGCTGGCACGTGATGGGTGTAACGCAAGGCGCAGGACTGAGCCTGAAATGGTTCCGCGATACATTCTGCGATGCCGAAAAGCAGACTGCGAAATCCATGGGTGTCGATGAATACTACCTCATGGACAGGGAGGCAGAGCAATCGCCCATTGGCGCAAACCGTTTGCTGTATCTGCCATATCTGATGGGAGAACGCACACCCCACCTTGATGCCAATGCAAGAGGTGTGTTCTTCGGGCTTTCCGCCATGCACACAAAGCGTGATATGCTGCGCGCCGTGATGGAGGGCGTTACCTATTCGCTGCGGGATTGTCTGGAAGTGTTCCGCGAAATGAACATTACCGTAAACGATATGATGGCTTGCGGCGGCGGCGGTTCTTCTCCCCTGTGGCGGCAGATGCTTGCCGACCTGTACGGCTGCCCCATCCAGACCCTTGCATCCAAGGAAGGCCCTGCCCTGGGCGTTGCGATTCTTGCAATGGTTGGCACGGGCTACTATCCCACTGTGGCAGATGCCTGCAAAGCAATTATCAAAACCAATCAAACCTGTTCCCCCAATGCTGACGCAATGGCGGCATATGAGCCGTACTATCAGCTTTACCGCCGCGTTTATCCTGCCCTGAAAAGCGAGTTCGCAGCTCTGGCAACCCTTTGAGATCCCCTGCTTTTTTCATTACCTACATTGAGAAAGGAGTGCCGGTCGGGTGCCCTCCCGATTGACGGCAACAACACCACCATGGAAACTTTCAACGGCTGGCTGATCGTAAACAGCTACTACAATCCGGCAAAATTCCGTTCGCTCTACAAACTGCTCGCTGAGTCTGCCGAAAAGGCAGAGCTGCGCTATTCTATGTGGAGCTCCGATGCGCTGCCTACCATCATTGGCAGCAAGGCAAGAGAGCCGCGCCCTGATTTCGTGATTTTCTGGGATAAGGATATCATGCTTGCCCGTGCTTTGGAGCTGGCCGGTCTGCGGCTGTTCAACCGTGCAGATGCCATTGCAGACGCCGACGATAAGGTGAAAACCGCATTGTTGCTTGCCGAAAAAGGCATTGCAATCCCCGACACCATTCCTGCGCCCATCGTATTCCCGGGCTGTAATCGCAATGGTGCCGCCGCAGAGCAGGCAGGCAAAATGCTCGGTTGGCCCATGATTATCAAGGAGAACTGTGGCAGCTTCGGTCAGCAGGTGTATCTGGCGCGTAATCTGGCAGAAGCCACCAAGATACTTGCACGCATCGGCGAGCGCAACTGCTTGTTCCAGCGCTATATTGAGGCAAGCAGCGGAAAGGATCTGCGCGTAACGGTTGTGGGCGGCAAGGTCATCTGCGCGATGGAGCGTCATGCGGCCAGCGGCGAGTTCCGTTCCAATATTACCAACGGTGGCACCGCCAGTGCCAGAGCCATTACGCCTCTTGAGGAGAAGCTGGCGTTGGATGCAACGGCTGCACTGGGTCTGGATTTTGCAGGTGTGGATATTCTCATGGGCCGTACCGAGGACGAGCGTTATGTCTGCGAGGTCAATTCCAATCCGCAGCTGCAAAGCACCATTGATTGCTGCGGCGTGAATCCCGCACTGGAAATGATGTGGCATATCCGTTCCGAGGTGAAAAAGCAAAAAGCCGATGCTGCGTCTGTGATTCCAACCGTTACAGTGGATAACGCTGAGTGAAAGGGCTTCTGCTCTATCAGGCAGAGGATCTGCGCAAAAACCATTGGTTTGCAAAGCAGTTATGCGATGCGGTACGATCCTATGGTCTGGAGTTGACAGTAGAAACCGTTGCGGGGCTTTCTGCTGCGTTTTCGGCAGATTTTATCATTAACCGCAGCCGTAATGCAGCCATCTCAAAGCAGTACGAGCGCCGTGGCGTGCGGTGCATTAATCGCCCGCTGATTACCGATATCACCAATGATAAGTGGGAAACCCATTGTTTTTTGCAGCGGCACGGTTTGCCCGTGGCGCAGACCGTCCTTTGCTCCCATCAAACGCCGCCGCCCGCAGTCTACCCTGTGGTGTGCAAACCCCTTGATGGACATGGCGGTGCGGGGGTGCGGTTGGTGTGCAATGATGCGGAGTATCTTGCTGCCAAAGCATCGCTGCCCGGACAGTTTCTGGTGCAGCAGCCGATGGTACTTGGTTGGGATACACGCATTTATGTGCTAGGCGGTAAGCCTTACGCCGCCATGCTTCGTACTTCCCATGTAGATTTTCGCAGTAATTTTTCACTGGGGGGCGCAGCAAAGCCCGTCAAACCCGATGCTGCGCAGTGTGCGATTGTGGCAGAGGTCACAAGGCTTTTGCACCCCGATTTTGTCGGTGTAGACCTGCTGCGGCATCCAAAGGGCGGCTATGTCATCGGCGAGATTGAAGACGCGGTGGGGTGCAGAATGCTCTATCAGCACACGAAACTGGATCCTGTACAGGATTTTGCGGCGCATATTGCATCCGAACTGCTGACGCATCCATAACACATCATGTATCACAGAGGGGAAGCCTTTTTGCGGTTTCCCCCTTGCATTATACTGTGGATACGCTATGATAGCGGTATACAGAAAGAAACACTTCGGAGGATACCATGAACAGACGCTTTCTTGCGGTACTGCTTGCTGCAACCCTTGCCTGCGGTGCCATGACTGCCTGCAGTGAAAACAGTTCCGTAAACGATGGGGGATTGGTGGAATCGGTGGTGCAGTACCGGCAGCTTACCGCTGTGGAGTTCACTGCAACCGATGTAAGAGCAAGCGATGAGAATTATCTCACTGCCCCCACAGAGTTGACCCTTTCTGCTCCTGACGGCGCAAGAATCTATTATACGCTGGATGGCAGCAAGCCCGATGAAAACGATACGCTCTATGACCCTGCCAAGCCCATTCGGATGCAGGGCGAGACGGGCAGTCACTTTCCCACCTCGCTGGTTCTGCGTGCCAAGGCGTATTTTGCTGACGGTACGGAATCGGAAATTGTTACCCGTACTTTCTTCTGTGCCATGGATGTGGAGAGCCGCTACCGTCATGTGATGTTTTCTATCAGCGGCGAGCCTGCCGAACTGTACGAAAAACCGGACGGTATCATGTACGGCGAGAATGTGAAGCAGCGCGGCAGAGAAAGTGAACGGGAAGTCTATGTAGAGGCCATCAACCGTGATGGCAGCATTGTCTTTGAGCAAAATGCCGGCATCCGATTGTACGGTGCGGCATCACGCTTTTCTGCGCAAAAGTCATTTAAGCTGTTTGCCCGTAAGGAATATGACCCAGACTATGGAAAATTCCCACTGGATGTGTTCGGTACTGTGGGAGCGGACGGCAATGTGATCGACAAATATGATAAGCTTGTGCTGCGCAGCTTCGGGAACGATTATCAGTTTGGCTTCATTCGAGATGAGTTGAATCAGCGGTTGGCTGCACAGGCAGGTTACACGGATTGCGAAGCAGTGGTGCCTGCGGTGATCTATCTCAACGGCAAATACTACGGTCTTGTGTATCTCCACGAAACGTTCTGCGATGATCTGTTCAAAGAGAAGTACGGCGGTGCCTTGGGCAAGTATGAGATACTGGAAGGCAAAGACACCGAGATGAATGTAGATGCGGATGATGCTGTCGCAGCAGCCATCGCGGAGGAATATAACACCCGTTACAACGCGTTTGCAGCCGCTGATCTCACCGACGATGCCGTTTATGCGGAGCTTTGCAAGTTTATGGATGTGGAAAATTACCTGCAAAATTTCGCGTTTAATATTTGCGTGAACAATAACGACTGGCCCCAGAACAATTTCAAGTGCTATCGCTATTTTGCTGCTGAGGGCGAGGAATACACCGATGATACCCATCAGGACGGCAGATGGCGTTATCTGCTGCATGATATGGATTATTGCATGGGCCTGTACGAGCAGGACGAAACCCAGGCGGAATACAATAATCTCAAGCACATTCTCACCGCGGGGGATGACCGTTATTCTCCCATGTTTGCCGGTTTGCTTGCCCGTGCGGATTGCCGTACATTCTTCTGCAATGAGATGGAGCGTTTGATGCATGGTGTGCTTTCAGCGGAAAATATGCAGAATACCCTCGATGCAATGAGCACCGAACGCTTCTTTGAGATGCGCTATTATTACGAGCATATGGAGAACGAGAAAAAACACAATCAGGAAATCTGGACATGGTATGATAATCTTATGCCGCAGACTGCGTTGATTCGTCAGTTTATCACGCGTCGCAATGATTGCCTGGAGGAGTATCTTGCGGAGGCGATGGCTGTTTATGAGCCGGTGGAAACCACCGTTGCGCCGTAACATATCGCCCTGCGGAATATTTGTATATTGATGTGCATTTCGGTCGAGCCTTAGAAAAGGTTCGGCCGAGTTTTGCATTCTGGGGAGAAACGGTCATATCCCATCGGCAAAGTATGCGCGATTGATGATTGACTTTTTGCACGGAGCATGGTATAATATACAGTGATTCAGTATGTAAAAAGGAGCAAAAGCCATGGCAAAAGAGAAGTTGCTGTTTGTAATAGAGGGGCTTGACGGCTGCGGAAAATCCACACAGTTGCCGCTTGTATCTGATGCGCTGGCGGCGCGGGGAATACCAAACCGTCCCATTAGCTATCCGGATTACGAAAGCGAATCCTCTGCGTTGGTGCGACTGTATCTGCAGGGGGCGTTTGGCGGCAGCGCCGATGATGTCAACGCCTTTGCTGCATCCAGCTTCTATGCTGTTGACCGCTACGCTTCTTATATGCAATACTGGAAACAAGATTACGAAAACGGCAAGGCGATCCTTGCAGGGCGTTATGTCAGTTCCAATGCAATTTATCAGATGACAAAGCTTCCTCGTGAAGCGTGGGACGCTTATCTGGCATGGCTTGCCGATTACGAGTATGATAAGTTGGGTTTGCCGCGTCCCGATGCTGTTGTTTTTCTGGATATGCCTCTTGCGCTGTCACAGAAACTGCTGATGCAGCGATATGAGGGCGAAAACGACCGCAGGGATATCCATGAACGTGACCTGGCATATCTTGCAAATTGTCACGAAGCTGCCATGTATGCCGCCGAAAAAATGGGGTGGCATATTCTGCCCTGCGCCGATGAAAACGGGCTGTTGCCCCGTGAGGTAATGACTTGGCGCATCGCCGATCTGCTGATGCAGATCGCACAAAACGCATAACCGCTGTATACAGGAAAGGGAGAACACAGATGATTTATGTATTTCTTGCGAAAGGCTTTGAAGAAGTAGAGGCACTGGCTCCGGTGGATTGCCTGCGTCGCGCAGGGAAACAGGTGAAAACGGTAGGCATTGGCGGAAAGGTGATTGAGGGTGCACACGGCATCTCTGTGACTGCCGACATCACCGAAGATGCTTTGGTGTTGGATCATACACTGGAGATGGTGGTGCTGCCCGGCGGTATGCCCGGTACTTTGAACTTAGGGCAGAGCGATACCGTAAAAAAAGCATTGCAATTTGCCAAAGAACAGGATAAGTGGATTACCGCCATTTGCGCGGCACCGTCTGTTCTGGGCAGAGAGGGTCTGCTGAAGGATAAAAAGGCTGTGGTGTATCCCGGCATGGAAAAAGAACTGCACTGTGCAAAGGTCGGGCATGAAACACTTTGCGTGGATGGAAAGGTCATTACCGCAAAAGGTCCGGGCGTTGCCTTTGATTTCGCACTGAAATTGGTAGAGGTGCTGCTTGGTAAGGAAGTGCGCAAGTCCCTCGCCGAAAAAATGGTCTGCAAGAAATGAATGCCGCTTCGGTGAGCAAGGCTGCTTTGCGTGATGCAATGCTGCAAAAACGCAGGGCGATGCCTTTTGATATCCGTGCAGCAGCCGATGAAGCCATCGCAAAACGGGTGCTGCAAAGCCGCGAATATGCATCGGCAAGCAGGGTGTTTGCGTATGTTTCTATGCCTCATGAGGTGCATACCCGTTTTCTGCTGAGCGAGATCCTTGCAGACGGCAAGCAGCTTGCATTGCCCGTGTGCGATACCAATCGGCATACCATGCAGTTTTATTTGCTGCGCTCTATGGATGAGCTGAAAAGCGGCGCATATCGCATACCTGTGCCCCCCGTTGCGCCTGAACGCTGTGTGCAGCCCGATGCTGCCACACTGATGCTGCTGCCGATGCTCGCATTTGATGCCGAGGGATATCGTCTGGGCGCAGGGGGCGGCTACTATGACAGATATCTTTCGCTTTACCATCCCATTACCATGGGCTTGTGCTATGCAGATTGCTTTGTCAGCGCACTGCCGCGGAATGCATACGACCGCAGAATGCTCTGCTGCGCAACAGAACAAAGAATGGAGGTCTTTTAATGGCTGAAAATACAGAAAAAGAACGGGATGCCGTCGATGATATTCTCAATGAGATTCTGCGGAACAATAAGCCTGAGGAGCAGGCACCCACATTGAGCGAATCTCTTGCGGACGAGGCGGAAGCCGCACCATACGCTGAGGAGGAAATCACCGCGGAGGATGTGGATGACGCCGATGATGCAGCATCCGATGCAGACGAGGACGCTAACGATGTAGATGATGATGACGACGAAGAGGATTATGACGAAATGCGCCGCCGCAGGGCAAAAAAGCGTGCCGCACGTTTCACAGGCGAAACTGCGAAAAAGCGCAAAAAGCGGCATAAAAAGGGCAGAGGTCTTTCCTTTTCGCTGTTGGCACTGACGCTGATTTTCGGTGTGTCGATCGTTTTGTCGGCAGCGATTCTGGCAACGGCAATGGAGCTATTCGGCATCAACAAGAGCATGGTGGAAAAGCCCGTAACAATCCCTGCCGGTGCTACCACCACCGACATCGCGGAGATACTGAAAGAGGAGGGCATCATTCGTGTACCCAAGCTCTTTGTCATCATGTCGCGCCTGAATGAAGCGGACGCATCCTACATCGCAGGCGAGCATATTGTCTACCCGGCAATGGGCTACGAGGCAATCATTGAGGAACTGTGCGATGATGCCATCAACAAGCGGCAAACCGTCAATGTGACCTTCCCGGAGGGAATGAACCTGTACGATGCGGCACAGCTGCTGGAGGAAAACGAGGTCTGTGATGCGGATGATTTCATTTTTTACTTCAATGCAGGCGGCTACGGCTATGCCTTTGAGAGCATGGTGCCCCAGACCAGTGAGCTGAAATTCTACCGCATGGAGGGCTACCTGTTTCCCGATACCTACCAGTTCTATGTGGATGAAGAACCTGAGATTGTGGTGCAGAAAATCTACGAGAATTTTGAACGCAAGCTGACCGATGCAGATATCGCGCGCATGGAAGAACTGGGCATGACGCTGGATGAGCTTGTGACCCTTGCTTCTATTGTGCAGGCAGAGGCACCGGTTTCTTCCTCCATGAAAATGGTTGCGTCGGTGTTCCATAACCGTTTGAACAACAGCAGTTTGTTCCCGTTGCTGCAATCCGACCCTACCCGCGTGTATGTAGAAGATGTCATTGCGCCGAATCTGGATATTGCCAACCAGTTGATGTGCGATTCCTACAATACCTATGTGGGACAGGGTCTGCCGCCCGGTGCCATTAACAATCCCGGCAAAGACGCCATTGATGCTGTACTGTATCCTGCGGAGAGCGACTACTACTTCTTCTGTGCCAATGTGCAGACCGGTGAGATCTTTTACGCAAAAACCAATGCCGAGCACGAGGAGAATCTTGCGCTGATTAAACAGCAGCAGGAAGGCGGCGGTCTGGGCGATGACGGTGAGGGCTGATATCATGCCGGACAGACCCGAATTGCTTGCGCCTGCAGGGGATATGGAATGCTTTTCCATGGCACTGCAATATGGCGCGGATGCGATCTATGTGGGCGCAAAAACTTTCGGAATGCGCGCCGCAGCCAAGAATTTTGATTTTGAAACGCTGCAACAGGCGGTGGCAAAAGCCCACGAAAAGGGCGTCAAGGTGTATCTGACCGTGAATGTGCTGCCCCGCTGCAGCGAAATGGATATCATGCCCGATTTTCTGCGCGAGGCGGCTGCCTGCGGCATTGACGCGGTCATCGCAGCCGACCTGGGGGTTATGACAACCCTGCGGCGCATTTTGCCCGATCTGCCGCTGCACGCATCCACACAGACGGGGGTTGTAAATTATGCCACGGCACAGGCACTCTATGATATGGGTGCTGCCCGTGTGGTGCTTGCGCGGGAATTGCCACTGGAGGATATTGCGGAGATCCGCGCCAAAACCGACCCTGCACTGGAGTTGGAGGCGTTTGTACACGGTGCTATGTGCATGAGCGTTTCGGGACGCTGCCTGCTCTCGGAATACTTTACGGGCAGAGATGCCAACCGCGGTGCCTGTGCGCAATCCTGCCGCTGGCGGTATCATCTGGTGGAGGAGAAGCGTCCGGGCCAGTATTTCCCCATTGATGAGGACGAAAACGGCAGCTATATTCTCAATGCCAAAGATCTCTGCATGATGCCCCATCTGCAAAAGCTGTATGATGCAGGTGTCACATCGTTTAAGATCGAGGGCAGGGCGAAATCGTTTTATTATGTGGCAGGCATCACCAATGCCTACCGCGCTGCGATGGATGCCATGTTTGCTGATGTACCGCAGCCTGTGCCCGATTGGGCAATGGCTGAGCTGGAAGCGGTCAGCCATCGCCCTTACACAACAGGATTCTATTTTGGGAGACCCAATGACAGTATTCACAACGCGACCGCAAGCTATGTGCGCACCACGGAGGTCATTGGCGTTGTGCAAAAATGCGAAAACGGCAGACTGTATCTTTCACAGCGCAACCGCTTTTTTGCAGGGGATGCTGTTTCTCTGCTGTGCCCCCATGAACCGCCGCGCAGTTTTACCGTCACTGATTTGCGCAATGCGGAGGGAGAACCCATTGAGGCTGCCAATCATGCCATGATGGATTGCTCTGTTGCCTGCGATATTTCCGTGCCAAGCGGCGCGATTCTGCGTAAGGCTGCCGTGGACTGAGACCTGAACCACACAACAAAGAAAAGGAATAATAAAGCCATGCTGTTTGAGAAAATCGAGCCGTTGTTGCTGAATGTGCAAAAGCCTGCCAGATATATCGGCGGCGAGCCGGGCAGCATCATGAAGGATAAGCGCGATGTCAAAGTGCGCTTTGCTTTCTGCTTCCCTGACCGTTACGATGTCGGCATGAGCCATCTGGGCATGAAGATTCTCTATTCGGCGATCAATCATCGCCCCGAATACTGGTGTGAGCGCGTGTTTGCACCGGATGTGGATTTTGAATCCGCCATGCGTGCCCATGGCATCCCTTTGTATGCGCTGGAAAGTCTGGAGCCGATCAAGGATTTTGATTTCATCGGCTTTACGCTGCAATATGAGCTTTGCTACACCAATATCCTCAATATGCTGGATCTGGCGGGTGTACCGCTCATGCAAAAAGATCGTGGCGAAAACATCGCGCCCATTGTATGTGCAGGTGGTTCCTGTGCGTGCAATCCCGAACCCATCGCCGATTTCTTCGATTTGTTTTTCATTGGCGAGGGCGAGGAACTGGATCTGGAGGTCATGGATCTCTATGAAAAAATGCGCGCCGAGGGTGCTACACGCAGTGAATTTCTGCGTGCGGCTGCCGGAATTGAGGGCGTATATGTGCCATCCCTTTACGATGTGACATACCACGAAGATGGCACCATTGCGGCTTTTACCCCAAAGGGCGATGCGCCCAAAACCGTCCGCAAGCGCATTATTGCGGACTTTGACAAGGCGGATGTGCCGGAGGAGTTTGTAGTCCCCTTTGCGGAGATCGTACACGACCGTGCCGTTACAGAGGTGCTGCGCGGCTGTATCCGCGGCTGCCGCTTCTGTCAGGCAGGATTTTTGTATCGTCCCTTCCGTGAAAAATCGCCGGAAGTGATCTGCAAGCAGTCCAAAACGCTCTGCGACCGCACGGGCTACGAGGAACTTTCGCTTTGTTCGCTTTCCACTTCCGACCATTCGCAGATCGAGGCAATGCTGGACGGTCTGCTGACCTTTACCGAGCAGGAACATATCAACCTGAGCTTGCCCTCGCTGCGTGTGGATAATTTCAGCACGGGCCTGATGAATCGCATCCGTAAGGTGCGCAACAGTGGCTTGACCTTTGCCCCCGAAGCCGGTACACAGCGCCTGCGGGATGTGATCAACAAGAATGTGACAGAGGAAGACCTCATGCGCACCTGTAAGATCGCGTTTGCAGGAGGACAAGCCACCGTAAAGCTTTATTTTATGATGGGACTGCCCACTGAAACCGATGAGGATATCACCGCGATTGTAGATCTTGCACAACGGGTGGTGGATATGTGGTTTTCGATGGACGAGCGACCCAAGGGCAAATCCGTGCAGATTTCTGTAAGCGTGGCGACTTTTGTGCCCAAGCCCTTTACGCCGTTCCAATTCCATCCCCAGGATACCGTTGCCATGATCGCCCACAAGCAGCATCTGCTGGAGGAGGCTGCCAAGGGGCACAAGCGCATCCGTGTCAGTTGGCACGCCCCCGAAACAAGCATTCTGGAGGCGGTTCTGGCAAGAGGAGACCGCCGGCTGGGCAAAGTGATTCTGGACGCATGGAAAAAAGGCTGCCTGTTTGATGCGTGGTCAGAGCATTTCCGCTTTGATCTGTGGCAGGAAGCCATGACGGAGAACCATCTGACCATGGAGTTTTACGCCAATCGTCCACGCAGCTACGATGAGATCCTGCCGTGGGATCACCTGGATTATTATGTAGACAAGGCGTTCTTCATCAAAGAAAACGAAAAGGCAATTGCAGCATCTACCACGCCCCATTGTCGTATGCAATGTACTGCCTGCGGCGTGAGCAGGGTCATGGGCAAGCCGTGTTTCCCCAAAAAGGAGGAGAATGTATGATTTCCGTGCGTGCTACCTTTGCGAAACGGCGCAGAGCAAAGTACATCTCCCACTTGGATCTGATGCGCTGTATGCAGCGTGCATTCCGCCGTGCCGGCGTGCCCGTCTGGTTTACGGAGGGCTTTAACCCCCACGCGTATCTGATGTTTCCCCTTGCGCTTTCTCTGGGCTATGAGAGCGACTGCGAGTGTATGGATTTCCGCATTGATGGGCAAATGTCCATGCAGACCGCCATGCGGCGGCTCAATGCGGTGCTGCCCCCTGATTTGCAGATCGTGAAAGTGGCGGAGCCTGTGCGCAAGCATACCGATATTGCCTTTGCCGACTACAGTATCTGTCTGGATTGCGCAGAGGGTACTTCTGCCCATGGGCTGCGCGCTGCATGGGATGCCTACATTGCGCAGGATACCATACCCATTGTGAAGAAAACCAAGCGCGGCACGGCTACCATTGATCTGAAAGCGCAGGCACAGATTTTGATGACGCAAACCCTCGATGACGGCTTGTGGCTGAAGCTGAGAATGCCTGCCGGTACTTCCGTGAATGTAAATCCCGGGCTGCTCATTGACAGCTTCCGCAGCGCTCTGGAGCAGAATCACCCTGGGGTGCAGTGCGGCATGATGCGTGCTTCCCGACTGGCAATTCTGTGTGCTGACGGCAGCGAGTTCGTTTGAGGAGGCATAGGATGAATTGCAAAAAACAAATGCGGCTGTGCTTGCTGCCGATGCTTGCTGTGGTGCTGTATCTGTTGGTGACGGCATTGTGCAATCATTTTACCCTGCATAATTTCAAGCAGGCGGTGGATGCTGCAGGCGCGTTTGTCACGGATGTCACATCAGACGGCGAGGTCAGCGATGTGGAAGGCTACGGTGCAATTCTCAGCAGCATCGGTTATGTATTCGGCTCTGTTTTTTATGGTGTCGGTGCATTTTTGGCGGTGTGGGTGCCCGTTGCGATTGCAGCGGTCGGCGCATTTGGGGTGCTGGTGGCAAGGTTGCTGTATGCTCCCAATGGCGTGCGAATGGTGTTGTTTCGCATCCAGATGGTGCTGTTGTACCTGCTGTTTGGTGCGACCGCTGTCACAGTGCTGATATTCGTATTCAGCGTGGGCAATATCGGCATCATGATAAAAATAGCGCTGTTTGCACTGCCCATCCTTGCGGCGATTGCGTGCAGCGCGGTATGCTGCTTCCGCAAACCACTGGCAGGTTGACAGAGAACCCATGAGATTCGCGGCAGATTTTGCATCAATTGCGCAAAAATGAAAAAAATGCTTGCAATTTCATATGGATTGTGATATAATAGTACAGCGTTTGAGCGTCCGCCGGTTCCTTGCCGGCGAGAGTCAATTGCGGTGTGTGCCTCATGCGGTGCATGGGCATACGCACAAGTATTACGACATGGACGGTCCGCTGGTACGGCGTGCAGAATACATCTGCGCAGATGATTGCCGTGCGAATGAACGCCCGTAAACAATCAAAGGAGGATATTCCCATGAACGCTTTGGAGCAAATCAGCAAGTCCAGCATGAAGGAGAATGTGCCTGAACTCAACATCGGTGATACCGTTAAGGTTCATGTGCGCATCAAGGAAGGCGACAAGAGCCGCATTCAGGTTTTTGAGGGTACCATCATTGCCAAGAAGCACGGTGGCATCAACGAGACCTTTACCGTCCGCCGCGTTGCGCACGGCTGTGGTATTGAGCGTGTATTCCCCGTTCACTCTCCCTCTGTTGACAAGGTAGAGATCGTCCGCAAGGGCGTTGTGCGCAGAGCAAAGCTCTACTACCTGCGCGGCAGAGTCGGTAAGGCTGCCAAGGTCAAGGCACAGGTACACTGATTGCAAACAGGCGAAAGGGGGGCAGCCATGCCCCTTTTTGCTTTATCCGCATAGTAAGGATGTGATTTTTGATGGCGGAGAATACCAAGCCGATGGAGTCGGAGCAGACGCAGCAGACCAAGGAGAAGGCAAAGTCCACGCCGCTTTCCATTTTATACGATTTTCTGGATATGGTGGAGTCGGTACTGATCTCCTGCTTTGTTGTGATGCTGCTGTTCGGCTTTGTGCTGCGTCCGGTTAAGGTGGATGGCTCCTCAATGGTGCCGACACTGTACAATATGGATCAACTGTTGATGATCAGCTTATTCTATCAGCCTGCTTACGGCGATATCGTTGTCATCAACGGCGATTACGCCACGCTGTTTTCTGATGCAGAACAGACTGTACCCTATGAGACGCAGGGTACCGATATCAACCTTGTCAAGCGCGTGATCGCGACCGGAGGGCAAACCATTGATATCGACTTTGACACGGGAAATATCACCATCGACGGCGAGTTGCTGGATCAGTCTTTTATCACGCTGAAGCCGACGCGCAACGAAGGTGCATTTACATACCCCATGACCGTGCCTGAGGGCTATTGCTTTGTCATGGGCGATAATCGTAACGGCAGTATGGACAGCCGCCACCCATCCGTGGGTTTGATTTCCGAAGATCAGGTGCTGGGGCATGTTGTGCTGCGCTACGGCAGAGACGACGAACACTGCCGTCAGTGGACGGATCGTTTCGCTGTTTACAACTGAACATAAGGAGAACGCCCCATGGCAATTAGAAATACAGAGCAGGATGCTGCGCCTGAGCGTTCCGCAACGGGTGAAGTATTGGCAAATGAGGCTGCAACACCTGCGGAGGAGACCGCCATTACAGTGGTGAACCCTGCATCCGCAGAGGAGAGCGCTGCGGCAGAGGCTGTGACTGTTGCACCCGAACAGGAGCAAAGAGAGGATCAAACAAACAGCACAAATGATACTGACAGCGCGAGTGATACAGACAGCACAGTGGTGAAAGACAGTGTAAACGATACAGATACTGCAGAAGTCTCCGTGCAGGAGGCGGAGGAAGCACCTTCTGAAGCACCGGTAGAAGCGGAACAAGCAGCCGATGCCGCTGATGCTACGGAGAAAACTGCAAAGCAGCCCATAGGCGAGCGTATTCCGGCAGCGGTGAAAGACACCCTCTTTGATGTGCTGGATACCTGTGAATCGGTGGTGATCGCCATGTTTACCGTGCTGCTGATCTTTACCTATCTGTTCAGTGTGGCAGTGGTGGAGGGCGATTCCATGCTGCCAACCTTGCACGATGCCGACCGTCTGCTGCTGATGAATTTTGCGGATCCCGAACCGGGCGATATCGTTGTGCTCAACAGCGAGTATGCCTATACCTTTGACGAAAACGGCGCGCTGCAATCGGGAAGTGGTTTGGGGAAGCGGATTGTCAAGCGTCTGATTGCCACTGAAAATCAGACCGTAGATATTGATTTTGCCGCGGGTATCGTCTATGTGGACGGCATACCGCTTTCCGAACCGTACACCAGTACACTTACCACAAGGGATGAGGGCGCGTTTACTTATCCCATTACTGTGCCGGCGGGCTATGTGTTCGTGCTGGGCGATAACCGCAGCATCTCCAAGGACAGCCGTCACCCTGATGTGGCACTGATTCCGGAAGAGGATATTGTGGGCAAGGTGTGGCTGCGCGTGTATCCTTTTGATGATTTTATGGCAGTGAACTGATGCTGCTACTGCCCTTTATCGCAGAAACGGAGCTTATATGGAGGATATGAAGGATATCCAGTGGTTTCCGGGACATATGGCGAAAACACGGCGCATGATACAGAAAAGTCTGCCGCTGGTGGATGCCGTTGCCGAGCTTCTGGATGCCAGACTGCCGCTGAGCAGCCGAAACCCCGAATTTGACCGTCTGACACGCCGCAAACCAAGGCTTGTCATACTGAATAAAGCCGATATGGCTGACCCCGTGCTGACACAGCAGTGGGTAGAATACTATCAAAAGCGCGGTGCAGCCGTTATTACCGCCGATTCCAAATCGGGAAAGGGCGTGAAAAGCTTTGCACCGGCATTGCGCCGTTTGCTTGCACCCCAGCTTGCCAAATATGAGGCAAGGGGCATGAAGGGCAGGCCAATCCGCGTGATGATCCTGGGGATACCCAATGTGGGCAAATCGTCGCTGATTAACCGTCTGGCAGGCGGCAAGCGTGCCAAAGCAGAGGACAGGGCAGGTGTTACACGGGTACAGCAGTGGATCAAGATTGATGGTGGCGTGGAGCTGCTGGATACCCCTGGCGTGCTTTGGCCGAAACTGGAGGATCAGGAGGTTGCCTGCCGTCTGGCATTTACAGGTGCCGTTCGCGATGAGGTGCTGGATACTGAGGCACTGGCGGCACGGTTGCTGGTGTTTCTGCATCAGCAGTACCCCAAGGCTCTGGAGGAGCGTTACCGCATCGCGCCGGATTGCACCTATGAAACAGGCTTTGCGCTGTTGGAGCAAATGGCAAAAAATCGCGGGATGTTGCTTTCCGGCGGTGTGCCCAATACCGAACGCGCTGCCATTGCGGTGATTGATGAATTCCGTGGGGTTAAGCTGGGGCGGATTACACTGGAGCGTCCCGAAGATCAGCGGACACCGCAGACAGCATCGCAGCAGAATGGAGTGGATCATGGCAAAAAAGCCTCTGACGGTGCAGACGGCACTGTTTGAATTTGACGCCGATGTGCGCACCCATGTGCCTGTGTTCTGCGGCGTGGATGAAGCAGGCAGAGGGCCTCTGGCAGGCGATGTGTATGCGGCAGCCGTGATTTTGCAGCCCGATGCACGCATTGCAGGGCTCAACGATAGCAAAAAGATTCCCGAAGCGCGCCGCGAGGATATGGTTGCCGAGATCAAGGAAAAATCTGTGGCGTGGTCGATTGCATTTGCAACGGTAGAGGAGATCGAGCGGCTGAATATTCTGCAGGCGACCATGCTTGCCATGCGCCGTGCGGTGGAGGGGCTGGCGGTTGCTCCGCAGCTTGCCCTGATTGACGGAAACCAAGTGCCGGATTTGCAGATTCCTACACAATTCCTGATCGGCGGCGATGCAAAATCTGCAAGCGTTGCGGCCGCCTCTGTGCTGGCGAAAACCGCCAGAGATGCCACTTTGCGCGAACTGGATACGCGCTACCCCATGTACGGCTTTGCGAAGCATAAGGGTTACGGCACCAAGGCGCACTACGATGCCATTCGCCAATATGGGATGTGCCCTGCCCACCGTCCCTCATTTTTGAAGAAATTCTATGGCAACGAGCAATAAGCGCGCCATTGGCAATATCGGGGAGGAGGCTGTTTGCCGATTCTTGGAGCAAAAGGGCGCAGAGATCCTTTGCCGCAATTATACAATCCGCGGCGGAGAAATTGATATCATTGCGCAGTATGGCGATATGCTGCTGTTTGTAGAGGTCAAAACCCGTCAACCCCATGCGCTGCAATCGGGGGCGGCAGCGGTGGATCTTCGTAAGCAGCAGTGTGTGAGACGCACCGCGGAGCAATATCTGCTGAAGTTGGCGCAGCCTCCTGCACAAACGCGGTTTGATGTGGCAGAGGTAGAGTACGCAGGGCATACGGTGCATCGGATACGATATATTCCGGGGGCGTTTTATTGACTCCTGCACGAAACTGGCGGCGAGGCGGTCTGCCATATGGACAAGAATAAACAAAAAAACGAAGCGAAAGCTTCGATAGGAGGAAAATACCATGTTGTACCACAGCACAAGAAACCGTGCGCTTTCCGTGACCAGCGCAGAAGCCATTGCACAGGGCATTGCCGCCGATGGCGGTTTGTTCGTGCCAGAGTCGATTCCGGAACTTTCTGCCGCAGATTTTGAGTCCCTCAAGGGGCTTTCCTACGCAGAACGCGCCGCACGGATCTTCCATTTGTATCTTACAGATTTTACGCTGGATGAATTGCGTGAGTGTACCACCGCTGCATATGCAAGCGGCAATTTTGAAACCGAAAATGTACAGGAGATCTCCACGCTTGCTGACGGTACCATGCTGTTGGAACTGTGGCACGGCCCCACCTGCGCCTTTAAAGATATGGCATTGCAGATTCTGCCCCATTTTCTTACCCGTTCTGCGAAAAAAAGCGGTGTAGACCGTGAGATCGTTATTCTGACGGCAACTTCCGGCGATACGGGCAAGGCGGCACTAGCAGGCTTCAAGGATGTGCCCGGCACGCGTATTCTGGTGTTTTATCCCGAAGATGGCGTCAGCTCCATGCAAAAGCGTCAGATGCAGACTCAAGAGGGCGAAAATGTCGGTGTGTGTGCTGTAAAGGGCAATTTTGATGATTGCCAGAACGGTGTTAAGGCGATTTTTACGGATCCCGGGATGCAGGCAGCCCTTGCCGCAAACGGGATGCAGTTCTCCAGTGCCAATAGCATCAACTGGGGCAGATTGGCACCGCAGATCGTATACTATGTGTCCGCTTATGTGACCATGCTGGAAAAAGGCATTCTCAAGCCCGGCGAGCGTTTTGCGCTGACCGTGCCCACAGGCAACTTCGGCAACATTCTGGCTGCCTGGTATGCAAAGCAGATGGGCGTTCCCATGCAGCATCTGGTTTGTGCATCCAATATCAACTGCGTGCTCAGCGATTTCATTGGCACGGGCACTTATAACCGCAACCGCGATTTCCATGCAACGGTATCTCCCTCCATGGATATTCTCATTTCCAGTAATTTGGAGCGTTTGCTCTATCACATGACCCACGAGGACGATGCCCAGATCCGTGCGTGGTTTGGCGCGTTGAAATCGGAGGGCAGCTATACCGTTTCTGCAGAGCTGCGCAACCGCATTCAGGCGGAGTTTTCGGGCAGCTTCTGGGACGATGCCCAGACCAAGGATATGATCGGCAAGGTGTTCGGTGAAAACGGCTATCTCAGCGATACCCATACAGCCGTTGGCATCTGTGCTGCAAGAGCCTATCAGGCAACGGCTGCCGACAAGCTTCCCATGTTGGTGGCATCTACCGCAAACCCCTATAAGTTCGGCAATGCCGTGCTGGAGGCAATTGATACGGTTCCTGCTGATGCCGATGAGTATGCTGTTCTGGATCTGTTGCAGGCAAAATCGGGCATGGGCATTCCAAAAGCACTGGCTGAGCTGAAAACCAAGCCTGTCCGCTTCACCGATTCCGTTGAACAGGAGGCCATGGCAGATTATGTGAAGGCGAAGCTGGGAATCGCATGAGCCTGTTTGTCATCGGTGACCTGCATTTGTCGTTCGGCACCGATAAACCGATGGATATCTTCGGCGGTTGGGAAAATCACCATGGGATGCTGCAAAAGGCGTGGCTCCAAACGGTTCACGCGGATGATACCGTTGTACTGGCAGGTGATACCTCCTGGGGCATGACCATGGAAGAAGCACTGCCCGATTTCCAGTGGATTCACGAGTTGCCGGGGCGTAAAATCATTTTAAAGGGCAACCACGATTACTGGTGGACGACCGTGACCAAAATGAACCGCTTCTTTGAGGAAAACGGTCTGGATAGCCTGCATCTGCTGCATAATAATCACTATGCCTATGAGGCGTACGGCATTTGCGGCACACGGGGCTGGGTGAATATGGATCATGACGAGCCTGCCAACGCAAAGGTCAATGCGCGGGAGGCACAGCGGCTGGAAGTATCGGTGACATCTGCTGAGACAGCAGGACTAAAACCCATCGTGTTCCTGCATTATCCGCCCATATATGGGGCAAGCTGCAACTATGAGATGCTCGATGTATTGTGGAAGCACCATATCACCCATTGCTACTACGGCCATGTACACGGCAGCAGCCATCGCCATGCCATTAACGGCATGAGAGAGGATGTTTGTTACCATTTGATTTCAGGTGATTTTTTACAGTTTTCACCAGAAATTGTTCTTTGATTTGTAAGAATCCATGAAGTGTACGAAAATACTGGAAAAATCATTGAAATCGTGCTATAATAACAGGGTATCTGTGCAGAAAAATCAACGCGTTTTGTGCGCGCTCTGCACATTCGTTGAAAATGCATTTTGGAGGAATTATCATGCGTATCGTTTCCGATGTAAAAACCGATATCAATATGAGAGAAGTTACTTTCGAGATCTCCGCTGAGGCTCTGGAGGGCGCTTGCGAGCGCGTGTATCAGCGCCAGAAGAAGGATATCCTGATTAAGGGCTTCCGTAAGGGTAAGGCTCCCCGTAAGATGGTGGAGAAGATCTACGGCGAGGAAGTGTTCTTTGAGGACGCAGTCAATATGCTGCTGCCTGCTGAGCTGGATCAGATGGTGACCGAGCTGGGGCTGACTCTGGTTGACCGCCCTGCGATCGAACTGGTTTCCTGCACCAAGGCTGAGGGTGCTGTCTGCAAGGCGACTTGCATCACCAAGCCTGAGGTTGAAATCAGCGCGTACAAGGGCATTCATGCGCCTATGGTTGTACATGAGGTGACCGATGAAGATATCGACCAGCAGATTGAGATCTTCCGCCAGCGTCAGGCTCGTATCGTTGAGGTGACCGACCGCGCTGCCGAAAACGGCGATGAGGTCAAGATCAACTTTGAGGGCTTTATTGATGATGTGGCATTTGAAGGCGGCAAGGGCGAGGAGTATCCCCTGCGTCTGGGTAGCGGTCAGTTCATCCCCGGCTTCGAGGAGCAGATCATCGGCCACAATATCGGCGAGCAGTTTGATATCACTGTTACCTTCCCTGAAAGCTATGGCGATGAGCGTTATGCGGGCAAGGAGGCAGTGTTCAAGATCGAGTTGCTGGCAATCTCCATGCAGGAGCTGCCCGATGCAGACGATGAACTGGCAAAGGATGTTTCCGATTTTGACACGATGGAGGCATTGCGCGCAGATATTCGCGGGAAGATGACCGAGACCGCACAGAAGCAGGCGGAGAATCAGTTTGAGAGCGCGGTGTTCGATACCCTGATCGCAGCCACCGATGCTGCTGTTCCCTCTGTGATGTACGAGCGTCGCATCAGCCAGATGGTGCGCGATTTCGAGCAGAATCTGCGCAGACAGTACAATGACATGACCCTCGCAGATTATCTCTCCTACACCGGCAT
Source organism: Oscillospiraceae bacterium (assembly GCA_016295145.1). GTDB lineage: Bacteria > Bacillota > Clostridia > Oscillospirales > Ruminococcaceae > Firm-04. The sequence continues at coordinate 70,331 of JAEDLR010000001.1, forward strand.
GACCGAGCAGCAGATGAGAGATACTTACGAAGAGCAGGCCCGCAAGGAAGTACTGCTGCGTCTTGCACTGGAGAAGATTGCTGATCTGGAGGGCATCGAGGTTTCCGATGAGGAACTGGAGGACGGCCTCCAGGACTTCGCAGCAAAGGTCGGCGTTTCCTTGGAAGTTGTCAAGGCACAGATTCCCATGGCAGACTTCAAGCTGGATATGCGCGTGACCAAGGCAGTAGAACTGGTGAAATCCAACGCTGTTGTTGACAATGATATGGCACCTGCTGCTGAGGAGGCTCCTGCCGAGGAGACTGCTGAGGCAACAGACGCTGAGTAAGCCGAAATCCATATACCAGACATTGAGCGACGCTGTTTACGGCGTCGCTCATCTTGAATGAAAGGAAGAACGAGAATGAGCCTTGTCCCAACCGTCATTGAACAAACAGGCCGTGGCGAGCGCGCCTATGATATTTTCTCACGCCTGCTCAATGACCGTATCATTATGCTCTCGGAAGATGTCAACGACACCACCGCAAGCCTGGTTGTCGCACAGTTGCTGTTTCTGGAGAGCCAGGATTCTGAAAAGGATATCTCTCTGTATATCAACAGCCCCGGCGGTTCTGTGACTGCCGGTATGGCGATCTACGATACCATGCAGTATATCAAATGCGATGTTTCTACCATCTGCATCGGTCTGGCAGCGTCCATGGGCGCATTTTTGTTGGCGGCAGGTGCCAAGGGCAAGCGTATGGCACTGCCCAACAGCGAGATCATGATTCATCAGCCGCTGATTATGGGCGGCGGGCTTTCCGGTCAGGCGACCGATATCAAGATCCGCACGGATAATCTGCTGCGCACCAAGGATAAGCTCAACCGTATGCTTGCCGAGAATACCGGAAAGCCCCTTGAGGAAATCCAGCGTGATGTAGAGCGCGATTACTTTATGACCGCAGCAGAGGCACAGGCTTACGGCCTGATTGACAAGGTTGTTGCCAAGCGGTAAGCGTTTCTCCCCCCCCTCCCTCCCACATGAAAGGAAGACAATCTATGCCCAATTCCAACCAGACATTTCGCATATGTAACTTCTGCGGTAAGGGCGAAAACCAGGTGATGACCCTGTTCTCCGCAGGAGAATCCAATATCTGCGACGAGTGTGTATGCTATTGTTATGAGATGATCTACGGCAGCGGTGCTGAGGTATCCCGTAAGCAGAAACGCCGCAGCGCAAAGAAAAAAGAATCCGAAGTGAAATTGCCCAAGCCAGCCGAGATCAAAAAGGTGCTGGATGAGTATGTTGTCGGGCAGGAGTCGGCAAAAATCGCACTGTCCGTTTCGGTATACAATCACTATAAGCGTATCTTCAGCCACGACGACGGTGACGATGTGGAGCTGCAAAAGAGCAATGTGCTGCTGATCGGCCCCACGGGTGTGGGCAAAACTTATCTGGCACAGACCCTTGCCAAAATCCTTGAGGTGCCCTTTGCCATCGCGGATGCAACCACTGTGACCGAGGCGGGCTATGTGGGTGATGATGTGGAAAATGTGCTGCTGCGTCTGATTCAGGCGGCAAACTTCAATGTTGAGGCAGCCGAGCGCGGTATCATCTATATTGACGAAATTGATAAAATCGCAAGAAAATCCGAGAATACTTCGCTGACCCGTGATGTCAGCGGCGAGGGCGTGCAGCAATCGCTGCTGAAGATCATTGAGGGCACTGTATCCAATGTGCCCCCCCAGGGCGGCAGAAAGCACCCCAATCAGGAGTTCATTCAGATTAACACGAAGAATATCCTGTTCATTTGCGGCGGCGCATTTGACGGTCTGGAGCGCCATATCATCAACCGCACACAGTCATCGGGGCTGGGCTTCGGTGCGCAGATCGTTTCCAAAAAGGAGCAACATACCAATATCTTCCGTAAGGTCATTCCGCAGGATCTGGTCAAGTTTGGCATGGTGCCTGAACTGGTGGGCAGATTGCCCATCATCACCGCGCTGGATGAGATGGATGAGGAATCGCTGACGCGCATTTTGACCGAGCCGAAAAATGCTCTGCTCAAGCAGTATGCCAAGCTGTTTCACTACGATGGTATTCAGCTTGAGGTTGAGCCGGATGCGCTGAGCGAGATTGCAAAGCGTGCCATTGAGCAGAAAACAGGTGCCCGCGGTCTGCGCGCCATTTTGGAGGGCATCCTCATGCAGACGATGTTTGATGCACCCTCTGCAAACAATGTGGAAAAGGTGGTCGTTACCGCAGAGTGCGTGCGCAACCGTACCGCACCGCTGCTGGTGCAGCGACCCGAAGTGCCCGAACCGGAAATGCCCGAACCGGAAGCGTCAGAACCGGAAGTGCCGAAATCCGCAGCCGCAGAATCCGCAGCGGAGACTGAAGCAACGGAAGCCGCTTTGTGACACAGCATATTGGCAATCTCCTGCCCATGCAGGGGATTGCTTTGCTTTTTGCGGAAAATGAGCGAAACGCACCGTATTCTGCCACATTTTGCACTTGCAATTTTCACGGATTTCTTGTATAATAGAACAACAGACAGATATGTCCTTTCGGCTGCGCACGGTGGGACAATGGATATCAATGCCGCGCAGGGCAGTCAGGAACAACTATGAAAAACGAAGAAAAAAATACGCAGATGCCTGAACACGCCGAGGACAGAGTGTTTCCTGCCATCGCGCTGCGGGGTGTGGTTGCATTCCCGGGGCAGGTGCTGCATTTTGATGTCGCCCGTGAAATATCCAAAAAGGCAATTGATGCCGCACTGGCAGGGGACCGCATGATCTTCCTGGTGGCACAAAAGTATCTTGCCACCGAAAAGCCCGGCCGCAAGGAGTTGTATCGTGTCGGCGTGATTGCCGAGATCCGGCAGGTGCTGCGCAACGGCGAAGTTGCCCGCGTGCTGGTTGAGGGCGGCTACCGTGCAAAAATTCTGAATTTGGAAATGAGCGAAGGGGAATACCTGCAGGCGCAGTGTAAAAAAATGCCTGCGGTGCAGCGCGTGACAGCCGACGAGGTTGAAGTGGACGCTATTATGCGCTCGCTGCGGGATGTGTTTGTGCGTTATGCGGGCTTTTTTCCCAAAATGCCGCGAGAACTGGTGGATACTGTTTGCACCAAGGAAACCCCTGCGGATTTGTTTGAGGCAGTGCTGTTCAATGTGCAGCTGGACTATAGCGACCGTCAGCAGTTGCTGGAGCAGAACAGTCTGTTTTTGCGCCTGACCATGCTTTATGCCATGCTGTGCCGTGAAATCGAAGTGTTGGAGATCGAACGGGATATTCATATGCAGGTGCAGGAGAGCATGGATCGCAGCCAGCGGGAATACTATTTGCGCGAGCAGATGCGTGTGATCTCTGCCGAATTGGGCGAAGAAGAGCCGGGCACTGAGGACCCCATGCAGTATACGCAACGGATTCTGGCATTGGGCTTGGATGAGGATATCACCGTAAAGCTTCTGCGAGAAACCGAGCGCCTGCAAAAAATGCCGCCTTCTTCTCAGGAGGCGTATGTCATCACCAATTATCTGGATACCGTTTTGGAGCTGCCCTGGAACAGCTTCACCAAAGAAAAACTGGATATTCACAAGGCTGCAGCACTGCTGGATAAGGAGCATTACGGCTTGAAGCGCGTCAAGGAGCGCGTGCTGGAAAGTCTGAGCATCCATGCCCTGAACCCTGAGGTCAAAGGGCAGATTCTCTGCCTGGTGGGTCCCCCCGGTGTGGGCAAAACATCCATCGGGCGTTCCATCGCCAAGGCAATGGGCAGAAACTATGTCCGCGTGTCCCTGGGCGGCGTGCGGGATGAATCCGATATCCGCGGCCACCGCAAAACCTATGTGGGAGCCATGCCCGGCCGTATTATGGATGCCATGCGGCAGGCAAAGAGCAAGAATCCGCTGATTCTGTTGGACGAGATCGACAAAATGGGCAACGATTTTAAGGGCGATCCCTCTTCTGCCATGCTTGAGGTGCTTGACAGCGAGCAGAATCACGCATTCCGTGACCACTTCATCGAGTTGCCCTTTGACCTCTCCAATGTGATGTTCATTACCACTGCCAATACGCTGGATACCATTCCTGCGCCCCTGCGCGACCGTATGGAGATCATCGAACTGAACTCTTATACCCGTATGGAGAAGTTCCATATCGCGAAATCGCACCTGCTGAAAAAACAGTTGAAGAAGCACGGCATTAAGGCATCTCAGATGCGCATTACCGATGCGGCGATTTTCGATTTGATCGACTACTACACCAAGGAGGCAGGCGTGCGTTCTCTGGAGCGACTGATTGCTTCCCTTTGCAGAAAATGTGCGCGCAGCATCGTCAGCGATGACACAAAGCGTGTGGTGTATACCCCCGAAACCCTGGAAACTGCACTGGGGCCGCACAAATTCCTGCCTGATTATCAGGAGCACGAGGACACTGTGGGCCTGGTCAACGGTCTGGCATGGACTGCTGCCGGCGGCGTGTTGATGCCCTTAGAAGTGCTGGCGCTGGAGGGCAAGGGTGAGGTGCAGTTGACAGGCTCTTTGGGCGATGTGATGAAAGAAAGCGCGAAGCTTGCCGTATCCTATGCCAGATATGTGGCAAAGGATTATGACATCCGGCCTGAGCTGTTTAAAACAAAGGATCTGCACATTCACGCCCCCGAGGGTGCTGTGCCGAAAGACGGTCCCAGTGCAGGCGTTACCATGATCACTGCGTTGGTTTCGGCACTGTCCGGCTGCCCTGTGCGCCATGATATCGCCATGACCGGTGAGATTACTTTGCACGGCAGGGTGCTGCCCATCGGCGGTCTGGTGGAAAAATCCATGGCTGCTTATAAGGCGGGGATGCGTACGGTCATTTACCCCAAGGCAAATGAGCCGGATCTGCAGGAGCTGGATGAAGCAGTGCGCGAGAGCATTCGCTTTGTGCCCGTAGAGCGGATTGAGCAAGTACTGGAGCTTGCTCTGGTGCAGCCTCAATATGATAACAAGCTGGAGCCGTTGCATAATACCGAGTTGCAGTCCATTGGTTTGCCGGCTGTTTCCGTGTGGGATGTGCCGCAACAATCCCGCAAGCAGAAAGTAAAAACAACGACGGAGAAAACACAGTGAACTGGAATATTGCAGAATTTTTATCTGCCTATGGTCTGTCATCGCAGCTACCAAAGGGCGAACAACCTGAGATCGCTTTTGCAGGGCGCTCCAATGTGGGTAAATCCACGCTGATCAATAAACTGTTCAACCGAAAAGGCTTGGCAAGAGTCAGCGCAGTGCCCGGCAAAACGGCAACCATCAACTTTTATCGGTGCGATACCGTCACTTTTGTGGATTTGCCCGGCTACGGCTACGCAAAAACTGCAAAATCCGAACTGCATCGTTGGCGTGACCTCATCAACGGCTACCTACAGGCGGAGCGCGACCTGCGTGCGGTGCTGTTGTTGATTGATATGCGGCACCCACCCACGAAAGACGATTTGCAGATGGTGGATTTTCTCATAGATACCGAGATGCCCTTTGCCATCGTGCTGACCAAGGCGGACAAACTCAACCGCACTCAGCGCGAAAAGCGTCTGGCGGCATTGCCCGGTGAGATCCCGCAGTTTGATGAGATGAATGTGACCGTTTTTTCTGCAATGACCGGTGAGGGTGTGCCCGAACTGCGTGCTCTGATCGAGGAGATCACTGTGGATACACCCGAGCAGGATGAAGTATGAGCGCAAAAGTATCCTCTGCCAACTGGCGGAGGATATTGCTTTTATGACCAATATTGCTTCATTGCATGGGGAATCTTGTGCGTTGGAAAAAACCACTTGCATTTTGCCCCGTGATGTGATATACTAAATGTGCTTTTACAGCATAGAATATGGAGGAATACCATGATGAGAACAAAACGGATCATTGCATTGCTGCTGGGCATGGCACTGACCGCATCCGCACTGACCGCTTGTAACCGCGGCAGCAGCAACGATATGGGAGAGATGTCCACCATGGAGATCGTGAAGGACATGGGCATGGGCATCAACCTTGGCAATACCTTGGAAGCCTGCGGCGATTGGATCAACAGCAGCAGCGTGACCAATTACGAAACCGCATGGGGCAGCCCTGTGATCACTGAGGATATGATAAAGGGCTACCGTGCAGCAGGATTCGGCGTGCTGCGTGTGCCTGTGGCGTGGTCGAATATGATGGCAGAGGATTACACCATTCACCCCGATTATATTGCAAGAGCCAAGGAAATCGTGGATTGGGCACTGAATGCTGACCTGTATGTGATCTTGAATATTCACTACGACGGTGGCTGGTGGACAGAGTTTCCTACTGACAAGGAAAACTGTATGCATAAATATGTGCGCATCTGGGAGCAGCTTTCCGACGCGTTTGAGGAATACGATGAGCATCTGATGTTTGAATCTCTCAACGAAGAGGGCGGCTGGGACAGCCTCTGGAACCGCTACAGCGGTACACTGGAGGGAAAAGACGAATCCTTCGGGCTGCTCAATGAGATCAACCAGACCTTTGTGGATACTGTCCGTGATTCGGGTGGCAACAATGCGCAGCGTCACCTGCTGATCGCGGGCTACACCACCGATGTGGAACTGACTTGCGATGCCCTGTTCAAAATGCCAAAGGATCCTGCAAACCGCTGTGCCGTTTCGGTGCACTACTATACGCCCTCCACTTTCTGCATTCTGACCGAGGATGCAGTCTGGGGCAAGGCACGCACCGAATGGGGCAGCGAAAAGGATATCGCTGAGCTGAACAAATATATGGATATGCTGAAAACCAACTTTGTGGATAAGGGTTACCCTGTGATTATTGGCGAGTACGGCGTTGCTGCGGAGAACAAAACCCGTGAGATGATCAACCTCTATGTTACTTCCGTCTGCGAGGCAGCCTATACCCGCGATATGTGCCCCGTGCTGTGGTCTACCACGGGCAATTTCTATAACAGAGATACCTGCACTGTCTATGATACCGAACTGAACGAAGCCATGCGCGGGATCGTTGGGGCAGAATGATTTCCGCATCATAAAACAAAAATTCCTCTTAACATGGTTGAGAGGAATTTTTTGTTTGCATTTTCGTATCATATGCATGCAGCAACATCATCGTAAATCAAATGGCAACGCGTTGATGAAAAAATGCGCAGCAACAGGAGTACATCGCATTTACCATTGCAAAATGTGCGCAATCGAACGCATTTGCCTTTCCATAACATACCACTGATAAACCGTGGTGCCTGCAGCATAATACTAGCACGGCAGCAAAAGCGATCGGGCACACAAGAGATGCACGGGCAGAAAATCCGCTGCCGCAAAGGAGAATGAACATGAAGGGTGAATTTACGCAAAAGGGCAAGGAAGCCATGGAGCGATTTAAGATGGAGTCCGCCAACGAGGTTGGCGTTACTCTGAAGCAGGGCTACAACGGTGATCTGACCTCTCGTCAGGCCGGTTCGATCGGCGGTCAGATGGTCAACATGATGATGCCGCAACAACAATGGGAATTCAGCCGCAACAGTATGCGAAGCAAATGCCACCGCATTACCATTCGGTATGAGGTGGCACTGGCGGTGTGATGGATCGGGCGGGCGGTCAGTCGCTTATTGCCGCAGTACCGCCCTCTTTTTCTGCATTGATGCGGTCGATTTCCTCTTGGATCAACTGACCCAGTGCGGTTTCATCCACTTCGGTATTGTAGGATTCATGCTGTTGTGCCGCTACGGACTGATCTGCAAAAGCGTCAAAGATCTTCTGCTTTTCCTCCAGCAGCTTGGTGATCTTCTCATCAATGGAATTTTCACACAGCAGCCGATACACCAGCACATTTCTTGCCTGCCCCATACGGTAGGCTCTGGAGATAGCCTGATTCTCAATAGAGGGCTTCAACTGGGGTTCACAGATCACAACCACACTGGCAGATTGAATGTTCAGGCCTGTTCCGCCCGATTGGATCTGTGCCAGCAAAACGGAGCCGGCAGGGGCTTTTTCAAACGCATCAATAATCTCCTGGCGGCGATGGGGCGGCACCGAGCCGTTAATGGGGCCGTAAAACTGCACATCCCGCAGGCTCCCTGCGGTACGGATGGTATCCAGAAAGAAGGAAAACACCAGTATTTTCCGTTCTTCCGCTTCCGCCTCTCTGATCAGCTCATGCAGACGCTGTACTTTACAAGATTTCTCGGGATCTTCTGCATTCCATGATAATCTGCGTGCAGCGGCATAATTTTTGGAAAGAACACTCCGTTCATAGATGTCCTTTTCCTCGGGAAACATGGTACACCATTCCTTGGTTTCGATCAGCTCGGGAAGCTCTGTCAGCACATCCTCACGTTTACGCCGATAGTAAACAGGTGCCACACAATTGCGGAACTGCGGTGCATTGGACAGATATGTCATCCCCTGCACGGAAGCGGCAACATTCGGTTGCAGCACCTCGATCAGGGATACCATTTCTTCTACCCGATTTTCCAGGGCGGTACCTGTCATAAACAGCAGCCGCTCGGATTTTCCGCACAGAGATTTTACATTGATGCTGCGCCGTGCCTCCGGATTTTTGATGTAATGCGCTTCATCCACCGTGATCATATCCAGCCTGGTAATATCGTCTTCCTTGAAATAGGCTGTGGTTTCATAGGTTGTCACCGCAACACCGCCTGTTTTGCTCCACGAACGCAAGGCCTGCATTCTTCCTGCGCCATGTACCTTGGTCACACTAAGCTTGCTGTGTGTCTGGATCTCACGGCACCAGTTGGTCACCACGCTGGCAGGGCATATTACCATAAAATGCGTCGCACCGGTATTCCGCAGTGAAACCATGGCAGCAATTGCCTGCACGGTTTTGCCAAGACCCATTTCATCGCCAAGCAGCACTTTCTTTTGGTGCAGAATGTACTTCACGCCCCATTCCTGATAGCGGCGCAGCTTGCAGTTTAAGCCATCGGGGAAAAAGGCTTCCTCCTGGATCTCCCGTGCCAGCTCCTCGGGCAGACCATACAGACCATCACCATTGCCCAAGGCACCGGGAACGATCTCATCCAGCACTGCGTAGTATTCTGCATTATGCTGTATGAAATCCTGCCATACTGCATCATCGGCAGGAGCCGTTTTGGATACCGAAAGCGCAAGATGCAGCTTGCTGACGGCTTCTGCATATTCCCCTTCCGCAGCAGATACTATGCTTTGGTAGGATTGCCGTACCTCCTCCTGCTGCTTAGGCAGATAAAACAGCCAAGGCAATCCGTTGCCTACCGCATCTAGTACAGATTTGGCATAGGGCAGCTTTGCCTCATAGCTGCGGATGATGTCCTTTTGTTCACGGGCAGCCTGATTGCTCTGCAAATGGATACATATCGCCTTCAACAGCTCGGTTGCCGCTTTATTCCGATCATCGGCACTTAACTTGATCTTCACGCCATCCTGTATTTCCTTCAGAAACTGTTGGGCGATTCTTTGCAGCCCGTGGGCAGCATTCTCACTGATGCCGTTTATGGCTTCCAACTGATACCCCGATGCCAGATAGATATCCGCCATGGTGGCATAGCCTGCATCTCTGAGTGTTTTGACACGGTATCCCGATTGCACACGATTGACTTCCTCTACGGGTATTCCCCGCAGAATTTGCAGTGCATCTGTTGCCATCATCCTTTCCGCTGCTTTGCGGATGGCTTCTTTTTCACGCTCCGCAGCAGCTTGCAGGACAGCCGATTTTTGTTCCACAGTATGCAGCTTGGCTAAAACCGGCTGAAAAGGATTATTCTGCTTGGAAAAGAACACCTCAGGGAAAAGGGTTTCCAGCACCGCCGCAAAGGGTCTGGGATTGGTACGAAATGCCTGACAAGCAGTTTCGATTCTTGTTTCGGTTACCGTATCCATTACCGCTGCCAGATGCGGGATCATCTGTCCATAGCTGTCGCTTAAAATCTGCTGCAGCTCCCGATACGCTGCTGCGGCATTTTCTTTGGCTCGTTTTCCGCCCAAAAACCAAGTAAGTCCGCCAAGACCGGGATTCAGCCGTGCCATTGCGGGACGCACATAACGCTCGGCATAGATGCGGAATTCCTTGACCGTCTCAATATCGGCATGTGCCATTTCATATTGATATACACTATGGCACAGCATGTCGATCTCGGTGCCCATTACCGATACAGGCGTTGCAGAAACACAATCATTGAGAATGATACGCTTTAAGACCGACTGTGCCACCAGACGGGCGACAGAACGCTGTATATCTGTTTGTATTCCATTGGCTTTGGCCGTCATACGCTCCAGATCTGCCAGCAGCATTTTGTGCTGTTCTATCAGTTGTTTTGCTTGCTTTACAGTAAACTCGCTTGCCATGCAATGCTCCCCCGAGGAATCATGATGTTTCAAATACTGCATCCGAGCCTTTTTCATCTGCTCGGTGCTGTATTTTTCGCATTCATTATACCATGAAATGGCGAAAATTGCAATGTGTGGTGAGGGCAAAGGTGCCGAAAGTCTGTCTTTTCACTTGCGCTCCCTTGTTAGATGCAACGTCATGGCTTCCACCCAATCCTCGTAGCAATACGAGACTTTCTTCTTGCTGCCATTGTGTAGCGACAGAAATAGCCCGCCGTGTGTGTGGCGAGCTATTTCTTTTTCTCGCATAAGAAACATTTGTTCCTTGCGCCTATATTGTATCATACATTCTTCAGAAAGTCAACTGGTAATAGTATCCGTTGTGAGGGTATGTGGCGTTTTTGCCCCATCAATTACCATAGACGTCTCTTTATCGGCGAGTATTCCACCAGACACTTGGATCGCAGCTCATCTATTTTGCCGGCCTTGACATCCTTTTCGTTCATGATGGAAACATATTCTACGCAAACTCCTGTTGTTTCTACGAGTATCTCTTCAAGGCGCTTAGCAAAAGCTATATCGTATTCTGCGATGTCCTTTCGGCACCAGTTTACCTTGGGCGTAAATGGTATTGCTATCGCCTCGCACATTCCGTTTCTTGCCATAGCGAGATGATATACCGCCCTTTCGAATCCGGTGAAACACGGATGGTGGGTTTTCCAGTTCTCTCCCCATATTGCCACCAAATCATCCTCTACCATAGCGCACAACTGATTGATTTTATGATTACTCAAATAAAACAAATCTCCCGCCAGCCTTACCTGCTCGTCGGTGTTTGGATAAAATATCTCGTGCATTCTTCTATGATTGGCAGACTGGTGCTATACTAAAAAAGTGGACAAAAAAGGAAAGAGATGGTATAATAGAAT
>JAEDLR010000079.1 GCA_016295145.1 Oscillospiraceae bacterium
TATCCTTGAAGAGAACGGCGTGCTCTATCCCATTGAGATCAAGAAGAAGAGAAAGCAGGCTATGAAAGAGGCAAAGCGTAAGGCAAAGCAAGGAGGTGGCCTCGGCTTATGAGCAAGAAAGTTAAGTATGCTTCTGAAGGCAAGAGCTACCAGACCTCGATCAACATTAAATCCACTCTGATTTTCATTGTGCTGATTCTGTTGACGATTATCTGTCTTGGCCCGATTTATATCATGGTGATGAACGCAACCCGTGAACACTCTGATATTGTTTTGCACGGTATCAGCCTGATTCCCGGTAAGGAGTTGCTGAACAACCTCAAGGTGCTGCAAAACAACGATTTGTACAGTGGTTTCTATCACCCGCTGATCGGTATGAAGAACTCCTTGATTATCGCTTCTTCCTGCTGCGCTCTGACCGTGTTCTTCTCCGGTCTGACCGCTTACGGTCTGGTTGTTTACGATTTCAAAATGAGTGGCCCCATGTTCACCTTTATTCTGGCTGTTATGATGGTTCCCACTCAGGTGACTTCCGTTGGTTTCCTGAACCTGATCATCGATCTGAAGATGCTTGATAGTTACATTCCGCTGATCATTCCTTCCATCGCAGCGCCTGCTATTGTGTTCTTCATGCGTCAGTATATGCTGTCCTCGTTCCCGCTGGATATCATTGAGGCAGCACGAATCGACGGCTCCAACGAGTTCCGTACCTTCCTTACCATCTCCATCCCGATGATGAAGCCGGCATTCGCTGTACAGGCTATCTTCGCTTTCATCCAGAAGTGGAACGATTACTACAATCAGTCCCTCGTTCTGGTTTCCGGCGAGCCTTCTCAGTTGACAATGCCTATGATGATCCAGAAAGTAATTGCCATCGACAGAACCCCGAACCAGGGTGCAAACTATCTGGCAATTACGCTTTCCATCATTCCCGTTATCGTCATCTACCTTGTACTGTCTAAGTACATCATCGCAGGCGTTGCAGCCGGCGGTGTGAAGGAGTAATTCTTCGCTAAGGAAAGCACAGTGTCACACACGGCACTGTGCTTTTTTTATGAAAGGAGCGATAACAATGCCGCTGGATTTTTCGCGGGCAATTGCCGCAGCAGAGCGCGATATGGGCTGCAAGGGCATCGGTACATTGCACGAGCGCACACTCCACCTTGCGCTGAAATATTATTTTGCGCCTGATGGGGCTACCCATGAACAAAATGTCGGTGGCTTTATCGCGGATGCCGTTACCGAAGACGGTGTCATTGAGGTGCAGACGCGGAATTTTTTGCGACTGAAAGAGAAGCTTTCCGCCTTTTTGCAGTATTGTCCGGTTACGGTTGTGTATCCCATCGCTGAAACAAAATGGGTCGTGTGGGTTGATAATAATGGCGTGGTGCAGTCTAGACGCAGATCACCCAAGCGAGAATCCGTATATTCCGCTATGGGAGAGATCTACTCGCTCCGTGCGTTTATTGGTGGCTGTCCTCTGCGGTTCGCTCTTTGTCGTGTGGAAGTGGAGCAGTATCGTTGCCTCAATGGTTACGGTAGGCAGAAAAAAGTTCGCGGCGAGCATATTGACCGTGTGCCCCTTACACTCCACGATATTGTCATGCTAGAAACGCCTGCTGATTATCTTGCCTTGCTGCCGGATGATCTGCCCATGCCTTTTACCGCGGCAGATACAGCCAAAATTGCAAAATGTAGCGAATCGGATATGCGGATGCTGCTGAACCTTTTGGGGCAGTTGGATGCTGTGGAAAAGTGCGGCAAGCGTGGCAGAGCGAATCTTTGGCAGTTGACAGAGCGCGGCTTCGACATCATGGGGCGTTGATGTGGAAGCCGCTGCCGCATTGGGCGTAAAGGTGATCTGGGCACTTTCTCTGCCGGGAAAAACTTCGCCTGTCACTGCGGGTCAGATCGTTGCAGATACGATCCTGGGTATTCTGGCAGAGGAGGGCAATGCAGATGACTGATTTGCATGGATGCCGTCTTGGCTTCGCTCTTTGCGGCTCGTTTTGCTGCGTCAGAAAAGCGTTGACTGCTGCAAAAGCCTGTGCCGAGGCGGGCGCAGCGCTTCTGCCGATCATTTCGGAGCATTTTGCGGAAACGACTACGCGGTTTGGTTCGCCAACCACTTTTTCAGAGGAACTAGCACTGCTTGGCGATGGGAAAATCGTGACCAGTATTGTAGATGCCGAACCCATCGGCCCGAGGCAACTGACAGACGCGCTTGTGGTTGCTCCCTGTACGGGCAATACCCTGGCGAAGCTTGCTGCAGGCATCACTGATAACACTGTGACCATGGCGGTCAAGTCCCATTTGCGAGGCGGCAAACCTGTGATCCTCTGCATCTCCACCAACGACGGCTTGTCCGCTGCTGCACGCAATCTGGGGGAATTACTCAACCGCAAACATTACTTCTTTGTCCCCTTCGGGCAGGATGCCCCTATACAGAAGCCGACCTCTTTGATGGGTGATTTCACCCGTATTCCCGAAACCGTTGCCGAGGCACTGGGTCACCGGCAGCTGCAACCAATCTTAATATCTTATACTAACGAAAATACTTGATTTTTACTGGCGAATGTGCTATGATATATGTTAGCGCGCCTGCAAAAAGTATCCATGCCGTGGGAGAATGGCGATGTGCGACTGTGCAACTTTGCAGCGTTGATTCCTCCGGCAAATGATAGGCTGTGCCTCTATCTGCAAGGGATTGCAGGCAGAACCATAATGTCAGGGCAGTATCGAAGATCGCAGTGTGTGAATGCGAACTGGTCTGTTGCCCGATTTTTCTGTAATGATAAAGGAGGCTCCTCGTTGAAATCTGATTGTCGTGGCCGTGGTCTGTGCGGTGTTTTGTTGCCGGCAGCCTGCGGCACATTGCTTGTTCTCGCGCTGTTTGCACTGTTTTATGCGCTGTTTGATATTTATCCCTTTGGCGTCAAGTCCATTGTCTGGTGCGATATGGAGCAACAGGCAGTACCGTTGCTGCTGCAATGCAAGCAGATCCTGGAACGGGGAGAATCGCTGCTGTATACGCAGTTGAATGCAGGCGGCATGAGCTTTTATGGCGTTTTTTTCTTTTTTCTCAGCAATCCGCTGTCGTTTTGCGTGCTGCTCACCGATATGCCCGTATCCTCGCTGATGAATCTGCTGGTCCCCCTGAAATTGGCGATGGCAGCGGGCAGTATGGTGATTCTGCTGCGCCGACAGACCCCAAAGCTTTGTCCTGCACTTGCCGTACTGCTTGGATTGATGTATGGCTTTTGCGGCTACGGCCTGATGTATTACCAGAATCTGATGTGGCTGGATGTACAAGCTCTGGCTCCGCTTTTGCTTGTTGCTGTAGACGCACTGCTGCAAAAGGGGAAGGTGCTGCCGTATTTTTGCTGCATTTGTCTGAATATCGTTTTCTGTTACTATATCGGCTATATGACCGTTGTTTTTTTGCTGCTGTATGTGGGCCTGTATGCGTATTTTACGCCCCGTGCAGAGCGCAAGAAGCTGCACCTGCACGATTTTTGGCTGACAAGTGCGATGGCAGCACTGACAACCGCTTTTGTATGGTTGCCCTCTTTTTTGCAGATCATGCGCTCGGCGCGCAGCGGCAACCTGTTGCAATCGCTGGCAAATTGTAGGCTGTTCCACGCACTGGGGGATCGCTTTGTGCTGTTGGCGGCAACCGCTATCGTATTTGCAGTATTGCCGTTCTTGTTTTGCAAGCATCTGCCGATGGCCAGGGAAGAGCAGCGCAGGATGCGTGTGCTGTGCGTGCTGTTTGTCGCTGCTGTTGTTTTTGATCCCATCAACGCCATGTGGCACACGGGCAGCTATCAGGCATTTCCAATCCGTTGGGCGTTCTTCATGATCATGATCTCCCTGCGCATTGCCGCGCAGCTGCTGTCTGCTGCACCGGTTGCTAAGGAGCGTCAAAAATTGCCGCGCAGTGAAAAAACAGCGTTGATGCTTCTTCCCATGCTGTGCATCACATTGGTGGGGCTGTTGCTGACAGTGGGCAATCCGTACATCACAAGCTATGTAGAAACGCTGTGGGTTGATCTTGAAAACGGGCTGCTTGTGTTGATTGCTACCGGGGTGACCGCAGCGGGCTATGCACTTGTGCTGCGCTGCCGATGCAAGGGCAGCATTTCACAGCGCATTGCTTTGAGCGTGTGCGCTGTGCTGTTTATTGGCGAAATGACATTGCACACCTATTGCAATGTCTGTGCCGTTGCCGAGGAAGATACCCTCTATGCACAGACCTACTCTGCCTCTGACCGCATTCACGATGACGATTTCTATCGCCTGAAAATGACCCGTAAATACGCCCATGTGAATATGGTAGGTGCCATCGGATATCCGACGATGGCGCATTATACATCGCTCACCCGTTCCGATTACATGGAAGGTGTGAAAAAAATGGGGTATAGTTCCTACTGGATGGAGGTTTCCTCTACAGGCGGCACGGTGCTGACCGATGCGCTGTGGGGTGTGAAATATCAGTTGGGGCAGCACCGTGATTTTGAAGACTGGGTTACCGAAGTCTGGACGGATGATGTATTGAGCATTGGCAAGTCAAGCATCGCCCTACCCCAAGCCATTCGCGTGCAGCAAGCACCCGATGCGATCACCGACCTGCCCGGCGGCAAGCGCAGTGCTGTGCAGGCGTATCTTGCAGCACAAAAACTGGGCGATGCGGACGCAGTGGTTTCGTATCCTGTGACAAAAACAGAGAATCTTTCGCTGACTGAAACCGAAAGTGGCGTGCAGTGTACCATCGTGGACGAAAGCAAGCAGGTCAGCGATATCCGTTATACCTTGTATGTTGGTGACGCACAGTATCTGTATTTTGATCTCTACACGCTGACAGGTACGCGAATCGCCAATCCACGGAATGAAAGCGTCAACATTAGCGTCAACGGAGTTTTTGTTGAGCAGAATTATCCGCAGAGCTCGAACAACGGCTTGGTCAGTCTCGGACGATTTGAAAACGAATATGTGACCGTGCGTGCGCTGGTCCATCAGAATTTTGAATGCGAGAGCTTTGGCGTGTTCGGTATACGGGAAGCCACTTTGGTTCATGCTGCGGCTACGCTGCCCAAAGATGATCTGCATTATGAAAAAGGCAGATATACCGTCACAACAGCGGGCGATACGGCTGCTACCCTCGTGCTGGCGATCCCCTATGATGAGGGCATGACGGCATACATCAATGGTGAAAAAGCGGAGGTCTACCGCGTGAATACCTGCGAAACTGCCGTGCGGGTGCCTGCAGGCAGTGCTGCCGTAGAGCTGCGGTTCTTTCCGTCTGGCTTGAAAGTTGCGTTGCTGCTGAGTGGCGCAGGTCTGCTGCTGATGGGACTATATCTGTTGCTTCGCCGAAAGTATCCGCAAATCGGAAGCAAGGTACTGGGGAGCACCGCTGAAAAAACCACATTGTTTGCGCTTGCCGCAGTGCTGATTGCCATTTATTTGTTCCCAATGATCGTATCTTTTGTTGGAATTTGGCTGTGATTGAATCGGCACAGCATATAATTTGTAACGATCAGTTTTACAACAATTGAATTTGACGATAATTCACAAATCGTACATCAAATGTTCATAATGTGTTCACAAAGTTTTGCTATATTTATGGTGTGGAGAAGTATAGAATCCAGTGAATATGTCGGTGAATGTACGAATGGGAACACCGAAAAAGTCGCACAAAAAGGAGTAAACACTATGGAAAGTCTAGGCATCAGCAAACTTGACCTCAAGCGCCGCAACCGCAAGCAGATTCTGCACATTATGCGTGAGCGCGGCCCCATCTCTCGCGTGGATATCGCAACCCAGCTTGATCTGACCCGCGCTGCCGTCACCATCATCACCAATGATATGATCGAGCAGGGCGTGCTGAAAGAGATTGGTGAGGCACCCGTCGATGAGAAGAACCCCAAGAAAGGACGTCGCAAGATCCTGTTGGACATCAACAAGAACACGAAGTTCGCGTTGGGTGCTATGATCAATGAGAATAGCATTAGCGTTGGCTTGTCTAATGTGGCAGGCGATGTGCTGGACAAGGAGATTATGTTCCTGAACGAGTCGGTTGACCAGCAGGATATTATCTCGTTCATTGCAAAGACCGGGCACAAGATGATTAAGAAGGCAGGTCTGTCTGAAAAGCAGGTGCTGGGTATGGGTGTAGGCATTGTGCCTGATCGCTGGGAGCAGCTGCGCGCTGATCTGCAGAGCGGCACCCCCGATTTTGCAAAGCTGCGCTATATTCTGGAGCTGGAGTTGAATATTCCCGTTGTATGCAGCAATGCAATTGCACTGTATGCAATGGCCACTCTGGATTACAGCAAGGGCCCCCACCAGAATCAGATGCTGTTGTATAGCGGTTCGCATTACAACCTGGTTGTGATTAGCGAGAGCACACTGCTGCACCACTGCATGATTGACAGCACCATGGTCGAGCGCATCATTGTTAATCCCAGCGGCACGCAGGCAAAGGGTTACCCTGACG
>JAEDLR010000021.1 GCA_016295145.1 Oscillospiraceae bacterium
TACATTGTACTACGCTTTTGCAGATTTGTCAAGCACTATTACAACATAAAACATTTTCACTGCAAATAATTGGTTATAGTGCAATAAATCAATCAAGAATTAGACGCTGATTTTATGCTAATTGCTGTTCAAAAGAAGCGCTTTACAAGAAAAATAGTATCATCATCACCATTCCCTGACAACATGGTAACGCTGGACCGATCCTTTCGTAAAATTAATGTGTGACACATAATATATATAGTATCCCGGCATACAGAAATAGGGACTGTCAGGGGATGATTGCATCGTCTGCAATCTGCTTTCAAATAATGAAGAGATTCTATGCAAAAGTGCTACGGATTTATACACGCATTCATCCCTGTTAGTACTATTCGTATCATAAATCACTGCTAAAGTCAAAGTAATGGTACGCCAAGCACCGGTTACGCGAATGTAAATGCTCCGGTTGACGCAGATCGCGACGATTCATCAGGGGGCATCTCCCAGAACTGCAATGCACTGAAAATAGGATCACAACCAGCGACATTATACTTCCCGAACAGCCGATATTGTGATTTCATACCATAAAGGGGCATTGCAACATCTGTGCAGTGCCCACGTCCCATTTTCATCGTCTGCCATGCAAAACGCCCATGCCCCGCAAAAAGAGGGACATGGGCGTTCGGGTATCATCTGCATCAACCCTTCCAGAGTCCATGCAGATTGCAATACGCATAAACGGCGGTAACAGTTTCGCCGTTGCAGAGTGCGAAAGAGACCTCCGGCGCAGCATCTGGGGAAAGATACTTACACTGGCAGCCCTGATTGGTCAGCACGGCAACCCACTCAATGAGATGGGCTTCGGTCATGGGGTGCGCAACCTCACCGACTTTGACATTCACAACATTGCCCTCTACCGCATAGACAGGAATATGCTTCTCGGTAGCTGCATCAGTCACACCGGGGATCAGCTGCTCCATCTTCTGACCGCAGCACATTACGGGTACCTTGCTATCCTTTACCACGGTAATAATCTTGCCGCAGTGCTTGCAAATAAAGAACTGCAATTCCATTCCGTTTTCCACCCTCATGCTTCACTGAACATATCTTTGCCAACGCCGCACAGAGGGCAAGTAAAGTCCTCGGGCAGATCTTCAAACTTGGTACCGGGTGCAATGCCCATCTCGGGCACGCCCTGCGACTCATCGTAGACCCAACCGCAAGCATCACAAGTAAACTGTTTCATATTCATTTCCTCCCATTTTGATTATTGGATCGGTTCAAAATCAGCGGCTCCATGCTTACACAACGGGCAGATAAAATCTTCCGGAAGCGTATCACCCTCGTGAACATAGCCGCAAATCTTGCAGACATAGCCCTTTTTGCCCTCGGTTTCAGGCTTGGGCTTCACATTTTCCTGATAGTAGGTATAGGACATCGTTTTACCGTTGGAGATCGTGCGCGCCTCGGTAACCTCGCAGATGAACATACCGTGGGTGTCAAGGTCAACATACTGCACGACCTTGAGCGACAGGAACGCATTGATATATCTTGACAGGAACACCAGACCGTTTGCGGAACGCAGCGGATCAGTATCGGCAAATTTATCGGTATTTCTGCCGCTTCGGAAGCCGAACTGCTGGAATACAGAGAACGGTGCGTCGGTGGTCAGGCAGTTAACATTCATTTTGCCCGTCTGCTTGATCACATGGTGCGAGTAGTTCTCCTTGTTGATGGTAACTGCCACACGGTTGGGGCTATTGGTTACCTGCGTTACGGTATTGACGATCAGGCCGTTGTCGCGCTTGCCATCGTTGGAAGTGACTACATACAGACCATATCCGATGTTGAACAACGCGGTCGGATCGTTGGTATTTTCGTTATCGGCACGCACTGCCAGATATTCCATCGTCAGTTCATCGGCAAGGGCATTGAGCTGCTTGTTGCTTTCCTCGTTCAGTGCAGAGAGAATGCGAACGGTGTTCTCCGCATACTTGATATTACGGGATTTCTCAAGCATCCCGCCCATGATCTTCGCTGCCAGCGGTGCCCAACTGCCGTTCTCGATGAATGCAATGGTACGGTTCTGATAATTGCGCTCGGTCAGGTGATTGATAAACTCGCGCATAAAGGGGAAGATCTCTGCATTATAAGTGGTGGTCGCCAATACCAGTTTGCTGTATCGGAAGGCATCTTCCACTGCCTCCGCCATATCGCAGCGTGCAAGATCATTGACAACAACTTTCGGGCAGCCATTTGCGCGCAGTTTTTCTGCAAGCTGCGTGACGGCCTTGCGGGTATTGCCGTATACCGAAGTATAGGCGATGACAATGCCGTCCTCTTCGGGCTGATAGCTTGACCATGTGTTGTAAAGATTCAGGTAGTAGCCAAGATTTTCGCTGAGCACAGGCCCGTGCAAGGGGCAGATGATCGCGATATCCAGTGTGGCGGCTTTTTTCAGCAATGCCTGCACCTGTGCGCCGTATTTGCCCACAATGCCGATATAGTAGCGTCTTGCCTCGCAAGCCCAGTCCTCTTCCACATCCAGTGCGCCGAATTTACCAAAACCATCGGCAGAAAACAGTACACGGTCGGTGCTGTCGTAGGTTACAAGCACCTCGGGCCAGTGTACCATAGGCGCTGCCACAAAATGCAGCGTATGTTTGCCAAGTTCCAGTGTATCGCCCTCGCCCACAATCATGCGGCGGTCAGCAAAATCGGTGCCGAAGAAATTCTGCATCATGTTGAATGCCTTGACAGAGGAAACAATCTTGGCACCGGGATATGCCTTGGCAAACTGCATGATATTGGCAGAATGATCCGGCTCCATGTGCTGTACAACAAGATAATCGGGGCTCTTGCCGCCCAGTACGCTTTGCAGATTGTCCAGCCACTCATGGGTAAAGGCAGCATCCACGGTGTCCATCACGGCGATTTTTTCATCCAAAATCGCGTAAGAATTATACGCCATGCCATTGGGCACAGTATACTGCCCTTCAAACAGGTCAATTTTGTGATCGTTGACACCGATATAGCGAATGTCATCAGTAATATGCATCGGGGAATCCTCCTTTTATTATGCATGATCGGGCAGCTTGCCCTTGCATCCATTATAGCATAATTCTGCGCAAAATGCAAGTGGTTTGCAACGATATTCAGTGTTCCCTATTATGGGGAGAATGATTCCTTTTCCGGGGAAAAAATGCGGGGAGAATATCATACGATCCGTCAATATGCTTAATAAGCAGGAAAATTATTGCCAGAATTTGGTTATTGTTCCAAAATTGGAGGTTTTTGAAAATTTCATTCCCGAAAATCCCCCTATTTACGACAGTAATATATAGAAGCATTTTTTCAACCGCGTTCTTTCAGACCGTGATGGAATCACGGGCATACTGCAGGCAACACCACACAAAGCTGGCGGCACATCCACTTACATATTCCCCCATCTTCCACAAACAACCCTTGCCGGGTGCCAGCCCATCCACGTCATTTCGATACAATCTGACTGTGCATCTCACCGCCAGCTTTGTGTGGTGTTGCCTGCATCGCAGACGGTTCCGAACCATCTGCTGCATTGATAATGAAATCCCCTATTCTCCAGGCAGCTTTGTGTGCGACCGCGTGCTGCTTGCGGCGTGCCGTCCAATCGTACATGGACGGCACTTTCCTTTTGGGGTGCTTTTCTTGACAAAGTCTCTTGCTATGGTGTATAATACATGACATACTACATCTTAAGTCATAGATCAAACGGAGGAACCGCCATGTTGTGGGAGATTTGTCTTGGGATATCCATCTGGGTTGTGATCCTGCCAATGACCATTATGCTGTGCATTGAAGCACAAAGCAGCCGGACAGGCGTTCACGCGCCCATATTCCGCGTAGGCATCGTGTGTATGTTGATCGCGGTAAGCTTCAATCTTTTTCCGTTTCTGCTGGGTGACGAGCCGCAAAACGGCTTGACAATTGCAAAAGCCGCGCTGTTCTCCATTCTGCACGGGCTGAAAGCCTTTGGACTGGGCGTAGAGAATGAAATGCTCCAGAATGCAATCGGCTTTTGCCCGGAATCGCTGCGCGTAGGATACCAGATCTGCACGGTAGTACTGCTGCTGTTAGCACCGCTGTTTACAGTGGGATTTGTGCTTTCGCTGTTTCGGAATCTTTCTGCACGGATGCAGTATGCCCTCGCATACCACCGCGAAATGTATGTGTTCTCGGAGCTAACTGACAAATCTCTGACCCTTGCGCAGGACATTGCACACAATCACCCTGATGCCGTCATCGCCTTTGCCGCAACGCTGGGAAGAGAGGATGCGGTCTCGGCAGAATTGCTGCGCGGGGCAAATCGGTTTGGCGCAATTCTGTTTCACAGTGACATTACGGCGATCGCAGCCCTGAAGCATTCCAAGAAAAAGGGGCTGTGGCTGTTTGCGATGGGCGAGGACGACAACAAAAATCTGGATCTTGCACTGGAATTGATCTCCCTGCGTGCGGAATATCCGAATACCCATCTGTATGTTTCCGCCCTGACCGCCGAAAGCGACCTGCTGCTTTCCTCTGTGGAGAAGGGCAAGGTGCGTGTACGGCGCATCAATGAGGCACGCTCTATGACCTACCATATGCTGGAAGCAAGCGGCGGCCGTCTGTTTGATAACGCGATACCCGCTCAGGACGGCATCAAGGAGATCCATGCGGTGATCGTAGGGCTTGGGCATCACGGCACCGAGATGCTGAAAGCTTTGACATGGTACTGCCAAATGGACGGCTATCGCGTACATATCCACGCCTTTGACCGCGACCCATTGGCAGAGGAAAAGCTCACCGCAGCTGCCCCCGAACTGCTCTCCCCCAAATACAACGGTGTATTCGTCAAGGGCGAGGCGCAGTATACCATCACGGTACACAGCGGCTACGATACCGCAACCGCCCGTTTCGCCGATGCGGTTTCCCGGATTCAGAGTGCAAGTTATGTGCTGATCTCACTGGGCGATGACGATCTGAACACACAAACTGCCGTGCAACTGCGTATGCTCTTTGCACGGGCAGGCATACACCCCGTCATTCAGGCAATTCTATATGACAGCCGCCGCAAGGCTGCCATGACAAATATCACCAACTTCCGCAAGCAGCCCTATGATATTGAATTTGTCGGCGATTTGCAATCCTCTTACGCAGAGGACAACATCATCCGTTCGTCTCTGGAGGAGCAGGCGTTGCAGCGGCACCTCAAGTGGGGCAAGGCAGAGGAGTTCTGGAATTACGAGTACAATTATCGCTCCTCTATGGCCGCCGCACTGCATATGCAGGCAAGGATCCACTGTGGAATCCCCGGTGCGGATCTGCCTGAGGAGGAAATGCAGGGCGAAGCGAAAACCCGATTTGAAATGTTGGAGCATCGCCGCTGGAACGCCTATATGCGCTCGGAGGGCTATGTATACAGCGGTTCACCCGATGCAAGCAGCCGCAACGATCTGGCAAAAATGCATCATAATCTAGTGGATTATGACACGCTGCCCGAAGCCGATAAGCGCAAGGACAGCAGAGTGGGTCTGAAATAGAAACAAAATGCGATCATGAGGGATGGAAAGGAAAACCTTTGCATCCCTTGTTTGTCATAAAGCCCCATAGCGCAAACAGCGAAATTGTAACCGAATTGTAGCCTTTTATCCCTTGATTTTCACATTAAAATATGGTATACTATTTAGATGAATCAATGTATACTCGGCGCATTGTGTGCTGCAGTGAAAATACAAGCAACACCGCACAAATCCGGTGGTGCTGATACCAAACAGGAGGTTTTTCATGCCCAAAAGTATGACAGGCTATGGCAGAGCCCAGATGCTGGAAAACGGCAGAGATGTACTGGTGGAAATCCGCGCGGTGAACCACCGTTATTATGAATTCTCGGCACGGTTGCCCCGCACCTGTATGTATCTGGAAGAAAAGCTGAAAGCATTTCTCAACGGCAAAATTGCAAGAGGCAAGGTGGAAGTCAGCGTGACCATTACCCGCCCTGACGGTAAGGATGCACTGATTGCGGTCAACCGTTCGGTGGCAGAAGGATACGTCCACGCACTGCGTCAACTGAACGCGGAAAAGGGCGAAGAAGGCAAAGAATGGTTAGAGGACGATATCCGGCTTTCTACGCTGCTGCGTCTGCCCGATGTGTTCACCGTCACCAAGGCGCAGGAGGACGAAAACGCCATCTGGCAGCAGGTAGCGCAGGTGACAGAAAATGCACTGGATGGATTTCTCTCCATGCGCCGCTGCGAGGGCGAACGTCTGGCAGAAGATCTGCTGGCAAAGCTTGACGGTCTGGAGCAGATGCTTGCACAGATCGAATCCATTGCCCCCGGTGTTGCGGAAAGCTATCGCGAGCGACTGTTTGCAAAGCTTACCGAACTGATGAAGGACACCAACATCGACCAGCAGCGCGTACTGACAGAAGCTGCCATCTTTGCGGAAAAAACCGCCATTGATGAGGAAACCGTCCGTCTGCATAGCCATATCGCACAGTTCCGCGGGCTGCTTGCCGAGGACGCACCTGTGGGCAGAAAATTGGACTTTCTGGTTCAGGAAATGAACCGAGAGGTCAATACCATTGGCTCCAAGGCGCAGGAGCTGAGCATTACGCGCCTTGTGGTGGATATGAAATCCGAAATTGAAAAAATTCGCGAACAGATTCAGAACATTGAGTAATACCGACGGAAAGGACATCAACCATGCGACTGATCAACATCGGCTTCGGCAATATGATCTCATCGTCCCGTTTGGTGACGATTGTCAGCCCTGAATCTGCCCCCATCAAGCGTATCATTCAGGATGCAAGGGACCGTGGCAGACTCATTGACGCCACCTATGGCAGACGCACCCGCGCCGTCATCGTGATGGACAGCGACCATGTGATTCTTTCCGCCATTCAACCGGAAACCATCGGTGCAAGACTTGCCGGCAACATTAGTGCGGAAAATGCAGAGGAGGAACAGGAAGATGAATGACAAAAGAATGCTGATCATTCTTTCAGGCCCATCGGGCTGCGGCAAGGGTACGATGCTTGCCGAAGTCGTGAAGCGCACTGCCTGTCAGGTTTCCGTATCGGCAACCACCCGTCAGCCCCGTGGTGGGGAGATCGACGGCGTAAACTACCACTTTTTCACCCGTGAACATTTTGAACAGTGCATTGCTGAGGACGCTATGTTCGAGTATGCACCGTATTGTGACAATTATTACGGCACACTTCGATCGGAATTAGAAGCCATCTGGGCGCAGGGCAAACACGTTGTGCTAGAGATCGAAGTGCAGGGCGCACTGAAGGTGATGGCGGAACATCCCGAAGCCATTACCATTTTCACCATGCCACCCACCATTGCAGAATTGCGCCGCAGACTAGAAAAGCGTGGCACGGAAGAACCGGAAGTCATTGAGAAACGCATTGCAAGGGCGATCGAGGAAATCCCCTTTGCAGATCGTTATCAATACATCGTGTGGAATGACAAGCTGGAGGACGCAGTGGATGATTTCTGCGCCATTGTACAGGCAGAAGAAAACCGCACAAAGTATTCCAAAGAAAGAATAGGAGCGTTAATTACATCATGTTAAGACCATCTATGAATCAGATCATTTCCAAAAATGATAACTACTATGCTTTTGTACTGGGCGTTGCCAAGCGCGCAAGAGAAATCGCTGACAATTTGTACGAAAACAATCAGCATCTGGAGGAAAAGCCGGTAAAGACCGCCGTGGAGGAATTCGCAGCAGGTAAATATAAGATCGTGGAGCAGCCCGAACAGCCGGAATAATGCAATCTGACGGATGATACCCTGAAAGGAGGATGCGCGTGTCACATTTGAACGAGTCTATGGCTGTACAGGTGGCACTGAACGCAGCCACTATGGGGTATGACCGGTTGTACACTTATCTGGTGCCCAGTGCACTGCGCGGACAGATCCGGGCAGGAATGCGTGTGGCGGTACCATTCGGCAAGGGCAATCGCCGCAGAATGGCAATGGTGTTGGCGGTAACCCCTGTGGCGCAGGAGTTCGACGCAAACGGAAATCTGATTGCGTATAAACCCGTGACTGCCGTGCTTGACCGCGAACCGGTGCTGACCGAGGAGTTGCTTTCTCTGGTGGAATGGCTGTACGAGCATACCTTCTGCACCCATTACGATGCGGTACGCGCCGTTTTGCCCGGCGGTATGCAGATGCGTCTGGAGGAACGGTTCCTTCCGGTGCCCATCCCCCCAAATGTCACGCTGACCGAGCCGGAGGAGAATCTGCTGCGGTTGGTGTCACAGGCAAATTCCGAGAAAGAGCGCGATATGCTGTTGCGTGCCGATGGCAGTGCTGAGAAAAACGCTGTGCTGGAATCGTTGGTGAAAAAGGGCTGTCTGGTTTCGGCAGCAGAAGGCAAACGCGCCGTAGGCGATCAAAGCCGCAAAATGGTGTGCCTTTCAGATGCGTTTCTCGCCAACGAAACGGATTTCCGTGCCACAGATAAACAGCGTCTTGCCGTGGAGATTCTGCGGGAGCATAAAACGCTGACCGTCAAGGAGTGCGCTTATCTCGCGGGTGTCAGCGAAAGCACCGTCCAAAATCTGGTAAAGCTTGGCATCGCGTCACGGGTGGAAATCCCCCATTTGCGCGTGCCGCGCGATGCCGTAGTGACCATATCCCCGGATGATACTGTGCTGTCTCCGCAACAACAAGCCGCCTATGACGCAGTGGCAGCGTCGATCACATCACGCGTAGCGGCAGCATATCTGCTTTACGGCGTGACAGGCAGCGGCAAAACCGCTGTATTTGAACAACTCATTCATCTGGCATTGCAAGAGGGAAGGCAAGCCCTGCTGCTGCTGCCGGAAATCGCACTGACCCCACAGGTGGTGCAATATTTTCAGGCAAGATTTGGCAATCTGGTGGCACTCATCCACAGCGGGCTTTCCCTTGGGCAGCGGCTGGATACCGACAAACTCATCCGCAGTGGTGAGATCCGCGTAGTGATCGGCACGAGAAGTGCTGTGTTTGCGCCGCTTCCCGATATCGGTGTCATCATTCTTGATGAGGAAGGCGAGCATTCGTATAAAGCAGACCAATCTCCGCGCTACCACGCCGCAGATGTGGCAAGGGAGCGTTGCCGCCGTCACAATGCGGCACTGGTGCTGGCATCTGCCACACCATCGTTGGAAAGCCGATATCTGGCACAGCGCGGTGTATATCATCTGCTGACCATGACCCAGCGTTACAATCAGGCACCGTTGCCCCAGGTAACGGTGGTTGATATGAACGAAGAACGCATGATGGGCAACAGCACGCCGTTTTCGGGGGTGCTTGCCGATTCGCTGCGTGAGAATCTGGAAAAGGGTGAGCAAAGCATTCTGCTGCTCAACCGCCGTGGATATCACACGCTACTGCAATGCGCGAAGTGCTATCAGCCGGTGTATTGCCCTAATTGCTCCGTGCCCATGACCTATCATAAGGCAAACAATAGTCTGTTGTGTCACTATTGCGGCCATGTGCAGCCACCTGTGACAGCCTGCCCTGCCTGTGGGCATGACAAACTGCGGCAAATGGGCTTCGGCACGCAAAAACTGGAGGAGGAATTACAGCTCCTGCTGCCCGATGCAAGAATCCTGCGCATGGATGCTGATACGACCATGACCCGTGATGCATATGAAGCCGGCTTTCGGGCATTTGCAAATGGCGAATATGATATCCTTGCAGGCACACAGATGATCGGCAAGGGATTGGATTTTCCCAATGTGACGTTGGTGGGCGTGGTTTCCATCGACAAGGCACTCTATGCCGGCGATTTTCGCAGTTACGAGCGTACCTTTTCGTTAATCACACAGGTGGTTGGCAGAGGAGGCAGAGGCAAAACCCCCGGCAGAGCAATCCTGCAAACCAGTATGCCGGAACACTATGTGCTGCAACTGGCGGCACAACAGGATTACGATTCCTTTTATGAAGAAGAACTTGCCATGCGCCGTGCGCTCATGTTTCCGCCCATCTGTGATATCTGCGTGATTGCTTTTGCGGGAATGTGGGAAAACCGCGTGGCAGATGCGGCAAAATTCTTTGTAACGCTGCTGGGGCAACTGGCGGCAGAAGAACATCTTCGCTTGCCGCTGCGCGTGCTGGGACCTGTCCCTGCAAGCTACGGCAGACTCAACGGCAAATACCGCTACCGTGTGCTGCTCAAATGCAAAAACACCGCAGATATGCGTCGATTTATTCGCAAGGTGATGACCAAGGCACTTGAGGACAAACGCTTTGCCTCTGTGCAACTGTTTGCCGATATGAACGGCGACTGTGGCGTATAAGAACAGGGGGGCTGATATGGAACCATCTGCACAAAAACCCGCACGGTGCAAACCGTTTTGGGTGATGATCGCAGTTGTGCTGGCCTTGCTTTGCGTTCTGGGGATCATCACCATCGCGCACCGCATCTTCCCTACATGGAAAACACGCAGCGTGACTGAGCAGACCGATGCATTGACGCTCAAGTCACTGGAATGCAATACATTGCTGGACTCCTAGGGCACGACGCAGGAAACGCGCATTCTGCCGCCAGAGGGCTACACCCGTACCGCTGCCGGCGAAAACAGCTTTGCAGCGTTTCTTCGCAAACAGCCCGTGTATCAGCAGGGCAGCCCGATTTACTGTCACGACGGCACGACGCTATCCTCCATTGGATACGCCGCGGTATATCGTATGGATACGGGCACTGCAAATTTGCAACAATGCGCAGACAGCATCATACGCCTGTACAGCGAGTATTTCCTGGCGCAGCAGATGTATGACCGCATTGCGTTTCATACCACAAGCGGCTTTCTGTTGGATTATCCCTCGTGGCGTGATGGCAAACGTGCCCTTGTACTCGGCGACTTTGTAACATGGCTTCCCCTGAAGCGCTATGATGATTCCTATGCAACATTTTTATCGTATGAGATGACCGTGATGCGCTACGCAGGTACCCTTTCGCTGACCGATGAATCGGAGCCGGTCGCACTGGAAAATGCGACAATCGGTGACTTTTTCTGCAAGGGCGGCTCGCCGGGTCATGTGGTGCTGATCGTGGACGAGGCAGTCAATGCCGAGGGCAAACGATGCTTTTTGCTGGGGCAGGGCTTTATGCCTGCCCAGAGCTTTCATATCTTACAAAATACACAAACCGACCCATGGTACTACGCAGACGAGATCACATTTCCGTTTCGCGCGGATGCCTTTTCGTTTGAAGAACATATGCTGCGCCGTTGGGGAACAGGGTTTGAATCGGAATAGGGAGGAACATGATCTCATGGCAATCCGCAATATCGTAAAAGACGGCGACCCCGTACTGGCAAAACGATGCCGCCCCGTAGAACAGTTTGATGCGCGTCTGGCACAACTCATTGACGATATGATGCAAACGCTGAAAAAGGCAAACGGCGTTGGTCTTGCCGCACCGCAGGTGGGCGTGCTGAAGCGCGTATTCATCATTGATCTGGGTGACCGCATGATTGAAGCTGTCAACCCGGAGATTGTCAAAGCCAGCGGCAAGCAGAGAGGGGTGGAGGGGTGCCTTTCCTGCCCGAATATCTGGGGGTATGTCACCAGACCCAAGCACTGCACCCTGCGCGCATACAATCGCAAAGGTGAGCAGTATGAGTTGAAACTCAGCGACCTTGAGGCGCGCTGCGCCTGCCACGAATATGACCATCTGGAGGGCAAGCTCTTTGTGCGCCTTGTGGATGAGTATGTGACCTACGAGGACGAATAAGGGCAACCGTATGTTTGGAAAGGAGTTGTCGCAATGAATCCGCTTTCGATTGTTTATATGGGTACGCCCCTGTTTGCCGTGCCTGCATTGCGTATGCTGCATCGGGAAGGGCACCACATCACGGGCGTATTTACACAACCTGACCGTCCCAGAGGACGCGGTCATAAGCTGCAACCCTCCCCTATCAAAGCAGAAGCGTTGGCACTGGGTCTGGAGGTATATCAGCCGCTTTCTCTGCGCCGTGGTGAGGAAGCAAAAGAAGCTTACGCTGTAT
Organism: Oscillospiraceae bacterium; assembly: GCA_016295145.1. Classification (GTDB taxonomy): domain Bacteria; phylum Bacillota; class Clostridia; order Oscillospirales; family Ruminococcaceae; genus Firm-04. Next base: position 12,014 of record JAEDLR010000021.1, read on the forward strand.
TGCGGCGGCTGGCACCTGATCTGATCGTAGTGGCTGCCTACGGGCAACTGCTGCCCAAGGAGATTCTTGACCTGCCGAAATTTGGTTGCATCAATTTGCACGCGTCACTGTTACCCAGATGGCGCGGTGCAGCACCGATTCAGCGCGCGATACTTGCAGGCGACACCGCAACCGGTGTAACTGCAATGCAAATGGCTGTGGGACTGGATACCGGTGATATGCTCTATAAACTGGAAACGCCCATCGCTCCCGATGAAACCGCCGATACACTTCACGACCGTCTTGCGGAGATGTCAGCGGAGGTGCTGCGCGAAACGCTGCGCTGCCTTGAAGATGGCACGCTTGCTCCTGAGGTGCAGGACGATCTGCTTGCCTGCACCGCTGAAAAGATCACCAAAGAAATGAGCCGTCTGGACTTTAATCTCCCCGCCCAGACCGTTGACCGCACCATTCGTGCCCTTTCGGGCTATGCAATGCTTGGCGGCAAACGCATCAAGCTGCATCGCTCGATCCTGACCAACCGACGTTCGGATGCTGCCCCCGGTGTCATCGTCGATACGAAAACCATGGAGTTTGTCTGCGGCGACGGTATGTGCGTCACGCCGCTGGTCGTGCAGATGGAGGGCGGTCGCGCTATGTCGGTTTCCGATTTGTTGCGCGGTATGAATCTGCAGCAGGGCGACTGCTTCCAAGCGGCAGAATAAAATGCCGCACAGGGTGATGAATCGAACATTTTTTGCATATACTGATGCCATATACCGTTGGAAAGGAGCATTCCATTGTATGCTTTATTGCTCATCGCGCTGGTAATATCCGTTGCCGCGTCGATCAAAGTACAGACAACCTATGCAAAATATGACAAAGTACAAAATCGGCAGAACATGAGTGGTGCCGAGGCAGCGGAGCATCTGCTGCGCACAAACGGTGTCAACAATGTGCGAGTGGAAGCCTGCAAGGGACATCTGACAGACCATTATGACCCATCCGCCAATGTCATTCGCCTTTCAGAGAGCGTATACGGCAGCACCAGTGTGGCGGCTGTGGGTGTGGCAATGCATGAGGCAGGGCACGCCTTGCAGTATGCCACGGGATACGGTCTCGTGCAATTGCGCAGCGCAATTGTAGGCATCACCAATTTTGCTTCCAATGCATCCTATTTGCTCATCCTGCTCAGCTTGATGTTTGGTTGGACGGGCTTGCTGACAGCCGGCATTGTCCTGTTTTGCGTGGTGGTTTTCTTCCAATTGGTCACGCTGCCTGTGGAATTCAACGCAAGCCGCCGTGCGATTGAGAACATGGAACAATCCATGCTGTTTGACGATGACGAACTGAAAGCTGCCAGAAAGGTACTCAGTGCAGCAGCCATGACCTATGTTGCGGCAACGATTACGGCACTGTTGCAGCTTTTGCGGCTCATCAGCATCCGAGGATCCCGCAGATGAACGGCGTACAACCGCGTGTCGTGTGCGCCAAAACGCTGCTGCGCACATTGGAATCGGGCAGCTACAGCAATCTGGCATTGCAGGCGGCTTTTCAGAATGCAAAACTAACGGGACAGGAAAAAGCCCTGTGTACCGCGATTTTTCAAGGCACGCTGGAACGTCTTTTCACGGTAGATGCCTGCGTACAGGCGCATATCAGCCGCCCCCTGGAAAAGCTCGATGCCCCCGTTCGCTGCGTACTGCGCTGCGGGATATACGAACTGCTATATCTTGCCACGCCACCTTCTGCTGCGGTCAATCTGTGGACAGAGGTCATCAAAGCAATGGGAAAAAAAAGCGCTTCTGCCATGGTAAATGCCGTACTGCGCAGCTTTTTGCGCAGTGAGAAACAGATTCCTCAGCCGAAAGAAACCTTTGCAGCCTACGAGGTGCGGTATTCGGTGCCCCGCACACTGATTGCACAACTGATCGGGGAATACGGCGAAGAAAAGGTGCTGCCTTTTCTGGAAGATGCAGGTGGTGAGCCGCCTGTGTACATCCGCAGAAATCCGCTGTGTGCCAGTACGGATACACTGCTTGCTGCTCTGGCGGAGTTTTCTCCCACCCCTGTGGCAGAAATCCCCGATGCCTACCGCCTGAAGCGTAGCGGTGCGCTGACGGATACCGCTGCTTTCCGGAAAGGGATGTTTCATGTGCAGGATCTGGCATCGCAACTTTGCTGCATGGCGTTGGATGCACAGCCGGATGAAATCGTGCTGGATGTGTGCGCGGCACCCGGAGGCAAGACCTTTACCATTGCGGAAATGATGCAGGGCAAGGGCAAGATCTACGCGTATGATCTGCATGAAAATCGGGTGCGGCTGATTCAAAAGGGCGCAAAACGGTTGGGGCTTTCCAATATATACGCATCCACAGGTGATGCAGCAAAGCCTGCTGACGACCGCCCCATGGCCGACAAGGTGCTTTGCGATGTACCGTGCTCCGGTTATGGCGTGATGCGCCGCAAGCCGGAAGTGCGTTACAAATCGGCGGAAGAAGTGAAGGCTCTGCCTGGGATACAGCGCAATATACTGGAAGCCAGCGCGAAAGCTGTAAAAGCCGGCGGTGTACTGGTGTATTCCACCTGTACGCTTTCAAAAGCGGAAAATGACGCAGTCGTGACGGATTTTCTCCGCTCGCATCCTGCGTTTTCATTGGAAATGCCTTGGAAACCCGCTGCATGGAATCAATCCATAGCGGCAGAAATGACCACGCTCTTTCCGCAAATGCTTGGATCGGACGGATTCTTCATCGCAAAAATGCGCCGCAGAGCAGAATAAATCAACAAAGGAGCAATCGGTATGCAGCAGACAGCGGCAACAACAGAAAAAATCGAGCTGATGGGCTTGCTGCCGCAGGAACTTGCCGATGTGCTTGCGTCAATGGGCGTGCCGAAATTCCGCGCGGCACAATTGTTCCGATGGCTGCATCAGCGAAAAGTCACCGATTTTTCGCAAATGACTGACCTTTCTAAACAGTTTCGCGCAGAGTTGCAGCAGCGGTTTTATATAAACCGACCAAATATTGCGCAAAGGCTTGCATCTTCTATCGATGATACTGTAAAATACCTGTGTAGGCTTTCCGACGGCAACTGCGTCGAGGCGGTGCGCATGGTATATCACCACGGCGTTACCGCTTGTATCTCCACGCAGGTGGGTTGCAGAATGGGCTGCAAATTCTGTGCCTCGGCACCCCTTGGATTGGTACGCAATCTGACGGCGGCGGAAATGCTCGGTCAGATTGATTTGATGGACGCGGAATTTCCCACAGAGCAGGCAGTGTCCGGCATTGTGCTGATGGGCATCGGCGAACCGCTGGATAATTATGAAGAGGTGTTGCGGTTTTTACGGCTGCTCTCATGCAAAGAAGGCAGGGCGATGAGCCTGCGCCATGTGACCCTCTCCACCTGTGGGTTGGTGCCGATGATCGACAGACTGGCAGAGGAAAACCTGCCCCTGACGCTTTCCATCTCGCTGCACGCCCCCGATAATGCCGCGCGCAGTGCACTGATGCCCGTCAACCGAAAGTATCCGTTGGAAGAACTGCTGGCGGCGTGCGGAAGGTATTTCCGCAAAACGGGCAGACGCGTAAGCTTTGAGTATGCGTTGATCCGTGGCAAGAATGATTCCCGTGCAGATGCACAGCGGCTTGCAAAATGTTTAAAGCCTGTTTTCCCGAAGATGCGCCCCCATGTGAACCTCATTCCCGTGAATCCTGTGGGGGAAAACGGATTTCAGGCAGGTAGTGCAAAGCAATTTATGCAGTATTTATCCGAAGAAGGCGTGAATGCCACAGTGCGGCGCACCCTCGGTGATGATATCAAGGCAGCCTGCGGTCAACTGCGACGCAATGCCATAGAGAATAACACCCAGGAAAGGATCGGGTGAGGTGAATCGGTATGGAAATAGGACAGTATTGTGAAATCGGACGGGTGCGTGAGGAAAATCAGGATACCATTGCCACCCGTGCCCTGCCTGACGGCGTACTTGCTGTTGTCTGCGACGGCATGGGCGGTATGCAGGGCGGCAAAGAGGCAAGCAACATCGCTGCTGCTGCTTTTGTAAACCGCATGATGCAGGACTACCAGGCGAAAATGGAGCCAGATGCGCTCTCCGATTTACTGCATCAGGCTGTCGCAGACGCAAACCGAGGGGTATACACTGCTGCGGTAGCTGCCAATCTGCGAATGCGCATGGGCACTACGCTTGTGGCAGCCGTGCTACGGGGGCAAGAGTGCTTTATCGTCAATATCGGCGATTCCCGCGCCTATGTCATTAATACCGATGCACCGCCTGTGCAGCTTACGCTGGATCATACGGCTGCGCAGTATTTGTATGAACGCGGTGACATCACAGCGGAGCAATGTGCAACACATCCGCGCCGCAATGAGTTGACCCGCGCCATCGGCGTGATGCCCCATGTACTGGCAGACCGCTTTGATTGCACACTGGAATCCAAGCAACGGCTGCTGCTTTGCTCGGACGGTTTGTACGGTATGCTGGATGATACCACCATCGGCACACTTGCTTCTTCTGCGGAGCCTGCCGATGCTGCCAAACAACTGCTGGATGCAGCCAACGAACAGGGCGGCAGGGACAATATCTCTGTGATTTTGATCGCCCCTTAATTTGCAGTCAGACCGAGAAACTCGGTTGACCATAAATAACACACAACCATATTGAATTTGGTCGGGATGACCTGACTCGGAGGTTTGTAATGGAAAAAGATCGCAACGACAAGAACATCGGAAAGAAGCTGGAAGGTCGCTATGAGATCGTAGAACGCATTGGCGAGGGCGGTATGGCAGATGTGTACCGTGCCAACGATGTTGTAGACGGTAAGCCTGTGGCGGTAAAGATTCTGAAGAAGGAATTTGCCGAGAACGAGGAGTTTCTGCGCCGATTCCGCAATGAATCCAAGGCAACCGCACTGCTGAACCACCCCAACATTGTAAAGATCTACGATGTAGGCTTCTCGGATCGCATCCAGTTCATCGTCATGGAGTACATCGACGGCATTACCCTGAACGAATATATCGAACAGAGTGGTGTGCTGGATTGGAGAGACGCTGTACACTTTGTCACCCAGATCCTGCGCGCATTGCAGCACGCCCACAGCAAGGGCATTGTCCACCGTGACATCAAGCCGCAGAATATTATGATGCTCCGCGATGGCACCATCAAGGTTATGGACTTCGGCATTGCAAAATTTGCACGGGAAGAGGGCAAAACCGGCACCGACAAAGCCATCGGCACCGTGCATTATATCAGCCCTGAACAGGCAAGGGGGGCTGCCACCGATGCAAAGAGCGATCTGTATTCCGTAGGCGTGATGCTCTATGAGATGCTGACAGGCAAAAAACCCTTTGATCATGAGAATCCGGTCAGTGTGGCAGTAATGCATATGCAAGCAGACCCCAAGCGCCCACGCAGCATTCGGGCGGACATTGCACCGGGTCTGGAGGAGATCATTCTCAAGGCAATGCAGAAAGACCCTGCAGATCGTTATCAGTCCGCAAGAGATATGATGGACGATCTGGAGAGCTTCAAAGAGAATACTGCCATCGTGTTCGGCTATATTCCCAATCTGGAGGATAGCCCGGCATCTGCCGACTCGGCAAAGGCGAAATTCTCCGGTGCGGTTGTCACTGAGCCTTCCGAAGCAGAGGATCCGCGCTATGCCGAGGAAGATGACGAGGACGACGAAGAAGATGAGGATGACGACGAGGACGAATACGAATATGAGGAAGAGGAGCGCCCCTCTGTATTTGTGCCGATCATTACTGCGGTCATTTGCGTGGTGATTACCATTGCGGTCATCATCGGTGTCAAAGCGATTATTGACTTTATGAACAATCAGGATAACCCCAGCAACGCATCCTACAAAATGCCCTCTCTGGTCGGTATGGACTACGAGGAAGCAAAGCAGCAATACGGTCAGTTGCTGCAAATTGAAGTGGAAAGCTATGAATACTCCACACTGGCAAAGGACAAGATTTTCGACCAGAGCATTCCTGCTGAGGACCCTGTCGAAAAGGGCACTACGGTAAAGGTCAAGGTCAGCAAGGGTTCCAAGAAGATCACCCTGCCCGACTATACCAACTGGGACTATGTGACCACCAAGCAGCAGATCATCAATCTGGGCTTGACAATTGACGAGCGCTATACCTTTGATGATACCGTTGAACAGGGTAAGATCGTGCGTACGGATCCCGCCCCCAACAGCGAGCTGGAGCCGGGCGATTATGTTACCGTCTATGTCAGCAAGGGCAAGAATAAGAATACGGTTCCCGTACCAAACTTCATTGGTATGTCCTATGAGACCGCACTGGACACTGCCGCTGCCTGCAATCTGGAGCTTGTCCGTGTAGAGGACAATTCCAATGCCCCCAAGGGTCAGATCTTCCACCAGAGCATCAATCCCACCGAGCCGGTTACCGAGGGCACAACGATTACCGTCAGGGTCAGTAACGGTATTCCAGCCGAACAAAACGTAGAATTCTCTATTGCCATCCCCGAAAAAGCAACGGGAAGCTTCCACATCATTTTCTACGAGGGAGGCGTGGTGCATACCACCGGCCCTAGCTTCAATGTGGCGTATGCAACGGGTACCACCAAGGTTTCGCTCTCCGGCACCGGTACTGTTGATTTCCTGGTGCGCCTGGTCAATGACAGCAACATGATGAATGCGACCATCGGTACCTATAAGGTCGATTTTGACAACAGAACTGTCACCGTAATTGAATCCGATGTGGAGGCAGCATTCGCAGCCGTTCGCGGCCTGGTCGTGGAAACCACCACCACCACCACCGTGACTACCACAAGCAGCTCGGCATCCGACACCACCACAACAACCACAGTTGTCAATGTGCCGGATCCTGTCAGTGGCGATAATGAATGACAGGGTTGATTCTGAAATCTGTTGGGGGGCTCTACACCGTAGAGTCCCCCGATGGTATTATGATGTGTAAGGCAAGAGGACTTTTTCGCAAGCAAGGCATTTCACCCTGCACAGGTGATACGGTCACGGTGGAAAACGGCTGCATTACAGAGATTCTACCACGCCGCAACGTGCTGATTCGTCCGCCCCTTGCCAATCTGGATAAGCTGTTTTTTGTAATTGCTGCCTGTGAGCCTGCGCCCAATGTACTGCTGCTTGACCGTTTTCTTGCCGTGTGCGAGTACAAACACATCGAGCCGGTATTGGTTTTCACCAAGCTGGATCTGGCAGGCGCAGACACGTTGATGGACATCTACCGCAATGCAGGGTACACCGTGTTTGCCGTTGATTATGCCAAACCCGAATGCATCGCGCCGATCTGTGACGCAATGCAGGGCTGTATCAGCGCATTTACGGGGAACTCCGGCGTGGGAAAATCGACGCTGCTGAATGCAATTGACAGCTCCTTGCAGCTAGAAACCGCAGAGATCAGCAAAAAACTGGGCAGGGGCAAGCATACCACACGCCATGTGGAATTGTATACATTGCAAAACGGCGGCAGAATCGCAGATACACCGGGTTTTTCAACATTTGAAACCGAAAGCTATGCTGTGATTCCGCCCGATGACCTTGCAGCTTGCTTCCCTGAATTAGCATCGGTGGACGAGCCTTGCCGATACACCGACTGCCGGCATCTGCACGAGCCAGCCTGCTCTGTGCGTGGGGCTGTGCAGGCAGGGAATATTCCCCAAAGCCGCTACGAAAGCTATACCGTGATGCTGCAAGAGGCAATGCAGCACAAAACATGGGAGAATAAAAAATGAGCGATCTCTGTCTGATTTTTGCAGGCGGGCCTGAAGAAGATCTGCCGTGCCTGCCCCTGCCACAGGAGGATGCATGGATTCTCTGTGCTGACAGCGGTTTGCGTTTGGCACAACGCATGGGCGTGACGCCTGATCTGGTACTGGGCGATTTTGATTCGCTGGGTGCGTTGCCTGATGCACCGTACTATCAGGCTCCTGTGGAAAAAGACGACACCGATACCGTGCTTGCCGTTCGGTTTGGCCTTGAAAAAGGCTGCCGCCGCTTTGTGATCTACGGCGCGTTGGGCGGCAGATTCGATCACAGTTACGCCAATATCCAGACGCTGCTCCTTCTGCACCAACATGGTGCAACCGGTATACTGGTGGGTGCCAGCGATATGCTGATGCTGCAAACAGCAGGCACAATGGTGGAATATCCCAAGCGCGAGGGCTTTACTTTTTCGGTTTTTTCGCTGACAACGCAATGCGAGGGTGTGAGCATCCGCGGGGTTCGGTATCCATTGGAAAACGCCACGCTGACCATGTATCATCCGCTGGGGGTCAGCAACGAGATTACTGACAAGTGCGCGCGTTTGCGCGTGGAACAGGGTATTTTGCTGATTGCGCAATCAAAACTGTAACAAAAACTGCGATTTTGCATATGCTGTACTATCTTGCAAAGGAGGTAGCGCGATGAAAATCGTAGTTGTGCGTAGCCCCAAGCTGCTTGCGGGCATTTTCCGAATGGTGTTTCACATCAAAAAAAGTGATGCAGCCGCAGAGTAACCGAAAACAGCCGCTTTTCCGTGGTGGAAAGGCGGCTGTTGCCATATTCTATACATGCAACAAAACGTGTCGATAACCATTCGTTGTATAAAGAACTGCCTACGGAAATCCGAAGGCAGTTCTTTGCTTGATTCATTCTATCAAAAGCGGCTTTGTGTGCTGTACTGCTGTACTGCTGTCCACCTTTACTGGTTCAATTCACAGAGCCGATAACACGATTCCATGGCACTTACTGAACCAGACCTGCGAGCATTTGCAGCAATACTGTAGTATCATCGGCATTCACATTGCCGTCTGCATTGAGGTCAGCAACAGCAATACCGGCATCGGTAATGGGTACAGTGGTATCTTCTGCAACATAGCGGAAAAGCAAAATGGCATCGGAAACGGTCACTTTACCGTCTGCGTTCACATCGCCCAGATTGGGTGCATAATAAACCGTATTGATGGCCTTCTCTGTACCGACGTCCTCCAAAAATGCATAGTGAGGAATATAGCCTAGCGCATCATATACCAGTTTCACCATATCCATCAACTGGAAATGATCGGTCTCTGCGGCGGTGGGGCGAAGTTGGCAATAGCTGCTGTTGGCGGTAACAGTCCAGTCAGAGGCATATTCTGAGGCAAAAACAGAAAGTTTTGCCTCGGCATCGGGGTAAGCATCCAGTGCATACATAGGGCCGGCGAATGAAATTTCATACTTGCTGATATAGGCTTCGGAGAAGGAAAACTCCGTTACAACATGATCAGCAGTTGCCCATGCATAAACCGCATCGGCAATGGCCTTTGCCTGCTCGGCTGATTCTTTGATGAAAACACTATGACTCTGCGTATCCGAATCCGGAGCGATGATTTCGTAATTCTCGCCCAAAAGTGCCGTGAATGCTTCATCGGCAAAGGTTTTTGCAGCGGTCTGATCCTGCAAAATAAAGTGCAGCAGGGATCCCTTATTTTCCGCAAGATATGTACCACGCATGGGGTAGGCGCGCGTTCCTACGGTATAATCCACGCAGCCGGTGGGGCAAAACTGTGAGATGTAAATTCCTTTGGGCGTATTGCTTTGCAGAAAATAAGATGGTGCTTCCATATCGGTTGCAACGATTGAATCTATTAAAAAATCTACATCCTCTACCAGATAGCTATCCCCCAGTTGGTCAGGCAGTGGGGCATAGGTTTCCTCAGCAGAAACAGGCATAGCTGCTACGCCTGCGAACAAAACGAGACTGGTAAAAACTGAGAGTAGTTTCTTCATGATTGTTCCTCCTTACGAATATTGAATGTTCGGATTGTTCAAATAAAAGCATATCACATCATGATTCATACGAACGCCACCATTATGACTGTTCTCTACAACTACCGAATTATGGATACCAATGACCGTTTGGAGGCAGGAGTATGCATCTCGGAACCTTTGATTTATGCGGATATGTTCATTCGTTTTTTGGTAAAGAATGCTACTGTAGCTGCAGCAACCCCTGCGAGCAGCAGGTAAACCGTTGCCGCATCACCTGTAGATACACCGCCGGCGGTGGTAGTGGTGGTTGCAGCGGTGGTAGTGGTGGTTGTATCTTCTGTTTCCTCATTGTATGGCATTAATACAAGACCGAATCCCGCAATGCCTGCTGAGATAGACTCAGGTGTACTGCCCGCCGGGTAGGCATCTTTTACGCCGTCAATTTCTTTGAGTTGCTCACAGAGAAGCATTGCTTCCTCAAAAGGGATGTTATCACCGTTTGCCAGTATGATATAACATCCGTTGGTATCACAGGACTCTATGCTGCCATATTCTGCTAGCACAGACAAGACTTGATCCGTATTCTCTTCTGAGATCCAAACCCGCAACTTGCCATCATCTTGGTACATTGTTGCACGGGATTCCTTTCCGTAGACAGCACCGAGTAATGTCATCTGATCGTGTTCTGCCACAGCATTCACCAGTTCAGTGTAATCTGCGCTCCAATAACCCAGATCCTCGTTAAGTTCAAGAGGTACAGTCAGTAGATACACTGTTTTTTCGCTGTTTAACTGCTCCAGTTCAGTAGAAACGCTGTATGTAATATATTCAGAATCCACAACGTATTCTTCTGACTTTCCATAGCATTCTGCAAAACCGGTAAGCGGTTGCATCCGGCAGCCCCCCGCCGGAATACCGCCGATTCCCCATTTGCCATCGGACCAGACCACAGAAATGTTTCCAATGCCGGATGCAAGGATATCATCGGGATTGTCACAGTAGACCGCTAATCCTTGCAGTGAATATGAGGAAACCAAGCCCACCTGATCCGGAAAAACAGCATCCTCTTCTCTTACGATTTCATATTCATCCGCAGGCCGTGTTTTGAGTGCCTCTGAAAAATCAAGCAGGCTGGCTTGCGCAGCAACGGGGGTAGAGCCAAAAAAATAAGTGGCTGCCAATAACGACAAAATACATCTACGCTTCTTCATAACAATTTCTCCTCTCATGATATGTTCGAATTATTCAGATAGAACTGCAGAATAGGTTGCGTCATGCGAACGCCACCATTCAGCATACTTAACCATTCCAATCTAATAATACAAGTATCCTAACCCATCGTGCTCACCTCATTTCCTTATACCCAAACCTGACCGGATCCACATCAGACGGGTGCGTATGATTGAGATGTTCTGTGCTTCCGGTAAGCACCTTCTCTACATTATTTATACCATACTTTTCGTTATATGTCAATTGTTTTTTTGATTTATCTTCTTGATTTGTAGGAATGCACAATATCAGGCACCGCTTTTTGTTCAAGATGCTACTAAAAAGAAACGATTACACAATCAAACGCCGCACAATTGCTTTTCACAATTGTACGGCGTTACCCAAGCAATACACAGTTCGCCGAAATCCATCAGACGAGCTTTGCGATATCTTTTTTGGTTCCAAGCAGAACAATATGCCCCTCTGCCTTGAAAACATAACCCGGTTCCAAATTCGGCAGCAGCACCTCGTTGGTCTTGATGCCAAGGATATTGACATGGTACTTCTTGCGGATGTTGAGCTTTTCAATGGACTTGCCTACCCAGCTTTCGGGCACGCTGATTTCATAAATGGAATATTCGGAACTCAGCTCCACCGAATCAAAAATATTCGCGCCGGTTGAGGTTCTCACTGCAAGATGCCGCGCCATTTCACGGTTGGGGTAGACGACCATATCCGCGCCGTTTCTCAGCAGGAATTTTTCCTGAATATTCTTATTTGCCACCGATATCACACAGCCTGCACCAAGATCCTTGACCAGCGAGGTGATCTCCAACGAAGCCTGAAAATCCGAGCTGACAGCCACAAGCACAATGTCAAAATTATTGACACCGATACTCTCCAACACGCCGATATCGGTACAATCGCCGATCTGCACCGAGGCGATCTTGCCCATCAGCTGCGCTATTTTCTCCTCGTTTTTGTCGATGCACATGACCTCGTTGTTTTCTTCGGTATACTTCAGTGCAGCAAAATATCCGAATCCACCTGCTCCGATGACAAGTACTGTTTTCATATCTAACGCTCCATTCTCGATCAGCCCACCGATATTTTTTCCCCGGGATAGGTAGGCGAAGATGAAATACACGGTCTTGAAAATAGCATCACCAAGGAAAGACCGCCGATTCTGCCGAAAAACATCAAAAACATCAGTATCAGCTTCGATACTGTACACAGTGTGGGGGTTACTCCCATTGACAGGCCTACCGTTCCCGATGCCGAAAACACTTCAAAGCATACCGCTTTTATGGGCAGACCCTCCAGGTTGCATATCGCCATCACCGCAGCAAAGGACATAAACAGGTACACGCACAATATGGAGATGACCTTCATCAGCAGATCCTCATCCAGTCGCCTTTGAAAGACCGTTACGGATTTCTTGCCTCGTATCATGGAAATCGCAGAGAGCACCACCACCGCTGCCGTAGTGGTCTTGATACCGCCTGCCGTAGACCCCGGTGAGCCACCGATGAGCATCAATAAGCAGGACATAAACCACGAGGAATCGGACAGTGCTGCCTGATCGACTGTGTTAAACCCAGCCGTGCGCAGCGTCACCGACTGAAACAGAGAAGCAAGCATCGCCTCTCCCGTCCCCATGTCGGACATGGAATGGTTTCTCTCAAAGAAAAAGATCAAAACGGCAGGAACAAAGATCAGAATCAGGCTGGTGGTAATCACAATCTTTGTGTGCAGCCGAAATTTGCTAAATGCAAAACGGCTGGAAATCACATCGTCCCATACATAGAATCCCAGTCCGCCGATGACGATCAGCAAGATAATTACCACATTCACATAGACATCCGGTTGAAATTTCGTCAGGGACGAAAAAGATTGATACCGGCCCATCAGATCAAAGCCACCGTTGCAAAACGCCGAGATCGAATGGAACACCGAATAAAAGAGCCCTTCCCAAAATCCGAGCATCGGGATAAACCGAACCGAAAGCAGCAGGGCGCCTGCGCCCTCGCAGAAAAACGTTCCCTTGACGATGACCTTCACCAAACGGACAATTCCGCCCAGTTGATTGGCGTTGATGGCTTCCTGCATTAGTTCCCGCTGTTTCAACCCGATCTTTCGTTTGGAGATCAGTGCAGCAGCCACGGCAAATGACATGAACCCCAGTCCGCCAAGCTGAATCAGTATCAATATCACCCACTGCCCCAGCCGCGTCCAGTGCGTAAAGGTATCGTAAGTGACAAGACCCGTTACACACGTTGCCGATACGGTCGTAAACAGCGCATTGACAGCAGTGGTTTCCTGTCCCTTCGCCGTAGACGCAGGCAGCATCAGTAATCCCCAACCGATCAATATAATCGAAGCAAATCCCATGACCAGCTTTTGCACGGCGCTGAGATCATGAAAACGGCGAAATAATTTGACCTTGATTCCCATAATATCCTTTTCCCGTAAGTATTTACCGGCAATTGCATCAACCATGGCATACAAAACCATATATGGGTTTTCCCAGCATCGTATGCCGATTTCGCACCAACAATTGTCACAGCTTATTATACCACGGTCAAAAGGGAATTGCAATATCTATTGGAAAAAATTTTCGTCTTGACCATCTGGTATCCATAGCTCTGATAACCCGATTGGGAGCAGGCGCATTTTCATTGTGTCACCGCCATACCAAGTCTCACGCGATTGTGCAGTTTCTGCCCATAAACGGCAGCAGTATCACACCGGAAAAGATACGGCAGAAATACACATTCAGATCCGCACACTGTTTCACGGTAATAAAGAAGTCTGCATTTCTGTGTTTTTGTACTATTCCCTGCTGCGTATATGTTTCTTGCCAGAACATCTGAGATGTATGGGAAACAGGCAATAACCTGTTCACTTTGCAGCGTATTGGTATCTGCAGCCGCATTAGATACTGGATCAACACCGTTTGCAAGATAGTCCATAAACATCTTTGCACGCTGTAATTGTTCGATCTCGTGATTCATATTCACCCCTCCGCCTCATGTATAGATTTCCGTTCATGTATTCCTGCGAAAGGTAATATCAGCAAGAATAACCGCTGATTCGCTCGTATCTTCCTTGCCTTTCCATGCACAAATAAAACGTATCAATGCATCATACGGCGTATATCCCGATGCTATCAGTTGTTTGATTGTTTCGTTACACTTAGTTGAAAATTGCAGAACAGGAGTGAGCCTGCCGTTCACCTGCACATACAGCCGGTTGCCTTTCACAGCAAGATGCATACCGCTTTTCAGTTTCAGTATAAGCGATTTCTTATCCTTGAAAAAGTCAAGGAATACATCTCTGTGGGATAGCTGCAATATTATTTCAGACGGTTTCGGATATGTGTGCAGGTCGATTTCGTCAGTCGTTGCGTATTCTGCATATTGATCGAATGCGTTACCGAAATAGTGGATATGCAGTAAGCTCTTTGCTCTTGTCATGCCGACATAGAGCTTTCTTTTTTCTTCATCGCTGCCCATATTGACATTGCTGAGAAGCATATACACATTGTCAAACTCTCTGCCTTTGGATTTGTGAATGGTAGAAATCGTTATAACGCTGCTTTCATTTGTATAGAAATCCTCCATTTTGGATTCATGCAGGAACATCTCAAAATCTGTACGGTATTTTTTCTCGTTGCTGTCTGCAAACGTGCGCAGGATACTTATGATGACAGGCATACACGCACTATTGCTATATTGTTCCTGTAATGCGTGGACTGCATGATCCCATTGGTCATTGCTGATAACAGGAGAGGTATTATTCTTATTCAGCGTTTTAAGAAAATAACGCATTTCTGCAATATCATACAAATCAAATCCATCAATGGACTGTATCAACTTTGCAGGGATATTTCGCTGTTTCAGAATGCCCAGTATCAGCAAGGCTTCCTGATTGGTATTGGTAAGAATACAGGTCGAACCGATTGCATTGACAGAAATGATATCCTCCACTAATGCCGTCTCCATATTTGCAACGCTATGCTTTATCAGTTTGACTTCACCTGAATTTTCAGTAACCGCAGTAATATCCTCAGTTTTCATTCTGTCAGATATGGACTTTACAAACTGATTGGCAAACGCGACTACGCTCGGACAGCTTCTATAATTGTCGATGAGAGAATACTGTTTTGCTTCATGTTCAGTAATCAATGACCTGAGATATTTGGAGTCTGATCCACGGAACTGATAGATATTCTGGTCATCATCTCCGACAGCAATGATACGCATATCCTCGTTACGTTCCATGAGTGCCTCTACAAGTCGATACTCGTGAATGTCCATATCCTGCGCTTCATCTATGACAAGGACAGATTTTGTGATCCTGCTGGGGTCTACATCGCCGTTTCGGATAAGCTCCCCTGCGTCTTTCACAATGTTTTCAGTATCCTGTAAATTTCCTATTTTTCCGAGCAAATCAAAGCAGTAGGAGTGAAATGTCTTTATCTCGATGAAATTGGCAGCATTACCAATCAGGTCGCGCAAACGCTGTTTGAACTCTATCACAGCGGCACGGGAAAATGTCAACATCAAAAGCTGTTCATGCTTTACATCTTCAAGCAAAAGAAGTGACGCCAACTTATGCACAAGTACTCTCGTTTTACCGCTGCCCGGTCCGGCAGAGACAACAATGTATTTTGAAGCATCATCACGGATGATTTCAAGCTGCCTATCTGACAATGTATCAAATAGTTGCCGGTATTTCTCGGGAGTGTATTCCGTTCGATCTCGGCTGCTCTTTCACCTGAGAAATACAGCGACAGAAATTTCTTGTAGTCCATCTGGAAATAGTCGTTCACAAACTGCAATGCCTGATTGTAGTCACGCACCATCATGTTGGCATATTCGCCTACTATATGGATTTGTTGTATCTTCTGCTGGTAGAATTCATTTAGCTGCCTGTAATCCTTGGACCAATGTCAATAAAGCGGACAGAAAAAAGTAGAGAACTAGGTAACGT
>JAEDLR010000080.1 GCA_016295145.1 Oscillospiraceae bacterium
GCTGCGGATGTTGCAAGAACCTATCTGCTGTTCTGTCTGGCAAATGCGCAGGAACTGGCTGACAAGTATCTCGACCTGTTCTGTAAAATGACCGATACCGCAAAGCAGTATATCCAATCGTGGATGCCTATTGTTGCCGCTTCGCAGTCGGTCAAGGGCAATGAAAACGAACACGCGATGCTCAAACGCTGGGTCAATGTGGTTGATTACGAATAAACCGTAACCAGATTGCGAATCCATCCGCGCTCACAGCAAAAAACCTTTTCCGAAACGCAAATCTGCCGTCCCGATACACTTCGGGGCGGCTTACCCATAGGCTATCACAGAATTACAAGGAGCGATCCATATGGCTGCAATTCTTGATTGGAATGTCTATCTGCAAACTGCCGCAGATGCGGTCGCAGAAGGCGTTGTCATGCTCAAAAACGATCATAATGCGCTCCCCCTCCCGAAAAATGAGGCAGTGGCGGTATTCGGCAGAATACAATTGCATTATTATAAAAGTGGTACCGGTTCTGGCGGCATGGTCAATGCACCTGTGGTCACAGGTATCCTGGAAGGCCTTGCCGAGCAAGGCATTGCCGTGGATGAAACACTGCTGCAAATCTACAAGGAGTGGGATCAAGCGCACCCCTATGATCTCGGCGAGGGTTGGGGCGCAGAGCCTTGGTCACAGCCCGAAATGCCCCTGACCGACGAAATCGCCGCAGAGAGCGCAAAAACACATAGCAGAGCCATCGTCGTCATCGGGCGCACCGCCGGCGAAGAACAGGATCACCGCACCGAAGCAGGTTCTTATCTGCTGACCCAAGAAGAACTCACCATGCTGCAAACCGTGCGCCGCCATTTTCAGCGTATGATCGTGCTGCTGAATGTCGGCGGCATCATTGATATGCACGCAATCGAATCGACTGCACCCGATGCCGTTTTGTACATCTGGCAAGGCGGCATGACAGGCGGCAGCGGCACGGCAGCCGTGCTCAGCGGCGAGGTCTCTCCCTCCGGAAAGCTGCCCGATACCATTGCCATGGATATCGCAGATTACCCCTCGCACCCGTATTTTGGCGATAAAAACCGCAATTTCCAGACCGAGGATATCTACATCGGTTATCGTTATTTTGAAACCTTCGCAAAGGACAGAGTACGGTATCCCTTTGGCTTCGGGCTTTCCTATACACAGTTTACCGTATCGCTTGCCGCGGTTACGGAGGAGGACGACACCATCACCTTGACCGCCGCCGTGAAAAACATCGGCGCATATAGCGGCAAAGAGGTGGTGCAGCTCTATGTGGAAGCACCGCAAGGGGCACTCGGTAAGCCTACCAGAGCCCTTTGCGGCTTTGCGAAAACCCGTACGCTGGCACCGGATGAGCAGGATCTGCTGACACTGCATATCCGTCTGCGCGACCTCGCCTCCTACGATGACAGCGGTGCTACGGGCAACCCCTATTGCTATGTACTGGAAGCAGGCGCATATCAGTTTTATCTGGGCACCGATGTGCGCTCCGCCGAGAAATGCTACACCTATCTGCAAGCGGAAACCGAAGTGACCTCGCGCTGTGTGCAATGCATGGCACCCGTACTCCCCTTTGAGCGTATGCGCCCCGAAGCGGATGATGAGGGCTACCATATCGTTATGGAGCCTGTGCCGCTTTCCAAGGTGGATGAAGTGGAACGGTATCGCATGGCGCTGCCCTCCGAGATTCCGCATACCGGTGATATGGGCATCACCTTGCAGGATGTGAAAAACGGTACTGCGACCCTGCGTGCCTTTATTGCACAGCTTTCCAGAGAGGAACTCTCCTCGCTGGTGCGTGGCGAGGGTATGGGCAGCCCGAGAGTGACGGCAGGTACGGCATCTGCGTTTGGCGGTGTATCCAAAGCACTGGAACACTACGGTATCCCGGCAGTATGCTGCTCCGACGGGCCTTCGGGTATGCGTCTGGATTGCGGCACGCCGGCGTTCAGTCTGCCCAATGGCACACTGCTTGCCGCCACATTTAATACAGAACTGCTCAGGCAGTTGTTTACCCTGATGGGATTGGAAATGCGAGCCAATCGGGTGGATTGCTTGCTTGGCCCAGGTATGAATCTGCACCGCCACCCCTTAAACGGCAGAAATTTTGAATATTTCTCCGAGGATCCTTATCTCACCGGTATGATGGCCACCGCACAGTTGGAGGGTCTTCACAGCGTGGGCGTGACGGGTACGCTCAAACATTTTTGCGGCAACGAGCAGGAAACCAACCGCCATTTTCTGGATGCAGTCATCTCGGAGCGTGCACTCCGAGAGGTATATCTGAAAGGCTTTGAGATCGCTGTGAAACAGGGAAAAGCCAAAAGCATCATGACGACCTACGGCTCTGTCAACGGTCTGTGGACTGCGGGAAATCCCGACCTGACCACCCTGATCCTGCGCGAGGAGTGGGGCTTTTCTGGCATTGCCATGACCGACTGGTGGGCGAATATCAACCGTCGCGGCGAAGAACCGCGCAGAGATCTGTTCTCGGTGATGGTCGCCGCACAGAACGACCTGTACATGGTCTGCGCCGATACCGAAACCCCCGATGCCGATATCATGCAGGCACTGGAAAACGGCACGCTGACCCTCGGTGAGCTGCAGCGCTGTGCCGCCAATATCTGCGGATTTATCCTGCGCACCCCTGCAATGCAGCGGCTTTGCGGCACTGCCGAGGAAGTGCAGATTCTCAACCGTCCCACGGAGGGTCAGCCCCAGGAGGGTGCGGTGCAGTTCTTTGCACTGGATACGGATACGCTCACCATTCCGCTGGAAGAGATCAGCACGGAGCGCGGTACGGCATTCAGCTTTGCACTGGATGTAAAGACGATGGGATACTATCATATCACACTTACGGCAAGCTCCGATGCAGGCACGCTGGCGCAAATGCCCGTAACGCTGTTCAGCATGGGTACGGCACAGAACACCTTCACATGGAACGGCACCGAGGGCAAGCCTGTATCCTTCAGCACGAATATCCCGATGTTCTCGCGCTTTACCACCATGCGTCTGTATTTTGCACAAAGCGGCTTGAAAATGCACAGCATCTCCTTTGCACGCACAGTGGAGAATGTCAACATTGCCGCGCTGTAATCGCACAAAAGAGAAGTCCCTCCGCAAGGACTTCTCTTTTTCTGCACATTATTTTCGCGCAGTACGCGCTTTTGACTTGCATTTTACTAGAAAAAATGGTATACTGAAAAGAATGGTATCATCATAACAGGAGGTGGGTACACACTGATGCAGAAGCAATGGAAAATCGGACAGCCCGATGTAACGGCAGCCGCCGCTTTGAGTGAAGCACTGGGCATCACACAAATATGTGCGGAGGTGTTGCTTTCCCGTGGCATTTCGTCACCACAGCTTGCAAAAGATTTTCTGGATGCAACGCCCCTCTCCAACCCCTTTCTGTTGATGGATATGGACAAAGCAGTGGCACGCATCATGCAGGCAATTGAAAACAGCGAGGCCATTTGCGTTTACGGAGATTACGATTGCGACGGCGTGACGGCTACCGTCATGCTCACCGATTGGCTCACCTATGCAGGCGCAAATGTACGCTGGTATATTCCCACGCGAAAAGAGGGCTACGGCATCCGCAAAGAGCAGATTGATATGCTGAAAGCCCAAGGCACTTCATTAATTATCACGGTAGATAATGGCATTTCTGCTGTGGAGGAGGCAAGCTATATCCGTCAGTGCGGCATGGAGCTTGTCATTACCGACCACCACCGCCCCGGCGATGTTCTGCCCGATGCTGTTGCCGTCGTTGACCCCCACCGTGCCGATTGCCCCTCGCCCTTTAAGCAGCTCTGCGGTGCTGGCGTTGTGCTGAAGCTCATCGCAGCACTGGAGGGCGGCGATTACGACTCTGCCATTGAACAATTTGGTGATCTTGCCGCACTCGCTACCGTTGCCGATGTGGTCGATTTAAGCGGCGAAAACCGCTATCTGGTCAAGCGCGGCATGGAGCTGCTGCGCAATACCGAACGCATGGGTCTGCTTTCTCTGATGGCAGTTTGTGCCATTGATAACCATAAGCCCATTACCGCTGCCATGGCTGCATTTCAGTTGACACCCCGTATCAATGCGGCGGGCAGATTCGCCTCGGCCTCTATTGCGGCGCGTCTGCTGCTGACCGATGACCCCGAGGAGGCTACACTACTGGCGGCACAGATTCAAACGCTGAACGATGAACGCCGCGCCACGGAAAAGGTCATCACCGAACAGATTCTGGATACAATCTGTCAAAATCCGCAGGTGTTGCATCACCGCGTGTTGGTATTTGTGGGCGAAAACTGGCATCACGGCGTGGTTGGCATTGTTGCCGCACGGCTGATGGAACGGTTCGGAAAGCCCTGTTTTCTGCTTTCCCGAGAGGATGGCGAGGGCTATCGAGGCTCTGCGCGCAGCTTTGGCACGTTCTCCGTGTTCGATTGTTTACACGCCTGTGCGCCGCATCTGGTGCGCTATGGCGGGCACCCCGGCGCAGGCGGATTTACCGTTGCGGCTGAATCGCTTACCGCATTTTGTGACGCAATTGAGGCATATGCGGCAGCCAATCACGCTGCCATGCCCGCTATGACCGTACACGCAGAGCGTGCCGTTTCCGCCGCAGATCTCAACATTCGCAATATTGACGGTCTGCGCATTCTGGAACCCTACGGTGCAGGCAACCCGCAGCCGATGTTTGCGCTGTTACAGGTGTTGGTACAGGAGCGTATCTCTATTGGGGGCGGCAAATATGCCAAGCTGAAAGGCTTGCAGGGCAATGTGCCCATAGAACTGCTGATTTTCCGCTGCACTGCCGAGGAATCGGGTATCCGCACGGGGATGCAGTATGATTTTCTGGTCACCCCTGAAGTCAAGCAGTTTCAGGGCAGAGCGCAGTTAGGCATCCGCGCTGAAGAATGGCGGGTGTCTGGTTTGCAGCAGGCACAGATGATCGCCGCAGAGCAGGCATATGAAGCATACTGCCGAAAGGAATCGCTGCCCAGTGCCTACTACGCCAAAATGTGCCCCGATCGCGATGCACTGGTGGCATTTTACCAGGCAACAGAGCGCAATCCGCAGCCGATGGAACTGATTTGCCGCCGATTGAAGGACACTGATATGAACTACTGTCGTGCGCGTATTTGCGCCGATATTCTCAGTGAACTGCAACTGATCGAACATAATATTGTTGCAGACACAGTCCGTTTATTACCAGTCAGACAAAAGCGTGCGCTCTCGGAATCGACGATACTGCACGAGATTCACGCACTTGCTCATCAATAAATCATACATCAGCACGATGCACAGAAAGGAGTGTACCCCATTGCTCAACGATTATGATGACCGCAGTTGCTCTATCGACGCTATGATTTCCAAGATTCTAATGGAAGATAAGCAATATGATATCAGCAAGCTGATTACCGCCTACGAATTTGCCAAAAAAAGCCACGAGGGTCAGACCCGTTCTTCCGGCGAACCATATATCAAGCACCCCGTGGCAGTTGCCTACGAACTGCTGGAGCTGGGCATGGATACCGATACCCTGTGCGCGGCTTTTCTGCATGATGTGGTAGAGGACACGCCCGTCACACTGGATGATGTACGCAAACGATTCGGGCAGGATGTGGCACTGCTGGTGGATGGCGTAACAAAACTGGAAAAAAT
>JAEDLR010000022.1 GCA_016295145.1 Oscillospiraceae bacterium
GCACCTTTCGCGGATCTTTGATGCAGCGCAATTCCTTGATGGGCGTATCCGTATCACGGACATAGAGAATCACCGTACCACAGCCGACAAGCCGCTGCCAGAACGGCAGTACCAACTTTTTATCGGTGACTTTATAGAGGTCAAGCTCGTCCTCGGCGAGATTGAGCATACCGGTACGGGTCACGACTTTGGTCTCGGTAAGATAATAGACCGTGAAGCTCCACGGCAAGCCGAATATGGTGCGCTTCCGGTCGCGCCAGAGATATGAAAAGCTTTCCTTTGCCATGATACGGTTCCTCCAATTCAGATATTGATTCCGTTATTTTACAGGTTGATTACGGTTTTACCGCTGCTGTCGGCAGCAACGACAAGATCGGTGCCTGCCACACAAAATGTAAACTGCCTGTCCGTTGCAGGATATGTCACGGTAATGGTATTGCCGCTGCGCACTGCGGTAATCGTCATCAACTTGCCGCCCTCTGCTGCGTACACATCGCAGGAAGCCGTTTTGCCATCTGCCAGACCGCAAATGAGATAAGTTGCGCCCTCCAGATAATCATAAACAACATCCTTTTCAAAGTTACCGAGGCCCAGAATGGTGCCGGGCTTCACATACAGGGGCATTTGCAGATAGTTGCAGTGGCGGGAAATCCACTTGCCGCCCGTTGTCAAAGGTGCCGCATAGGAAGCGGAAAGCAAGTCAAACCACTGGCCCTCAGGCAGATAGAACTGCACATCGCCGCTTTCATCAAACACCGGTGCGCAAAGCAGACTCTCACCGAGCATATACTGACGGTCCAGTGTCAGGCAAGTGGGATCATCTGCAAAATCAATGACCATTGCACGCATCATTGGCACGCCGGTTTCATGGGTATGATTTGCCTGTGCCCACAGATATGGCATCAGCTTGCCTTTCAGCTTAGTAAAATGCCGCAACACTGCACAGGCATTTTCGGGATTATTGGGGTCATCATCCTCATATGCCCACGGCACACGATAAGAAGTAGAACCATGCAAACGGCTATGGGTACTCATCAAACCAAATGCGCACCAGCGCTTATAAACATCGGGCGATGCTGTCTGCTCAAATCCGCCGATATCATGGCTGAAGAAGCCGAAGCCCGAGGCACACAGTGACAGACCTCCACGCAGGGTTTCTGCCATAGCACTGTATTCTGCAGCACAGTCACCGCCCCAGTGCACAGGGAACTTCTGACCGCCGACCGTTGCGCTTCTGGCAAACAGGCAGGCGTTGTTCATGCCCATAGACTCCTCTAGTGCCGTAAACACACACTTATTATAAAGATATGTATAGAAGTTATGCATTGCAATGGGGTCAGAGCCATCATAATAGACGACATCGGTGGGAATACGCTCGCCGAAGTCCGTCTTGATCGCAGTAACACCCTGCTTGCACAGCTTCTTGATCTTGCCTGCAAACCACTGGTAAGCCGCAGGGTTGGTAAAGTCCACAATTGCCATACCGGGCTGCCACATATCGGTCTGGAACACGCTACCGTCACGGTTTTTGATAAAATATCCGTTGGCAACGCCCTCCTCAAACAGAGAAGACTCCTGTGCGATATAGGGATTGATCCATACACAAACGCCCAGATTCTTCTCGTTCTTTAAGCGGCCGAGCATCCCCTCGGGATCGGGAAACTGCTCGGTATCCCAATCAAAGCTTGTCCATGTATAGCCCTTCATCCAGAAGCAGTCGAAGTGGAACATCTGCAACGGGATATCACGCTCTGCCATGCCGTCAATGAAGGAATGCACCGTTGCTTCATCATAATTGGTGGTAAAGGAGGTAGACAGCCACAGACCCATGGTCTTTGCAGGCGTCAGGGCAGGTCTGCCGCTGAGTGCAGTATAAGTGGAAAGCACCTCGGCACAATTGGCGCCGCCGATGAGAAAATACTCCAGCGACTCGCCGGCAACCGTCATGCTGACTTTGGAAACGGTATCGGAGGCAACCTCGTAGCTCACATAACCTGTCTGGTTGGCAAGCACGCCATAGCCACGGGAACTGAGATAGAACGGCACACACTTGTAGCTCTGTTCAGAGCAAGTACCGCCATCGGCATTCCAGATATCGACGGTCTGACCGTTCTTCACAAAGGGTGTGAACTTTTCGCCAAAACCATAGATATACTCACCGACGCTCAAGGTCAGCTGCTCACGCACATAGGTGGCTCTACGGTCGGCAGGCAGACTCCAGAAAGTATCATCGCGCTTGGATGCCACACGTTCATCGGCGCGGTAGGCGTTCTCCTGAATATAAGAGGTTGCTCTCCAACCGCCGCCAGTCAGATGTTTCCCGTCATACAGATACTCGATATTCCAGTTCATACCCTTGGTTACCTTGACTTCGGTCTTCCCCGAACGCAGAATGGTTTCATGCTCGTTATCTATGATCTCAGGCACAAAGTCGAAGTCCTCGTTGAGTTCAAACCTGGGTTCCTTGTTCAGGGCACCCTTATGATGCACAATATGCACCTTAATGGTATTCTCCATGGTAGAGGTAAATACAACTTCCAGTGTCACGCCGCCCAGCGTCATGGCACGATTATAAATCTGGGTGGATGTTGCAAAGACACGGATGCTGTTTTTGGTCACAGTCACTTCATAGGGCTGTGCAGCATAATCTACGGTAAAACCGCGGCGATTCAGCCAGAATCCATCGGAAAACTTCATGGGATGGTAACCTCCTGCATACTATGTATTTTTCTAATTGTCTTTCCGCACGATGAGAAAAATGCATAGCTACTCACCATACAAAAAGGCATTTACATTCTATCATAAAAAAGCCGGAATGTCAAGAAAGGGTGCGATATTTCCGTAAAAAACTGTGAAAAACCGCAGACCTGTATCATAAATCTTGACATGATGGTAAATATTGTGCTATACTAGAATCGGCAAAGGCGGTTTGTGGCAGGAATACCCTGTTTTGCGGATTCCATGCGGCAAATGCTCCCCGTCGGCGCCACTGTACGATATCCGTACTTGTATTGTATCCCATTGCGGGAATAATAACAGGAGGAGGATCTCAAATGGATTCCAAAACAATCAAAGCAATGGTCGGAATGGGTATTCTGACCGCAATCGTCGTTGTGCTGCAAGCGGTTGCAAGCACAATCAAAATCGGGCCGTTCAGCATCACGCTGTGCCTTGCCCCAATCATCATCGGTGCTGCATTGTATGGCTGGAAGGCTGGTACATGGCTTGGCTTTGTGTTCGGCATCATGGTACTGGTCACAGGCGATGCTGCTGCATTTCTTGCCATTCATGCGCCGGGTACCATCATCACGGTATTGCTCAAAGGCTGCTGTGCGGGCCTCGCTGCCAGCGGTGTTTACAAGCTGCTTGAGAAAAAGGGCTCTCTGCCTGCTGTCATCACCGCAGGGATTGCTTGCCCCGTAGCCAACACAAGCGTTTTCCTGCTTGGCTGTCTGGTATTCTTTCTGGATACTGTCAAGCAGTGGGGCGCTGCGGCAGGCTATGAGAATGTCGGCGCCTATTTTCTGTTCGGCTTTGTCGGTCTGAATTTCGTCGTCGAGCTGGCAATCAATCTGGTACTCAGTTCGGCAATTGTCAGAATCCTGCAAATGATTCGGAAGCCTGCCCCCACAACATAATCGGAGGAACAACGCAATGAGAATTCTGGCTGTTGATATCGGCAATTCCAATATCGTCATCGGTTGCGTGAACGACCATAAGGTAGAGTTTGTGGAGCGCATCTCTACCCACCGCAACCAGACCGATCTCGAATACGCCATTAGCTGCCACATGGTGTTGCAGTTGCATAATGTTGCATATGATACCCTCGGCGGCGCCATTATTTCTTCGGTGGTACCGCCTGCAACCACACTGCTTGCCAGTGCGATTCAAAAACTGACGGGCATTCAACCGATGGTAGTTGGCCCCGGCATCAAAACGGGCGTGAACATAATGATGGATCAGCCGGCTGAGGTGGGCAGCGATCTTGTGGTCGCCGCAGTTGCCGCCATTCACGATTACGGTGCACCACTGCTCATCATTGATATGGGTACTGCCACCACAATGACGGTCATCGACCGAAACCGTAATTTCATCGGTGGACTGATCCTGCCCGGTGTACAGCTAGCACTGCGATCTCTGGAAACGAACACGGCGCAACTACCGCATATTCACCTGAAAGCACCTGCAAAGGTCATTAACGGCAACACCATCGACTGTATGCAAAGCGGATTGGTTTACGGCAATGCTTCACAGGTCGATGGGCTGATCGACCGCATCACCGCGGAGATAGGATACCCTCTGACCATTGTTGCAACCGGCGGCTTGGCGTCCCTGATTATTGCCCAGTGCAAACACGATATCATCATCGACCAGGAACTGCTGTTGAAAGGGCTGGATATTCTGTTTTACAAGAATGTCAAGCGTTGAACAAATAAGCACCACTCTGTGTATGAACAACAGAGTGGTGCTTTTTTATTCTGCTGCAAAAGCAGTCTGCATGAATATCTCCTTGAGCTGTGCAGGGTAACTGTCGCTCATGGTGAAAATGCCGTCGGCTTCCGTGCCGAATACCGTATAACTCATAGCCGGTGCTTGCGATTGCTGTAACACATACAGGATTGCATGACGGCGGTCTGTGAAATCTATGGCACTGATATTACTTGACACAGAACCGATGGCTGCGCTGAAATAACCATCCACATTGGATGCGATACGCTTGGAATCCGACTGGTTGATCAGCTGCGCAATGGTCTGACCAATCACGGCGGTACGCTCACCCTCGCTGTAAAAATTCACACTGGTCAACAGCGTTTCCAGCTGTGTGGCGTCCAGATCCTGCGATACATCGTCCGGTCTCAAATTCTCATCATGAATGGTTACCAGACAGGACACATTGCCAAACACCGCGCAGACCTTCTGGAAACCTGTGCTGTCCATGCGGACATAATAGTCAATCTTCTGGTCAAACAGAACGGAAAGCGCATCTTTCGCACCGGGAACACCGTGATTGTCGATGCACTGCTCCAACGACATCTTGGAACCTTCGTACTCAACCTGGAGATTCAGCGGAATGCCGATATAATACTCCTGCTTGCGGATGGGGTCAAACCGCATCAGCATGACGGCTGTTTTGCGCGCAGGAGAGTCCGGTTCCAGCACAAAGAGGATCTCGTAAATATCTGCCTCTGAGATACCGGTTGTGGCACCGGGCATGGGCAATAATTCCTTATCATCGTTAATAATGCGATTGAAGAAGTAGTATCCCACACCGCCCAACACAACGGTTGCAATCAGCAGCGTAAGCAAAAATGGAATTGCAATGGAGCCGGAGGAACGGCGTTTTTTCTTCTTGGCATAAGTAGACATAGGCAAATCCGCTGCGACCTTGCAGCGCTCCTTTCAGATTTCAAAAAATAATGTGCGGCTGCTGTATCCATTCAATACGTCAGTTGCACCAGTTGCGGACGGTCGGAAAGATGCTGCTCGACGGCGGTGACATCAATCAGACGCACGGGTATTCTGCGACGCTGTGCCATTCGGATGGTTTGCCCTGTACCCGAGCGAGATTCCCCCATCACCGCAATCAGCAGGTCACTGTGGTCAACCAGATATTGATTGCGCGCCCGAAAACAATCCGGATAATAATGATCGCTCAGTTCAATGACAGCCGCAGACTCCATCATAACCATATTGAACAAGTAACGGTCACTGCCATTGAGTTTCTTTCCAAAATCACGAAACGGCTTGACGCAGATGATGCGCAGTTCAGGGGTGGTTTCACGCATTCTGCGAACAAGATCTGCCGCAAACAGATCGATGCCATCTGCTGCACCGCAATAAAATGTCGTAACACCTTGAGAAACAGCACGATGTATTTCCTCCTGCAGCATACTCATCAACACCTTGCGCGCAACCCCCATGGGCAGCTTCTCCAATCGGTGCCCCGAAAAGCAAGCCGAACGCAGCACGGAAGGCGGCTGTGGTTCCGCTTCGGGGAACAGCACGGGCTCTTGCATTTCACTCATGGAGCATTTCCCACGGCACGCTGCATTTTACGGATACGGATGTCGCTGCCCAAAAACTCCAGCCACTTGCAGGATGCAAACAGACGGGATACAATACGATCACCATAATCCTGCTGAATCTGCTCAGGGGTGAGATTGGTATTGATGATGATCGGCTTGTTGGCAGTGAGCCGTTCGTTGACAATCGTATATACTGTTGCCCGTGAAAATGCGGTGGAAAACTCCGTGCCGAAATCATCCAGCACAAGCAGATCACATTGCAACAACTGTGTAAGCGTATCCGCTTCGGCAGCAGCACCGCGCTTGAAATGCTCCTGCTCAATGCGGTGCAGCAAGCTACCGGCAGAATCATATATGACGCTGAAGCCCTTTGACAGCACAACACCCGTAATCGCAAGGGAAAGATGCGTTTTGCCCAGGCCCGTTTTTCCGCACATCAGCAGTGGTTGCGAATGTATGGTAAAGTCATCGGCATATGCCTTGCAGAAAGCAAAGATTTTCTTCATCTTTTCGTATGCATCCGCAGGTTGATCACGGTAATACTCCGTGGAAAATGCCGCAAACGAATATTGATCCAACGAGACGCGGCTGCTAAGCTCTTCGGCTCCCACACATCCAAGCACTTGCTGAAAACAGCGGCAACGTTCGCCGTTATGAAGCCCCGTATCATTGCAATCGGGGCAAGTATAGTGCATATCCAGATAATCGGCAGGATAGCCATGAGCCACCAGAACCGATTCCATCATATTCTGCGCTTCCACGGTCCTGCGTTGAATCATCTGCATCAGAGCCGCCTGCTGTTCCGGGTCACGCCCTGCCTGCAACAGATGCATACAGGCGCTGCGCAGTTGTGCATCAATCTCTGCCGATTCGGGTATTTCGCGATACACCTCGGCGGTACGCATCTCCTGTTGCAGTTCAGCCTGTCTGCGGCGTGCCGCAATTCGTTCAGCAGCAACGGCATATCGTTCTTGTCTGTTCATTTCGAAGCGTACTCCTCTCGTTTTTTATAAAAGATTCTTGAGTCTCTTGATATCGTCCATGCTATAGGAATGCCCCGTATCCTGTACCGGTGTTTCTTTGGGCGCAGCGGACTTCTTCTTGGACTGTTGCTGCTGATGAAAAACCGTTTCTCTTTCTTTGACCTGCGCAGGCGTTTTCAGCCCTTCGGCGCGCCAACGCATTAAAATCTTGTCAAGATATGAAAAACTGAGTTTGTCGTCACAGCCTTCACGGGTGCGCTCGTATGCCAGATGAATCAGTTCGATGGAATCCCCTGCCGCTTGCCAGCTATGAATATACGCTTCCTGCTTTTCGGTGGGATAACGAGTCATCTCGAAGAGCTTCATGACCTTTCCCACAAATGTACGGGCTTCCGTTCGCCGCCGAATATCCTGCTGCACCTGCTCATGAGTCATTATGCCGCGGTCATGCCATTCTACAGCGATCTTCTCTATATAGCGGATTTGAAACACATTCTCCTGACGGCAGAATGCAAGCAGCATCAGAATACTGTCGGGTGTCATGCCTAGATAATCATGCATCCAGAACAGGCTGCGCAGCTCGGTATTGCGCAACGGGTGCCCTGCATATTGCTCCGCTGCGGAAAGCAGTGCAGAAAGGGCTGCATCGCCCTTTACGCGCTCGGCAATCTCTGAGGGACGAATTGAAAAATTGCCGCTGGTCACCATAGCACCCACTGGTGCGGTGACCGATTCGGCTGTTGTAGGAACCGTGGATATCGTTTGCACCGGAAGCGTTTCTCCCTTTGGCTGAGATGATGCGGCATTCGTTTTTACCACAGCAGATGATTGCGACTGGACAGATGAAAGTACATTCACCTGCTGCCAGAACACAATCGCCTCCTCAACATGATCAGGCTGCACGCCGCAATGCCCGGCAATTTCCACATCAGAGAGTGTTTCGCCTTCATGAGCCAGAACATACAGCAACACCTTTAACTGCTGATGAGTTGCAAGCTTCAACAAATGTTCAGCAACCGCTGAGGGAACAAAAAAGCCACTGCCCCGCTTGAGATAGACTTCCATACGATGCACTGCCATCCTTTTCTCAATCGATAAATCTTCACAATACAGTATAACACAACTCGCAAAAAAAGTAAAGAGGTTATCCGTAGAAATCATATCCCCACGGATCATGCTCGCCCCATCACGACACAATTGATCGCATAAAGGGGACAATAAATCATTGCCATTTGCTGACAGATATGGTATGATAAGATAATATCGTTGCTGAATGTCCATGACGGTGTTGCCATCAAACAAATAATAGGGGGAAATTATGAAACATTATACCACTGCCAAACAAAAAGCCGTTTCTCTTGCCACTTGCCTTGCCGTACTGGGCGGTTCGATACTGCCCATCACCCTACAGGCATCGGCAGCTGATGCCACCGTTTACTACGGTGATATGGACGGCTCTGCAACCCTTACCACTGCGGATTTATCTCTGCTCAAACGAATGATCGCAAACCCAAGCGCAGCATTTTCGTACAAACACGCAGGCATCGCTGCCGATATCAACGCAGACGGTGAGGCTACCATTGCGGATGCTGTACTGCTTGCGCAATATCTCAGTGCGCAAATCAATACCTTTCCCAATGGTGCGTACACAGTGATTTCCACCATTGACCGCTACTACGCCATCGAAGCGGAGTATTTCAACTGCATCAACGAGAACACCAATGCCGGCTTTGCAGGCGAGGGCTACGCCAACTACTATAATGAGGTGGGCGGCTATGTCAACTGGACGGTGAATGTGCCCACTGCCGGAAACTATAAGGTCACATTCCGCTACGCAAACGGCAGCTCAGATACCAACGATCTGCGCACTTGCAATGTCAATGTAAACGGCAGCGAGTGCTATCTGCCGGTATCCTATCCTACTACCGGTACATGGACAACCTGGAGCGAAGTCAGCATTGTTGTTGCACTGCAAGCAGGCAGCAACACCATCAAAGCAACTGCCGCAACCACATCGGGGGGGCCCAACATGGACTACATCGAGTTGGAACCGACTGACGCAGCACCCGATGACATGATACAGGTCGGGGCAAAGCAGGTAGAAGCACTGGATCGCGGTGTCATTGCTGTCAAGGCCGGAAGCGGCGTACTGGTCAGTTGGCGAATCCTCGGTACGGACGACGAGAACACCACCTATAAGGTCTACCGCAACGGCGAGCCAACCGTTCTCTATGAGGGAAACACCTCTAAGCCCAGTTCCTTCCTGGATCCCTCCGGCACAGCCACTGACAACTATACGGTAGATGTTTATCAGGGTGATACCTGCACGGAGTTTGCCTGTAGTGCGTTCTCTTTGCCAAATTACAACAGCAAGGTCGGCAGCGGCGGTTATACAACGCTCAATCTCGATCAGCCTGCCGATATGACCATGCCCGATGGTTCCACCTGTTCCTACACGCCCAATGACTGCTCTGTAGGTGATGTGGACGGTGACGGTCAGTATGAACTGTTCGTCAAGTGGGATCCCAGTAATTCCAAGGATAACGCCAATGCCGGCTACACAGGCAATGTCTACATCGACTGCTATAAATTCAACGGCACCAAGTTGTGGCGCATCGACCTGGGCAGAAATATTCGTGCAGGCGCACACTATACGCAATTCATGGTATATGATTACGACGGAGACGGCAAAGCTGAAATGATCTGCAAAACTGCCGATGCCACCGTAGACGGCGTGGGTACTGTGATCGGTAACGCCAGTGCCGATTACCGTAACTCCAGTGGTTATATCCTCGATGGCAACGAATACCTCACACTGTTTGAAGGCGCAACCGGCAAGGCTTTGGATACGGTGAATTTTGTTCCCGGCAGAGGGACAGTCAGCAACTGGGGCGATACTTACGGCAACCGTGTTGACCGCTTCCTGGGCGCAGTGGCATATCTGGATGGCGCAACACCCAGTTGTATTATGGTGCGCGGCTACTACACCAGAATGACCGTGACTGCATGGGATGTGGCAAACGGCAAACTGGTACAGCGTTGGGCATTTGATTCCGATGACGGAGGCACCAGTGCAGCGGCTGCCGGTAACGGTAATCACAACTGCTTTGCAGCTGATGCGGATAACGATGGCAAAGACGAGATCATCATGGGTGCCTGTGTGATCGACGATAACGGCACACTGCTGTACTCCACAGGCTTTGGTCATGGCGATACCTTACACGTGGGAGATCTGGTACCCTCCAATCCTGGCCTGGAAATCTTTATGGCACATGAACACGCACCCTATGGCATCTCGCTGCGGGATGCGGCAACGGGAAAGGTTCTGTTCCGCAAAGAAGCTGCTGGAGATACGGGGCGCGGAATCGCAGGGAATATCGTTGCAGGCAATTCCGCTGCCGAGTTTATTGGCATCCATGACAGCATCGTTTACAACGAAGACGGTACGCAGATCATGACATGGGCTGAGATCACCAAGTGGAGCCCCAATTCTCTCGTTTACTGGACAGGTTCACTGGAGCGTGGTGTACTGGACCGCCAGATGGTTGACCAGTATGGCACGGGTCGTGTATTCTCCGGTTCCAATGCAGGGGCAGGATATAATAACGGCAGCAAGGCAAATGCTTGTCTGACAGCCGATATCTTCGGTGACTGGCGCGAAGAAATGCTGTTCCCATGCGGCAGCAACCAGATTCTTATTTTCTCTACCACCTTTACCACCGAATACGCAATGCCGACCTTGATGCATGATGCCAAATACCGCACCTCGGTTGCAGGTCAGAATGTTGCATACAATCAGCCACCGCATACAAGTTACTTCCTTGGCACAGGATATGAGATTCCCAAATTTGCACCTGTTTACCCGGCAGGCTGAATTGACAAAAAGAAGCCGCCTCCGAAAAGGAGGTGGCTTCCTTCTATGCAGCGTTCCTTTTCAGGAGCGCACCAGCGACAGTATGCCGTCCACAATCAGCACAATGCCGACCACGACAAAAATCCAATCTACCGTGCCGCCCTGGTTGAATAAGAGGCAGCAGCCTGCAATCAGCGAGAAAACGGGCACGGCATAGGGCAGATAGCCATTGGGCTTTTGCTTGACGGTCTGTATCAGTTGACCGATGCCGTAGAACAGCAGCAATGCCGCAATCAGATACAGAGCTAGCTCTACAAACAACCAACCGAACACCATGACGCAAAGGGCAATGACGCCCTTGATCACACCGTTGCTGGTTTGCTTTTTGATAAAATCATATATGGCGGAAAGCAGCAAAACGGCGGCAATCATCGTAATGGCGATATGTATCACACCGCTGCGCTTTATAACAAACAACACACCCAGCACGATGATACCGATGCGAATCAACAACTGTGAATCTTTTTTCATAGCGATACACTCCTTCTTGAGATCATATGCGTATTATAGCATAAACATTCCTGTTTGGCAAGAATACCCACTGTTATTTCACTGATTTTTCAGATTCGGGAGATGATCTTTTTCATGCAAGATACCAAAGGCTGCAACGCCTGCCCACGCTGCTGCAATGCAGACCGCGCCCATGCATCATTGGGCTACTGCGGACAAACAGACACCATACGCATTGCAAGAGTTGCCCCGCACTACTGGGAAGAGCCCTTTCTCAGCGGACAAAAGGGCTCGGGAACGGTTTTTTTCTGCGGCTGTAATCTGCGATGCTGCTACTGTCAGAACGGCGTACTGCTGCAGGAGGATACCGGCAGAGCCGTAACCCCTGAGGAATGCAAGGCAATGATACTCTATCTGCAAAGAGAGGGCGTTCACAACATCAATCTGGTGACTGCCACACAGTTTACCCAGCAGCTTGTGCCAATTCTACGAGAATTGCGCGGCAGTGCATTGCAGATTCCCGTTGTATGGAACAGCAGCGGATACGAATCAGTGGAAACATTACGGTTGTTGGAAGGATTGGTGGATATTTATCTACCGGATTACAAATACTGCTCTACTGAACTCAGCCAGATGTACTCCAATGCGCCGGATTACCCTACGGTCGCGCTGGCTGCCATTGATGAAATGCTGCGGCAGGTCGGCTCGCCGCAGTTTGATGCAAAGGGCATGATGACCAGAGGCGTACAGGTACGGCATCTGGTGCTGCCCCATCACGGAAAAGAATCCCGGCAGGCACTATACCGCCTGCGTCAACACTTCGGTGACCGCATCGGGCTGAGCATTATGAGCCAGTACACGCCCATGCCTGCCATGGCAGGGCACCCCCTGCTCTCCCGTAAGATCACAGCAAAGGAATATGAAACCGTAACACGCTATGCGCTGCAAATCGGCTGGCAAAATGCTCTGACACAGGAGGGAGAAGCCGCTTCGGAATCATTTATTCCCGATTTTACACTCACAGATGAATTCATGAAAATGATATGAAAATAATCACAAAAATACTTGAATTTTCTGAATGAATGTGGTATAATAGGTCAACGAAAATGTGAGGTGGAGTTTATGGGTCAGAAGATGATCGGCATATGCGTAGCAAACCTGCACGAAGCTGCTTCGGAGCTGTTACAGGTTCTCTGCTGCACATTCAAAGAAAACGGCTATTATACATTAGTGATTCACACCTATTCTGCATTTAACTCTCAGGATGGTTTCGATATCGGCGAACGCAATATCATCAAATTGATTCCTTACCAGAAACTCAGCGCACTGGTGCTGCTTTCGGAGTCCATCAAAGATGATGCGGTTTTGCACGCGATTACCCAGCGCGCAGCAGAAGATAGTGTTCCCGTAATTTCTCTCGAGCGTCCGTTGGAAGGCTGTCATTATATCCACTTCGATATCGCTACGCCGTTCACAGAAATCGTGGACCATATCTTTACGCATCATCAATGTAAAAGAGTCGCTTTTATGGCAGGATTTCGTGGAAATCCTGCGTCAGAGGAAAGACTCGGTATCTACCTGGACGCACTCAAAGCCAACGGCATTCCTTATGAAGAAGAACTGGTGCAGTACGGTTGCTTCTGGGAACTGCCAACCATAGATGCACTGAAACGGCTGTTTGCCTTCAATGAGGGCAAAGCACCAATTGAAGCGATCATATGCGCAAACGATACCATGGCAATGACAGTCGCAGCAGAACTCAATAAGCTGGACTACACCGTACCCGGAGATGTTCTTGTGACCGGCTGTGACGGCATCGCCGCAGAACAGTTCTTTGTGCCACGCCTGACAACCACTGCCTGTGACTACAACGGGATCAGTCAGGCAATTCTTGCGCTTTTGGAAAATCTTCCCAAAGAACCGACAACGATTGCAGTCCCCTATGTGGCACGCATTTCGCAATCCTGCGGCTGCAAACCTCTCCGTAATCCCAGTGCCACCAAGATGCTGATGAATCTCATCATGCATCAGAATAGTATGCGCTCCTTCCAGAAGGAATTGCACAAAATGACAGTCACTTTGCTGGATGAAAATATCAATCCGGAAGATCTGCCGTTTCATACCATGCGTACCGGTTGGGGCATGGCAAGATATCAAACCAGTCTGGTATTGTTCTGCAATACACTGGAGGGATTGGGTATCTTTCCGCAGGAATTTGAGGTGGGAAAGAATGCGTATGAATTCTGCCGTTGGTGCGATGACAGCTATCAGCCAAGCAATCAGCCGTTTTCGCCAAAAGAGCTGCTGCCCACGTTGGATGAAATGTATGACCATGTGCCATCCAAGGCTGTGATGCTGACACTGCTGCACGAACAGACTTCCATATTCGGGTATTTTCTGACCGGTTTTGAACCCAACCAGGGCAATTTTTCACTGGATACCCTTGACTACAACAAACTGCTTGATTATCAAATGTCGCTTTCACATATTTTCAGCACGCTCATGCACCGCCGTTCATTACTAGCAATGAACAATGAGTTGGAACGTCTGTATGTGCATGATTCCATGACAGGGGTATTCAACCGCAGGGGCTTTTTCCAGCGACTGAATTATCTGATCTCGCAAGCTACTACCGGAAGCTATATTTTCTTCGCCGCCATTGATATGGACGGTCTGAAATATATCAACGATACTTTTGGTCACAGTGAGGGCGATTATGCCATTACAGCCATTGCCAAAATGATTACCGAGATCTCGCCCAAAGGCAGCGCCATTGCTCGTTTTGGCGGTGATGAATTCATGGTGGGTATGCTGTTTTCGTCCGATGTCCCCACATTTCCGGAAGCGTTCCGCATGGCGATGGAACACGCCGTCGATTCACTCAATGCGAACTCCGGCAAACCGTACTCCATCGGGGCAAGCTGCGGCATTGAATACTGTGCATACAGCGAAACCACCGATATCGACCATCTGATGAAATCGGCGGACAACAAGCTATATGTGGATAAGGCACGACACAAGTGCCTGAGAGGGATACGGCGCAAGCCCTGAATCATAAAACAAAAACCTGAGAAGTGCTGGGCTTCTCAGGTTTTTTTGTTTACAGATCGTTTTTCACAAGATCCGCATAGCTTTCACGGTGGATGATCTCACGAGGCTGACCGTCACGAATCATCACAACGGCAGGACGTGGGTTGCGGTTATAATTCGATGCCATGGAATAGTTATACGCACCCGTTGCCAGCACTGCCAGCGTATCACCGGCAGATACCGTTTGCAGCGGCATATGCTCACCAATGAGGTCGCCGCTTTCACAGCACTTGCCGCCAATGGTGACCACCGCATCCTTGGGTGCATCGGCACGGTCTGCACAAAGTGCCTCATACTGCGACTGGTACAACGCATAACGAGGATTATCACACATACCGCCATCCACCAGAACATAGGTACGCACATTCGGGATTGTCTTGACGGCTGCCACACGGTATAGTGTCAGACCGGCTGCACCTACGATAGAGCGACCGGGTTCAAACAGCAGGTAAGGCAGCGGATAATCACAGGCAGCACAGCTTTCACGGACGGCAGAAATGATATCGCTGACCACATCACCAAAGGGTCGGGGATCATCGCTTTCCACATACTTGATGCCGGGCCCGCCGCCAAGATTCAACTCCGCTAGGGTGATGCCCAATGTTTCACGGATCTGCTGCATAAACCGAATCATGACGCGGGCTGCTTCGGCAAAAGGCGCGGTTTCAAAGATCTGCGAGCCGATATGACAATGCAGACCCAGCAACTTCAGATTGGAGTACGAACCACAAGCCTTAACAGCCGCAAGGGCCTCGCCTGTTTCCAGTGCAAAACCAAATTTGCTGTCGATTTTGCCCGTCTGAACAAAATCGTGGGTATGGGCATCAATGCCCGGCTTAATGCGAAGCATGACGCCAACCGTTTTGCCTTGCTGCGCAGCGATCTCATTGAGCATGGCAAGCTCGGTCAGGTGATCCGCTACAATTCTGCCGACATTCTCGGTTACGGCAAATTCCAGCTCGGCATAAGACTTGCTGTTGCCATGAAACACGATTTTTTCAGCGGGCATACCTGCCTGCAATGCGGTATACAACTCGCCACCGGATACCACATCAGCACCCAGTCCCTCGGAGTGGACAATGCGGTATATTTCCTTACAGGAAAACGCCTTACTTGCATAGCAAATCATACCGTTGCCCTGATATGACGCCTGCATAACGGTATGAAATTTGCGGCAACTTTCACGGATGACTGCTTCATCCATCACATACAGCGGTGTCTGGTATTCTTTTGCCAGTGAGACACAATCGGCACCGCCAATACAAAGATGACCTTGCGCATTTACTGTCAGATTGGGAGTCAACATAATTTTTACATTCCTTTCTTATTATCGTATCCTGGGGGCAAAATATTGATGCAATTGACATTGCAACATACCGTTGTAGAGTTTACGGCGTTTATCCGCCTTGCGCCCGAAGTGCTTTTCAAACTCGGCATCCGGCGAGATGATGCTGCAAGCGCAATCTCCGCGAAACACCTTCCCCATGATGCGATACAATTCCTGTGCCTGCTGCACATCGAGCATACGCTCGCCATAGGGCGGATTGCAGACGATTGTCTGCCCTGCCACCACCTGAAAATCACGGATATCGGCTTGTTTTACGGTGATTTTCTCTGCAACCCCTGCTTTTTTGGCATTTTCCAGGGTAAGCGAAACCGCTTCCGGGTCATTATCATAGCCCACGGCAGTAAAGGGTACATCCCGCTGAATCAGTGCACGGGCTTCCTCGCGGGACTCTGCCCAAAGCTTTGCAGGAACACTCCCCCACCGCTCTGCCGCAAATCTGCGCCGAAGACCAGGGGCAATACGCATGGCGCGGCAAGCACCCTCTATGAGTATGGTGCCGCTGCCGCAGAACGGGTCGCAAAGCTGTGTATCGAATCGCACACGGGAAAGATCCAGAATGCCTGCTGCCAATGTTTCTCGAATCGGCGCAGCATTGGCTTTTTGACGCCAACCGCGCTTATGCAGACCAAATCCGCTGGTATCGAGATACACCGTACAAACATCATGCATGATATTGAATTGCAGTTGGTGAATCGCGCCGGTTTCAGGGAGCGTTTGCGTATGGTAGGCTCTTTGCAGACGTTTGACCGCCGCCTTTTTGACAATTGACTGACAGGCAGGCACACTGCTCAACTGAGAATTCAGCGACGATCCCTTGACCGGAAAGGCATCATCCTTACCGATAAACTGCTCCAGAGGAATCTGCATCACGCCATCAAAGAGCGGGTCGAAGGCGGTTTTGCCGCGCTGGGCACCCACAGGAAATGTAGCCAGTTCAATCAGCACGCGCTCTGCCACCGTGAGATGAATATTTGCCTTTGCGAGCATTGCCAGATCCCCTGAAAACGATACCTTACCATTTGCCGCTGCAATATCCGTAGCACCGATACGGGAAAGCTCAAATTTCAGCACGCTCTCCAGACCGAAATGGCAGGGGCAGCAATAGCGTATCCTTTCGGAAGATACTGTTTGTTCTGTCTGTTGTGTCTGTTTTGTATGTGTCATACTGTTTCCTTTCTGTGATGCAGGGTCACTGCAGCACATGGGCGACGCCGTCACAGTAGGGCGCATTACTGGATTTCCAGTAGCCTGTGCCAGCGGAAGGGCAGCCCTCTACGGCAATTTTGCCGGTTGTTGCACAGACATTTCCCTTGATTACCGTGTCACACTCAGGGAATCCTGCGCCGCTGTAATTGGCTTCCAGCCATTCACGCATGATATTCTTCCAGATACGCGCAGAACTAATCGAACCATGATTACGGATCTCTTTGTTTTCGGGGTAGCCGATCCACACGCCGCTGACAAAGTCAGGATTCAGACACATGAACTCAAGGTCAAACCAGTCGGAAGTCGTACCAGTTTTGCCGGCAAGGGGCACACCATTGATTTTGGCAGCCGTACCGGTACCTCTTGCAACAACATTTTGCAGAAGCATATTCATGACATAAGAGGTTTCGGGAGAAATGACAGAAGCGTAATCATCGCCGCCGGCATAGATCAAACCGCCATCGCCGCTTTCCACGCGGTTGATGATATGCGCATCACTGAAATATCCGCCGTTGCCGTACACCATGTAGGCATTGACCATATCTTCAACGGTAACGCCGTAGCTCAATCCGCCTACCGCCAGCGGTGCATAGTCAATATCGCGCTCAGGATTCAGCGACAGACCGACGGTCTTGGTAGCGTAATTGTAGATATTCTGCAAACCATAGGTTTTGCAAAGCAGCGCAGGAATGGTATTATACGAATGCTGAATGGCAGTGAATACCTTAACCGGCGTGTTGCTGTAGCGCATACCGCCACTTGAGGAATAGTTGGTGGGCCACTTTTTGTTGTTGATAACCAGAGGGGGCGCATCCAGTGCCATTGTACCCCATGTAATCAGGTCGTTTTCCAATGTATAGCCATAAGTGGAAATGGGCTTGATGGCAGAACCCGGCTGCTGCGGTTCGGTAGAAGCATAGCTTGTACCCAAAGATGCAGTCTTTTCGCCAACCTTACCAACGGTACACAGAATGTTACCTGCATAATCTATGGCAACAAAGCCAGATTGCAGCGACATACTTTCTTCCAGAGTCTTTACGCCGTCGCCGTCCAAATCACGGTAATAGATCGTACGGTCAGCGGAAATCATTCCCTTGAGCAGGTTGTTGAGATCAGAATACTTTTCCTCAACATATGCCTGCATTTCCAGATTGGCAGTGGTATAGATCTGGTAGCCACCAGTACGGATCAGGGTCAGGGCACGCTCCTGCGTAATACCGCGTTCCTCCATCAGGTACTCAGAAAACTCACGGATGGCTTCGTCCACAATCCAACTGGTGATATCGCTCTTTTCCTCATCCTTCTGGTTTTCCTCCAGCTCGGGATGCAGCGCTTTGTATTCATCGGTATCAGTAAACAGCAGTTTTTCGGAAAGCGCCGCTTGATATTCATCAAAAGTAATGGCACCGTTATCGTACATCTGGAACAGAATATACTCCATACGGTTGCGGTTGATCTCTCTGCCAGTATTGATCCAATTGTCCGTCTTGATGTAGGTATCGGTTGCAGCATTGTATTCGGTTTCATAGTGCCCTGCAAAGGGATTGTTCACCTCAGGGCTTTGGGGAATCGCCGCCAGGCAGGCTGCCTCCGCAATGGAAAGCTCGCCAACGCTCTTGCCGAAATATTTCTGTGCAGCCTTCTCCACGCCATTTGCCGCGCCACCAAATCCGATGTAGTTCATGTAGGTTTCCAGGATCTCGTCTTTGTTGTAACGCTTTTCCATCTGCATGGCACGGAAAATTTCACGAATTTTACGCTGAGGGCTTGCCTCGTTATCACCCGTCAGATTCTTGACCAACTGTTGTGTAATGGTTGAACCACCCTGATCGGTATCCCAGAAATTCAGCAGCAAGTTCGCAAATGCGGCGAGGGTACGCTTATAATCCACGCCCTCGTGGGAGTAGAATCGCTCATCTTCACCGTATACAAATGCATCACGCACATGCTGGGGCACTTCTTCCAGATCAACAGGAATACGCTCGACCGCATTCTGCGCCACATATAAAGTGACAAGCTCGCCGTTTGCATCGGTTGCGTAAATATTCGTGGAATAGCTCATTGCCATTTCCTGAATGCTGACCGTGGTAGTGGACTCCATATAGTTGATCACATAGGCGGTTGCCGCGATGGCACAGATGCTGCCTGTAATACAGAACACCAAAAAGAATGACAGGAAAGTGGCACCGATCACAGAAAGGAATCTGCCGATGACACGAATGATCAACGGCTTGCGCTTCTTCCTGACATGACGGTGAGACGATGTATTCTCTGCGTGATTCGCAGCTTGTTCAAATGATTGCGCAGGATACTTCATAAATGACAAACTCCTTTCGGAATGAAAAACGAATACCCGAATACATCATACATTATACCACAAATCCCGCGCAATGTTAAGTGCTTTTTAGAATTTTTTGTTTTTTTTTCATCTTTGCGAATAAATGTGCAAAAATCGTGGCAGACTTCGTTCAAAACGCAATACAGAAAGGCAGGTATTTCCATGAAGGAGAGAGGCATATACTATATCAGTGCGACACTTGCTTTGTGCGGTGCACTGACAGGTGGACTGCTGATTCTGGAAAAAACCCAGCACCAGCAAAATCTGTTGCCCGAGCGATACGCCGAGATCCGGACATCGGGCAGCACCACAACAACCGCACAGACACAGGAGCAGCCTGCCATTGCTTCGCCGCAACAGGTGACGGAAAACGGCTATTTTCTGCAATTGCAAGAGGATACATTATATGTTTATCCCAAGGGACAGGCTGTTGCCATCGAATCGTACCCTGTAGAAAGTGCATGGCTGCCCGAATACGACCGCATTCTATTGCAAAACGGAGTATACGCAGATGATCCGGCTGCCCTGCGGCAAATGCTTGAGGATTACACATCATGAAAAGCCCTTCGGCGTTTGCACAGGCAAGAACCGCACTGCGTCTTCACGCCAGAGAAGCTGCTGTGATTTCTGCAGGAACTGCCATTTTATATATGCTGCTGTGGATGATCGGGATACTGATAGAGTGCCGTACATTTTCATTGACTGCTGCGCTGCTGTTGCCGTCTCCCAT
This sequence comes from Oscillospiraceae bacterium, assembly GCA_016295145.1. Lineage (GTDB taxonomy): Bacteria > Bacillota > Clostridia > Oscillospirales > Ruminococcaceae > Firm-04. The sequence goes on from JAEDLR010000022.1 coordinate 20,085, forward strand.
ACGTTTTTCCGATCTGCTACTGCCACTTTTGCTGATCGGGGCAGCCTCCGTACTGTCCTTGTATCGCAACCGTGTGGATGCGCAGATCGGTGAAATGACAGGGGTACTCACCGAATGCGACTTAGGGTTTCTGGCCTGCAACAGCCGGTTCTGGCTATGGTGGCGACGCATGGCGGTGCATCTGCTGGCAAACACCCTGCTGCTCCTCGCATTTGTGCCTTCGGTCACACTGCTTTCGGCGGCGATACTGACATTACAGCTCGCAGCAGCCGTTGGAGATGCAACATTGCACCTGATCCTGCTGCTGCATCTGTTGATGGGCGCAGTTATGCTGCTGGTACTCCCCTTGCGGATATGGTGCGCAATGGCGGCTGTACCGCTTTGCTACCTCAAACAGCCACATCGTTCGGTGTGGACGGTATGGCATTATGCGATGCTGTGTACCAAGGGCATCTGCGGCAAATTGTTACAGAACCGGCTGCGCTGTGCAGCCTGCATCCTATTCCCCGGGTACTGGTTTTCGGCATATCCGCAACTGCTCGCCACAGAAATGCTGTTGTGCAGCCAAAACAGTGAAAACATTCTGCCGCAAATATAAGCACTGCCTAGAATACAAAAGGAAAAAACGACCATTTTTGTCATGGAATCTGTCCAAAAGAACCTGATTCTGTTTGTAATCGTTGTAAGACTTTCCAAAATATCGAAAAAAAGCTTGCATTCTTCGCGGAAATCTGTATAATGGTTTGTGTTACCGATTTGTAACCATTTGGTCAAAAAGGTACGTAAAATCTTGTTTTTCAGAAAGGAGTTTTTCCGGTGAACCACCTCCGGCACCGTTGTGCCAAAAGTGAACAGGCACAACATTCGGACGCAGACCGATGTACCGGCATGAGGATGCAAGGCAAAGCATTCTCCGTCATGGGTGCCATCGCTCGCCCGTTCCAAAAAATCGTTCAAATGAAAGCGCGCAGTTTCCCTTCACTGCACAAGGCACCTGCCACCCAATGGATGCTGCCCGCTTCCGTCATACGCTGCATGGCTCCGATCGTCTGTGTGGTGCTGTTCAGCAGCTCCGTGATCTATGGTGAGGATATGGATCACTACGGTTTTGCTGTAGAATACAACGGTCAGTTGCTCGGCTACATTGCCGAGGAAGAGGACTATTACACAGCACTGTCTATCGCTGCCCAGCAGCTTGCAAACACCAAGGGCACATATGATGTCCCCTCTCGCCACAAGCTGACTGCGGTTGCTTTTGATGAGACCGTCCCCTATCTGACGGCACCGAACCTTGCTGATGAGATGCTCCACGCAGCGAATATTACGCTGATGGAGTGCTACGGTGTATACCGCGGCGAGGACTTTCTCGGTGCGGTAGATCATCCTGATGTGATACGCCATGCGCTATCGGCTAATATTGCGGATTACTCCAATGCCCTCACGACAAAGGCGGAATCGGTATTCTACACAGAACCGCTGCGCTATGAGCTTGGCTTATATGCCGCAGAGCAAAAAGTCGATGAGGCAAAACTGGCAGCGCAACTTACAGAAAGCCATGACAGCACCGTGACCATTATCACCCAGAAGGAAACCTCCGTTTATACGCTGGCACTGCAATACACCATGACAGTGGAAACGTTGTACGCACTGAATCCAGACATAGACGAGCGCATTCCCAAGGGAACGGCGGTCAAGGTTCGCATTACAGAATCTGCAATGCCCATCGCCCATACCGCAACCATGGCAACTGTTGCGCTGACAGACTACCCCGTCCATGAGATCCCCACAGCAAATCTGCCCCTCGGTCAACGGGAGATCATCACGCCCGGAAGCTGCGGTGAGGCAGCGCAGACGGTTTCCATCACATATGTAAACGGTAAGGAGCTCAGCCGCAAGGTTCTGACCTCCACACAACTGAGCGAACCGACCACGGAAACCGTTGCGGTGGGTACCTATGTTGCAAAGCCAAGCAGTTCTGCAACAAAGCTGTACGGCACTGGTGAGTATACTTGGCCTGTCAACGGCGGTTATATCAGTGACCCGTTTATCAGCGATCGCAACCACAAAGGCATGGATATCGCTGCACCTGCCAATTCTGAGATTTTTGCCGCAGCAAGCGGCACGGTTATTACGGCAGGCTGGCATGACGGCGGCTACGGCTACTATATCGTGATTGACCACGGTGACGGGCACCAGACCCTCTACGCCCACTGCAACGAGATTCTGGTGAATGTGGGGCAGACTGTCACAAAGGGGCAGTTGATCGCTCTGGTTGGCACAACCGGACGCTCTACGGGAAATCATCTGCATTTTGAGGTCATCTTCCATGATGAACGACAGAATCCTGCGGAATACCTGCGCGTAAACGCCGATTAAGGCAATACCGGCTTTGTGCAGCATTGCCGATTCACACAAAACGCTGTTGTATCGTTACAGATACAACAGCGTTTTTTCATTGGGACTGTATCAGCTTGCGCTTGAGCAATGTCAGATCTTCGGCAGAAATGCACCGATCGGTATTCATATCCGCTTGTGCAACAGAAACGGCGTCGGACGATACACTTCCCGCAAGATATCTTGCCATGGCAACAGCATCTGCCATGGATATGCTGCCATCTGCATTGACATCGCCCAGCAGCGGTGCAGGCGCAGTAGTGGTTTCGGTAGTAGTGGTCGTTGCGGTGGGTTCTGTCGTCTGTGGTTGATCCACAGCGCCGTTCCAATAGCCACAAAGCTGCGTATACCAGAATGCACCCAATTTGCGATAGCCCTCCTCGTTGGGATGCACGCCGTCATACAAATCAGATTTTTCCAGCACACCATTCACATCTGCCAGCATGATGCGTGCACCCTCGCTGCGTTTTTTCTCCACAAGGGCACGAATCTGGGCATTGCACTGTTCCACCGCTGCATCCATGGATTCTACCGTAAAATAATACTCGTTGATATAAAGCGTATTGGTCGCATCCATACAGGGCAGTGTTGCCAGATACAGCGCACCGTCCTCCGGCAATGTGGGCAGAATGTGATCCACCAGTGCTTCCAGTCTTGCACCGTAATGCTCCAGATCATATAAGCTGAGGATATCATTGGTTCCGATCTGCAAAAACACCACATCCGCAGGATAGTCGGTCATCAGCCAATCAATAAAGCTGGAAATGCCTGTACGCTGCCCTGAAATAGAATCCTCCTGTGCGATGTTATCCACCGAATAACCGCTGTAACCTGCGTGCTGCGTATCATAGCCTGTACCGCCCCAATTGGGGCCTACCATATCCACCTGTGCCTGCTGCCCGTTTTCTGTAATCAGATCGCACAGTGTGTTGCGATAACCGCCCGTCATCCAAAAACCATCTGTGATGGAATCACCCAGGCACATCAGCGATAGCGTTTCTGCTGCTGCGGATGTCACTTGTTGTTTTGCCATGGAAGCACCACCTGCAATCATGGCAATAGCGGCTGCATAAGCCGTTCCTTTGCGCAAAACAGAATCATTCATCGTATACTCCTCTCGTATTATCCCAAAGCCAATCGCCCATTTCAACTTTCTCTATTGTATCATTCTATCACATTTGCAACATTGTTTCAATGCGCAATTGTGTCCTGAAATTGTGCAATCGGCTCCTCTTGCCTTTGCCGCGCCTGGGGCATCCGGTAGAGCGTGTGCCTGATCACAGGCTTCCTGCACGGCATTGACAAACCCGCATGAATCGGGTATACTATATATACATAATACATAGCAATGATTTGCAGCATCCAGTGGGGGTGCTGTGATACAGAAAGGAACTGATATGCTGGATGTTGTTTTGGTCGGTTGTGGCGGAACCATACCTTTAAAAAACCGGTGGCTGACTGCCTGCTATTTACGCTGCAACGGTCGTGCAATGCTTATTGACTGCGGTGAAGGCACACAGATCGCCATCAAGGAAGCAGGCGTATCACTTTACGCCATCAACGCCATCTGCCTGACCCATTATCATGCTGACCATATCAGCGGGTTGCCGGGACTTCTGCTTTCACTGGGCAACGAGGGCAGAACGGATCCCCTTGCGATTTACGGCCCCGTTGGTCTGCAACGCATTGTGAACGGTCTGCGCGTGATCGCACCGGAGTTGCCCTTTTCGCTGGAGCTGCACGAATATTTACAACCCCAAGAATCCTTTACAGTAGGTGATTTGTCGGTAACGGCATTTGCGGTTAAGCATACGCTTCCCTGCTACGGATACCGTATGCAGCTGCCGCGGGCAGGAAAATTTGATCCCATCCGTGCAAAGCACAATCAGATTCCCATGGCGATCTGGAGTACCTTGCAAAAAGGCAATGCCGTCACATATGAGGGCGTTGCTTATTCGCCCCAACAGGTGCTTGGCGCACCCAGAAAAGGATTATCGGTGGTATACTGTACCGATACCCGTCCGCTAGAGCGCATTGCTACTATGGCACAAGGCGCTGACCTGTTCATTTGTGAGGGGATGTACGGAGATGCATCCAAACAGGACAAAGCTCTGGAAACCCAGCACATGACCTTTTCCGAAGCAGCACAGCTTGCAAAACAAGCAGAGGTAAGATCCATGTGGCTGACCCATTACAGCCCCTCTCTGCCCGAACCGAACGAATACCTTGCCGATGCACAGGCGATTTTTGCTGAAACACAATGTGGTTTCGACGGTCAGCGCACAACACTTCGCTTTGAGGATTGAGGATGATACAAGCATGAAACTGCAATTTCAACTGCCACCCCAGGTGACAAAAGCCATGGAACTGCTCGGTCAGGGCAACTTTGAATGCTTTGCGGTGGGCGGCTGTGTACGGGATACACTGCGCGGTACCACACCCCATGACTGGGATCTGACAACCAATGCAAAGCCTGAACAGATGCAGCAGTGCTTTGCAGGATATCACACCATTGAAACCGGTTTGCAGCACGGCACACTCACGGTGATGCTTGACCATATGCCCTTGGAAATCACCACATACCGCATTGACGGTGCTTACACCGATCACCGCAGACCCGATCAAGTATCTTTTACCAATTCTTTAACGGATGATCTGGCAAGGCGCGATTTTACCGTCAATGCCATGGCATATCATCCACAGTGCGGTCTGATTGACCCCTTTGGCGGTGCAGAAGATCTGCAAAGGAAATGCATTGCCTGCGTGGGAAATCCATCGGAACGGTTTGATGAGGATGGGCTGCGGATTCTGCGTGCGCTACGGTTTGCCGCAGTGCTGGATTTTACCATCGACCCACAAACCGATGCAGCGATTCACCATCAAAAAGACCTGCTCAAGCACATCTCCGCAGAACGTATCTTTGTGGAAATGACAAAAATGCTCTGCGGGCAGGCTGCTGAACGCTTACTGCTTGCTTACCCCGATGTTATCTGCACGGTGCTGCCGCAGTTGCAGCCTATGGTAGGCTTCGATCAGCAGAATCCATATCATGCCTACGATGTTTACACCCATAGCTGCAAGGTGACGGCTGCTGCTCCTGCTACACCGGTTTTGCGCTGGGCGGCTTTTCTGCACGACAGTGGCAAGCCCCATACCTTTACCAGGGATGAACGGGGCGGACATTTTTACGGTCATGGGCAAGTCAGTGAGGAAATTGCCAGACGAACGCTGCATCAACTGAAAAGCGACCGTAAGACATTGGATGCTGTGGTGACCCTGATACGACATCATGACACGGTATTCAGTGGCAATGCAAAACAGATCAAGCGCATGGTAAATCGAATCGGGGATGAACTGACAGAACAGCTCATTCTGCTGCACCGGGCGGATGTATCGGCGCAGGCTGAACATCTCCGTGCCCAACGCATACAGGCTGCGGATGCTCTGTTGCATACCCTCATGGAACTGCGGCAACAAAACGCTTGCA
>JAEDLR010000023.1 GCA_016295145.1 Oscillospiraceae bacterium
ATGCGGTTCTGCATGCTTCCGGTGAGTATTTGCAGCACATTTCTTATCGGTCTGACCCCACAAAAGCGGATACGGATGGGGATGGGTTTGATGACGGTATTGACCCCAATAGGCTCACATCCGATGTAAAGATTACACGTTTGGCCAACTCTGATTATGTGAAAGTGAGATATGATGACATAAATGGTTGGCATGGCAATGTTCATGATGATACCACACTTTCTTATGGTGGTAATCAATCATGGTTCAGAAACCCTGATTATTTTGAGGTTGAATATGATTCATACGACAATATCCTAGGCAGTGCTATTATTGACGGAGGAATCATTGGTGAATCCGGTTGTGGATTAATTGCTGCATGCGATACATTGGTTTATTTACATCAAAGCGGTCGAATTGACTTGAATGCGTACTGGGAATCGTTGGGTTTCGATCATGCACCATTTGAATTGAATGAAGAAGATGGCTCAATCAACTACTCTGCATATATGGATTATGTTGGAAAGATGGCGAGCGAAATCCGTGTATATAAAAAACACAGCATGTATATTGACGTAGTGGATGAATATCTCCCTAGCGGAGCATGGCCTTTCCCAACAATAGATTTCTTCAAAACATTCACAGATGCTTTTAATGATGCTTTTGAATCAGATGATCAGTCACTTAAGGCGTCGTGGAGAATATCGAACGATAATAAGAAGTGCTTTGACAGAATCAAAAGTATGCTAGAAGCCAATATACCGGCTATGTTTGCCTACTATCATGAGGAACAGAAGTTGCAACTTTATGCATCGTCTGAGGCGAACATATACGAAATTCAGTATAATGAAAAAGGCGAACCGCAGAATCAAATTGGTGGCCACTATATGGTAATAACAGGTGTGTTGGAATACAGTGATGAAGTGGCTGAAATTGTGGGCCACAAAACCATGCTGGAAGTATCATCATGGGGAGATAAGTTTTATATTGATTATGACGATTATTCGTCAGCGTTATCACCGTTTGCCAATGTTCTGGAGATTGCGGAGGAATAAAATATGCATAAAAAAGGAGCCATATTTGCAGTAGCCATTACCATTGCAGCGTTGCTTCTCTGTTGCGGCATGCGCTTGTATAAGGATAGAGATGAAAGGAAGCTGCGGCAGTTTTTGGAACAGCAGGCATATGCAGCTTTTGAATTGGAGTCAGTCCGATTTGATAAAGAGGAGCGTCATATACGCATCGAATACTATGTTCTGGAACATGATAATGCACTGAGTGAGGCATTAATATTACGACGTTCATTAGAGGATTATTTCTATCAAAATACAGCTACATATGCTGAGGTGCAAATTGAAATACTGATACAAAAAAGAAACTTCATAACAATACAGTTCGCAAATTACGATATTGCAAATGACATTCATCTAAATCCGCCAAGAATGTGCGAGAATTGTTATGATTTTCATTATATGTGGATTTATGATAATTATAACGATGCATTGTCCGTTTTACAAGGCGAATCGGATTTAGAGTCATTGTATCTTGCCGAATTTACCGAATATTCAGTGGATTCCCTAAGCGACATGGAAAATCTTCGCTATTTAATCATTGCTGATGAGAATGCTCCCGCACATTTATTTGAAGCAGAAGCTTACTCGGAGCTTCCGGAAGATTGCGAGGTTGTCGTAAATAATCACCATGATATACGATGAAAGTGATCCCGGATTGCACCATCATCATAAACGGTAGAACAGTGCAGCAAGGCAAGTAAACATTCCCTGTAAGCATCAACCCAAGGCTTGCGGGGTGTGCCCATGGTGACCGACGGCTTGGAGTGCGGATTTGTCTCTTTTGATGCGATTATGCGTAACCGTCAAATCCCCTGTGCCTAGCCTCCCCGTGTCTAAAAAGGTATAATGTACTCTCAGCAGATCCAAAGACTGTTTAGGAGATTCTAAATCAGTCCATGGAGTAAGTTAGGGCAAAACAGACACAGGAGGCATCAGCATGGAACCGAAAACAACACCAATCAGAGCGATTAAGCAGGAGGTACGCCTGCAGGAATGGTCAGCGCAAATCGAAGTACAGCAGGCAAGCGGAATGAGTGTCCGCCAATGGTGTGCCGAGAACGGAATCAAACCTGCCACATATTACTACCATCGGCGGCTTCTTCGTGAGCAATGCATTGAAAAACCACCTGCAATCGTGCCATTGACAGTACCGCAGCATAGCTCAGATATCCACATTGAGAAGAACGGACTGCATATTTTTCTGTCTAGCCTCATCTTTTGTGATTGGAGGTCATTTATTTGACGCTTGCGGAGAAGGTCACTGTGGGAATAGACGGCAAACTGACATTCACACTCCGGAACGGAACAGAAGTATAAAAGTAGGGACTGCGATAGCCGTGTGATGATAGATTCTCACACGGCTGTCGCAGTCCCTTTTGGGCAATTTTATCCCTTTTCGCACTATTATCCAGAAAATGCACCCTATACCTTCAAAAACGGCTCTAAAGTCAACGATTACTTTGCTATCGTTTCCGATTGAACGCAACCAACTGGACATAAACCTAATTTCAGCGGTTTCAGGCTGTTTCCCTCAAAACCAATCGTTTTCCTTTTCACCGAAAAGCAACGCATCTACACGACTTTATAAAATAAAAGCACCGCAACTTTGATTGTATCAAAATTGCGGTACTAATGTGGTGGAGGCGAGGAGAATTGAACTCCTGTCCGAAAGCCGATTCATCCAAACATCTACGAGTGTAGTTTGTTCATTACATTCCCTTTATACGCCGCCAACAAACAGGCTGCGTATATTGGTAGCTCATGGTACAACAGCGGTTATGAGCGTGTACCGCAGTCGTTCACCACATATCGACGCCTGACACCGGATCTGTGGTCAAATCCGGGCAGACGGACGGCCTCAAGCGGCCATCAGAACGGAATGATTATTCTCGTTTAAATTTATAAAGTTGCACCGTTTACGGGCAGTGCGCCCCGACTCGCCGTTCAGACTTCACAACCCCCGTCGAAACCTTTACGCCCCCATAATTGGGAATACAGGGATTCTGTGTCCTGATATGATGTTATGATACCCGAAAAAACAGAGCCTATGAAGGCAAAACCTGTCTGGAAAATTTTTTGTGAATGCTCTACTGATTCTTGGATTTGATCGTCCGGTCGATCTCACGGTTTGCAGAACGAATTGCAGCAGATTCACGCTTATCATAGAGCTTCTTGCCCTTGCACAGACCAAGCTGCACCTTTACTTTGCTGTCGCGAAAGTAAAGTGACAGAGGAATCAGTGTCAGACCCTGCTGCTTGAGCGTGCCGAAAAGCTTCAGGATTTCGCGCTTGTGCATCAGCAATCGGCGGACACGCAACGGGTCGCGGTTAAAGAGATTACCCTTTTCATAAGGGGAAATATGCATTCCGCGGATCCACAGTTCGCCATCATCAATGGTACACCAGCTATCCTTGAGATTCACGGTGCCTTGCCGTATGGATTTTACTTCCGTTCCCACAAGTTCAATGCCTGCTTCAAAAGTCTCAAGCACGAAATAGTCATGCCGTGCCTTGCGGTTCTCTGTGATGGTTTTTGTGCCCGGCTGTTTCATGCCTTGCCTCCTTTGCAACAGAATCCGTACAGTTGATACTATATCACAAATCTGTGCGATTGTCAAGGGGAAAACGCTCGGTTTCCGCCGCAAAAGCGACAAATTCGCGGATTATACCATGCCACTCGCGTCATCATGCATCATATATGCATTTGATGCTAGTCATGCGGTAAGGTCAAAAGCAGTCTCATAATGATAGGTGCATCCATTCCGAAAATTTCGGGCAGTTTGAATGTTGTTTTGCCTGCGGTGTGGGTGAAATTACGGCAATTTTAGACAAAATGCTTGACAGCAACTGCGATGTGTGATATAATCAAATTGATTTGAAAATTCCCATCATGGATATGATGTGTGAGGGCGACTGCAAGGTATCAAAAATCCTTTGCTGCGGTGGTTTCACCGCCTCTATTGCGATGGCTTGCAGGCTGCCTTTTTCTGTTTTTGCAATGATTTGTTGCAATCAAGCAGGGACTATTTATAGTAGAGGTCAGGAAAAGGAATGAATCTGGAAAAGCAAAAGCGTGCGCCCGTGTATGAGGCGTTGCAACAGTTGCGCCGCCAGCGTGTGGTACCCTTTGATGTGCCCGGTCATAAGCGTGGGCGAGGCAATCCCGAGCTGGTACAGCTTTTGGGCGAGCAATGCGTGGGCATTGATGTGAATTCCATGAAGCCACTGGATAATCTCTGCCATCCCGTTTCGGTGATACTGGAAGCGGAGAATCTGGCAGCAGATGCCTTTGGTGCAGCCCATGCGTTTTTTATGGTGGGTGGAACCACCTCAGCCGTGCAAAGTATGATCCTTTCTGCCTGTAAAGCAGGGGATAGGATCATCGTGCCCCGCAATGTCCACAAAAGTGTCATCAATGCGCTTGTGCTTTGCGGCGCAATTCCCGTGTATGTCAATCCTGATGTGCAGCCGCGTATCGGCATTGCATTGGGTATGGAGGTCTCACAAGTAGAGCAGGCAATCCTTGCAAATCCCGATGCTGTGGCTGTGTTTGTCAATAACCCTACCTATTACGGTATCTGTTCTGATCTGCGTTCGATCGTAAAACTTGCACACGCACATCACATGATGGTGCTTGCCGATGAAGCGCACGGTACGCATTTTTATTTTAATGATACGCTTCCCGTTTCTGCAATGGCAGCAGGTGCAGATATGGCTGCAGTGTCGATGCATAAATCGGGGGGGAGCTTAACACAGAGTTCTTTGCTTCTGCTCAATGATACCGTCAATGAGGGTTATGTCAAGCAAATCATCAATTTGACGCAGACCACCAGTGCGTCCTATCTGCTGATGTCAAGCCTTGATATTTCCCGACGCAATCTGGCACTGCGCGGCGAGCAGTCCTTTGGCAAGGTCATGACCATGGCAGAGTATGCCCGTGAGGAGATCAACGAGATCGGTGGCTACTATGCCTATGGCAGAGAAATCTGCAATGGCACCAGTGCCTTTGATTACGATGTGACGAAGCTTTCTGTCTTTACCCGCGAAATCGGTCTTGCAGGGATCGAGGTTTATGACCTGCTGCGCGATGAATACGATATCCAGATTGAGTTTGGCGATATCGGTAATATTCTTGCGTACATTTCTATTGGTGACCGTATGCAGGATATCGAACGGTTGGTGGGTGCGCTGGCAGATATCAAACGCCTGTATACCCGTGATACCACAGGTATGCTCAGCCTGGAGTATATTTCGCCCCAGGTAGTTGCAACACCCCAGCAGGCGTTTTATGCAAAGAAAGAAATGCTGCCGCTGGAGCAAACAAATGGCAGAATCTGCGGTGAGTTTGTGATGTGCTATCCGCCGGGCATCCCGATCCTTGCGCCAGGAGAGATCATCACCAAGGATGTTTTAGAGTACATTTGCTATGCGAAGGATAAGGGCTGTTCCATGCAGGGCATGGAGGATCCGAAGGTCGAAAAGCTGAATGTGCTGACCGAGCGATGAAGAAAGGAGCGAGGTTTCGTGGAATTCTGGTTTTCTGAACTGTATACCCATAATGTAAAAATGTCCATTCGCTGCGACAGGCAGTTATACAGCGGGCAAAGCGATTTTCAGCGGATTGATGTGTTTGAATCTGCGGAGTTTGGGCGTTTTTTGGTATCCAACGGCAGCGTGATCTTCTCCGAGAAGGACGAGTTCATCTATGATGAGATGATTGTTCATGTGCCCATGTCCGTGCATCCCGATGTGAAAAGCGTTTTGGTCATCGGTGGAGGAGATGGCGGCGTTGCCCGTGAGCTCTCGTACTATGACGAGATTGAAGTCATAGATGTGGTAGAGCCCGATGAAATGTTCGTGGATGTCTGCCGTGAGTTCTTTCCGGATAATGCCAAGGGCCTGGATGATCCCCGTGTGACCATCTATAATCAAGATGGATTGCGCGCATTGCGTACCCGTCACGGAGAGTATGACCTGATTATCAACGATGCTACCGACCCATTTGGACATACCGCAGGGTTGTTTACCAAAGAATTCTATGGTCTGTGCTATAAAGCCCTGAAGGATGACGGCATTATGGTGTATCAGCATGGCAGCCCCTTCTTTGATGAGGATGAGGCGGCGTGCCGTTCCATGCACAGTAAGGCGTTTCGTTCTTTTCCTGTGTGCCGTGTGTATCAGGCGCATATTCCGACCTGTCCGTCTGGTTACTGGCTGTTCGGATTTGCCTCGAAGAAGTATCATCCCATCCATGATTTTGATCCCAAACGCTGGAAAAAGCGTAAGATTAAGACATGGTATTATACCACAAATCTCCATAACGGCGCTTTTATGTTGCCGCGCTATGTGGAAGATCTGCTGGAAGAAGCAGAAGACCGCATGAAAAACCGTGACGAATGAAACTATAATTTGGAGGAAAACAAATGAGCAAAGTGTTGATTATCGGCTGCGGCGGTGTAGCATCCGTTGCTATTCAGAAGTGCTGCCAGTACAGCGAAGTGTTCACCGAGATTTGCATTGCCAGCCGTACTGTATCCAAGTGCGATGCGTTGAAAGCGAAAATTGAGGCAGAGGGCAAAACCGCCACCGTGATTACCACGGCAACTGTGGATGCGGACAATAAAGATGCAGTCGTCAAGCTGATTCGTGCCTATGAACCTGTTCTGGTGCTGAATCTGGCATTGCCCTATCAGGATCTGACCATTATGGAGGCTTGTCTGGAAACAGGCGTGCATTATGTGGATACCGCAAACTATGAGCCGGAGGATATCGACGAACCGGTGTGGCGTGCGGCATATGAAAAACGATGCAAGGAAAAGGGCTTTACGGCTTATTTTGATTACAGTTATCAGTGGGCATATCACGAGCAGTTTGAAAAAGCAGGCTTGACCGCATTGCTGGGCAGCGGCTTTGATCCGGGCGTGACCTCTGTGTTTACCGCTTATGCCCTCAAGCACTACTTTGACGAGATCCACTATATTGATATTCTGGATTGCAACGGCGGCGATCACGGTTACCCCTTTGCAACCAATTTCAATCCTGAGATCAATCTGCGTGAGGTTTCTGCCAACGGCTCCTACTGGGAGAACGGCAAATGGGTGGAAACCAAGCCCATGGAGATCAAGCGCGAGTATGATTTTCCGCAGGTGGGAAAAAAGGATATGTACCTGCTGCACCATGAGGAAATCGAGTCCCTTGCAAAGAATATCCCTTCGGTCAAGCGCATCCGTTTCTTCATGACCTTTGGTCAAAGCTACCTGACGCATATGCAGTGCCTTGAAAATGTCGGTATGCTCTCCACATCGCCCATCAACTTCAACGGCGTCGAGATCGTCCCCATCCAGTTCCTGAAAGCGTTGCTTCCCGATCCTGCATCCCTGGGCCCCCGTACCGTGGGCAAAACGAACATCGGCTGCATCTTTACGGGTATCAAGGATGGCAAAGAAAAAACCATCTACATCTACAATGTATGCGACCATCAGGCGTGTTACCGTGAGCTTGGCTCTCAGGCGATTTCCTACACCACAGGCGTTCCTGCCATGATTGGTGCCGCGCTGGTTGCCAATGGCACATGGCGCAATGCGGGTGCCCGTACCATCGAGGAATTTGACCCCGATCCCTTTATGGATATGCTCAATCGTTTTGGCCTGCCGTGGGTGGTCGATGAAGCACCCGCTACGGTGGAGTGATGCGTCGCGCAGAATTGCCGACCCCGTGCTACATTGTTGATATCGCAAAGCTCCGGAGCAATCTGGAGCTTTTGCAGCAGGTTGAACGGGCAAGCGGCTGTCATATTTTACTGGCACAGAAAGCCTTTTCGTGCTTTGCCGTGTATCCTATGATCGCAGAATATATCAGCGGCACTACTGCCAGCGGATTATATGAGGCAAAGCTGGGGTACGAGCAGTTCGGCAAGGAGACCCATGTTTTTTCCCCTGCATATACCGTCGATGAGATGACGACTCTCTGCAAAATTTGTGACCATATCAGCTTCAATTCTTTCCGACAGTTGGAGGCGCACCGTGCCATCTGGGAAAATGCAAATGTGAGCGTGGGGATCCGTGTCAATCCCGAATGCTCTACCCAGGGCGACCATGCCATCTATGACCCCTGTGCATCGGGTTCGCGATTGGGCGTGCCCCTCAAGCATTTTCGTCCCGATTTGCTTTCCGGCGTCGAGGGTCTGCATTTTCATACCCTCTGTGAGCAGAATGCCGATGCACTCATCACCACCTTTGCCGCCTTTGAGAAAAAATTCGGACAGTATCTTCCCCGAATGAAATGGCTGAATCTCGGCGGCGGACATCATATTACCCGTGAAGATTACGATGTGGATGGGCTCGTTCAGCTGATCCGCCGCATCCGCGCACAGTACGGTGTTGCGGTGTATCTGGAGCCGGGAGAAGCCATTGCGCTCAGCGCAGGTTATCTTGATACCACTGTCATGGATATTGTCGAGAACGATATCTCCGTGCTGATTCTGGATGCATCCGCAGCCTGCCATATGCCCGATGTGCTGGAAATGCCCTACCGTCCGCCGCTGCAAAACGCAGGGAAGTGGGGCGAAAAGCCCTATGCGTACCGGCTCTCCTCGCGCACCTGTCTTGCAGGTGATGTGATCGGCGATTATAGCTTTGACCATCCGGTCCAGATCGGTGACCGCCTGACCTTTGAGGATATGGCAATCTATTCCATGGTCAAGAACAATACCTTTAACGGAATGCCGCTGCCTGCTATTGTGCTGCAGCATGAAAATGGCAATTGCGAAATCGTTAAGGAATTTGATTATGAAGATTTTAAGGACAGACTGTCGTAACAGGAGGATGATCCCATGATTACCGCACCCGTCACAAAAGCGCAGATGAACGAATGGAAAACGCTCTGGCAGAACCATCATGCCCATATGCGTCCAAACCGTATCAGCGGCGCGCAATTGGATGCGTATTTTCGTAAGAAGTATCACCCGAAAGCTCTGAATAATGCGGAATTTTCCGAGATCATGAAGCTGAATGTCATGGAGCAGCCGGATTACCCGGATTACTCCGTAAATCCGCTAATCATGACCTATCAGACGCAAAACGGTGTGTTTGTCGGCATTGATTTGAACACAGGCTACTTCCATGTGGAAAATGAAGATATTGCAGCCATGGCTGCTGTATGGGACGATTTGTTTGTCGCACGGGGACTTTCTGCCAAAGATCTGCAGGATTTTTTCCTGACCGCACAGTATATTCTGCTGAAAGAAGCAGCACAGGAGTAACAACGATTCATGAGTATACCAAAACAAGACGGCTTTTTTATGCCTGCCGAGTACGCACCCCATCACGGTACCATACTCGTCTGGCCCGAACGCCCCGGCTCATGGGGCAATGACCCCACGCCGGCGCGCAAAGCCTTTGCCGAGATCATTACGCATCTTGCAAAGCATGAGGCGGTCTACGTTCTGGTCAGTGCGACCACGAAAGCAACGGCACAGCAGATGCTGCCCCATACCGTTCATCTGTTGGAGATTCACACCGACGATGCATGGGCAAGAGATATCGCTCCAACTTTTGTAATAGATTCCACAGGTGCTGTGCGCGGCATAGATTGGGCATTCAATGCGTGGGGCGGCGCGGTTGATGGCCTGTATACCGATTATCAAAACGATGATGCGGCGGCTTCTTCCATCTGTCGCGCTTTGCAGATTCCCTGCTATGATGCACATCCCTTTGTGTTGGAAGGCGGTGCCATTCATTCGGACGGGGAGGGGACGCTGCTTGTGACCGAGGCTTGTCTGCTGAGCAAGGGGCGCAATCCGCATATGACAAAAGCGCAGATCACACAGCAGCTTTGCCGTTATCTCGGCGCAGAAAAGGTGATATGGCTACCCCACGGCATCTATCAGGACGAAACCAATGAGCATATCGACAATGTTTGCGCATTTGTCGCCCCTGCTGAGGTCGTGCTTGCATGGTGCGATGACGAATCCGACCCGCAGTATGCTATGTCCACAGCCGACTTGCAGGTGTTGGAGCAATCCACCGATGCCAGGGGCAGAACGCTGAAGATTCATAAACTGCCCGTGCCGAAGCATTCCGTATGTATCACCGAGGAGGACTTGCAGGGGTATTCCTTTGCCGAGGGGGAGGCGGTGCGCGTGCTGGGTGAGCGTCTTGCAGCGTCCTATGTGAACTTTTATTTTGCCAACGACTGTCTGCTTGTGCCGCAGTTTGGCGGAGAAAACCGTGCGAGTGATGCGCAGGCTTGCCGTATCTTGCAGGAGGTCGCACCAGACCGCCAGGTGATACCCATTGATGCCAGGGAGATTCTCCTTGGCGGTGGCAATATCCACTGTATTACGCAGCAGATTCCGAAAGGAGTGTTCTGATGAAGCAAAACCGTACCGTAACTGTTGCTGCCATCCAGATGCAGTGCAGTACCGACCCGCTAGAAAACCTTGTAACCGCCGAGCGTATGATACGCGACGCTGCCGTAAAGGGCGCGCAGATCGTTTTATTGCCTGAACTGTTTGAACGGCCCTATTTCTGTCAGGAACGCAGATATGACTACTATGATTACGCCGCACCTACCCTTGAGAATCCTGCGGTGCAGCTTTGTATGCGCCTTGCACAGGAACTTGCCGTGGTGCTGCCTGTCAGTTTTTATGAGAAAGACGGCAATTGCCTGTACAATTCCGTGGCGGTGATCGATGCCGACGGTTCACTGATGGGCGTATACCGGAAAACACATATTCCAGATGACCATTACTATCAGGAGAAGTTTTACTTTTCACCGGGCAATACGGGCTTTCGCGTATGGCAAACCCGATATGCAGCTATTGGTGTAGGCATCTGCTGGGATCAATGGTTCCCTGAAACCGCACGCAGCCTTGCAATCAACGGTGCGGAACTGTGCTTTTTTCCCACTGCCATCGGATCCGAGCCGATTTTGGATTGCGATAGCGCGGGGCATTGGCGGCGAACCATGCAGGGCCACGCTGCAGCAAATATCATGCCCGTGATCGCCGCAAACCGCATCGGTACTGAGTCGGTCACCCCTTGCGTGAAAAACGGTGGTCAGATGTCCTCCCTTCGTTTTTATGGCACATCGTTTCTAACGGATGCCACAGGTGCAATCGTTGCGGAAGCAGGGCGCACCGACGAAGCCGTTCTTATGCACACATATGATTTGTCCGAGATCGCCGCAGAGCGTTTGAACTGGGGGTTGTTTCGTGACCGTCGCCCGCAGTGCTACGGCGATATCTGCAAATAACAGGTGCGTAGATGCGGGTTCTTCGGTATGTGACGGATTGCTGTTGATACCGTTCACTACAGACAAGATTTGCAATGCTGATATGCGATGAAAGTCTGTCAGAATAACCAATCCGGTACAAAAAACCTGAGAAGTCACAAGGCTTCTCAGGCTTTTTTTGAGATATGGTAACTCAGCGGTAAGATTCTGCAAGCTTTTTGAAAGCAGGCAGACTACGCTCAATCATTTCTGTGGACACGCAGTAGGAGAGACGCACAAAGCCCTCACAGCCAAAGGAATCAGAGGGCACAAGGAGCAGCTCCATCTCTCTGGCCTTTTGGCAGAATGCCTTTGCATCGTCCTCCAGCGCCTGTACAAACAGATAGAATGCGCCATCCGGGTAAATGCAGCGAAAACCGTATTCGGTCAGCGCATTGTAAAGCAGATCGCGGTTCTTACGATATACATTCAGATCCGCCGTGATGCCAAGATTTTCGGCAATGACCTGCTGCATCATGCTGGGGGCGCATACAAAGCCGAGGGAACGGCCTGCACCGCAAACAGCAGCGTACATGGTGCGGTTGTCCTCCATCTTTGGAGAAACCACAATGTAACCAATACGGTCGCCGGGCAGAGAAAGCGACTTGCTGTAAGAATAACAAACGAAGGTGTTGTCATAGAGCTTTGTCAGATAGGGTACTACGGTGGAATCGTCATATACCAGCTCACGGTAAGGCTCATCGGCAATGAGATAAATCGGGTGACCGTATGCCGCAGATTTCTCGCGGAGCAATTTGCACAGCGCATTGAGATTTTCTTCTGTGTAAACAACTCCGGTTGGGTTGTTCGGCGTGTTAATGATGACAGCCTTCGTCTTTTCGGAAATCATCTTTTCAAACGCTTCCAGATTCATTTGGAAGGAATCGGTATCTGCCGGAATGACCGTGAAGGTCGCCCCCGTTTTCTCTGCGAATACACGATATTCAGGGAAGAACGGTGCAAAGGTCATGCACTCATCTTCCGGATTGAGAATGGCGTGAAGCGTAATGGTCAGAGAAGCTGCCGCACCGCAGGTCATGTACAGATCCGCAGCGGAAAGCCTGGCATCGAACCTCTCATTGAGATTGGCGGCAATGGCAGCACGCACCGATTCAGCACCGATTGCAGAGGTATAGCCGTGCAGAGCGATGGGGTCACAGGTGTTTACCAGACGGCAAATCGTATCCTGCACGGATTGCGGCGTGGGGACACTGGGATTGCCCAGACTGAAATCAAATACGTTTTCTCTGCCGATTTCCTTTGCACGGCGGTTGCCGTATTCAAAAGTTTCACGGATCACAGAGGGTGCCTGTCCAAGGGCAAGCATGGCTGCATTGTAGTTTTGAGACATCTTACATTACCTCATTTCATAATCTGTTTGGCTTGGAAATGTGAAAGCATTACCTATTAATGATACCAGTATTTTGCGGATTTGTCAATGCTTTTTTGTGGTGCAGCATTACGGCGTATGACTCATAAACGGATCTTGTAGCACCGCATGGGGGCAAGCAGCCATTGCGGGCTGCCGCAGAGTATGCCATTGTTTTCGTAGATTTGTGCATTCGTCGAAATGCTCAAATGCAATTTGCCAGGATATCAGGATTTGTACGAAATGTGGTTTTTTGTGCAAAAGTCTTGCAATAGAGAGTGATTTGCTGTATAATAACTACGATATAGCGGTGTTTTTGTAGTCTGTGTAACATCGCGGTCAGTAATCTATAAAGCGGCGGTATCCTGCCGTTTTACTTTTATTGGAGGTTTTTTCATGATTTCTGCAGGCGATTTCAGAAATGGTATGACGTTTGAAATGGACGGTCAGGTGGTCCAGGTTGTTGAATTCCAGCACGTTAAGCCCGGTAAGGGTGCCGCTTTTGTGCGTACGAAGTACAAGAATGTCATTACCGGTGCCGTTGTGGAGCGTAGCTTCAACCCCACTGAAAAGTTCCCTACCGCATATGTTGAGCGCAGAGATATGCAGTACAGCTACAACGATGGCGAACTGTACTACTTCATGGATCTTGAGACCTATGAGCAGATCCCGATCAGTAAGGATATCCTCGGTCCCAGCTTTGCTTTCGTGAAGGAGGAGATGGAAGTCAAGGTTCTGTCCTACAAGGGCAATGTGTTTGGCGTGGAAGCTCCTTTCTTTGTGGAACTGCAGGTCACCAATACCGAGCCGGGCTTTAAGGGCAACACCGCAACCAATGCTACCAAGCCCGCTGTTCTGGAAACTGGCGCTGAGATTCGTGTGCCGCTGTTCATTGATGAGGGTGACATGATCCGCGTGGATACCCGTACCGGCGAGTACATGGAGCGTGCATAATCCCCTGTACGTTGCCGCGTAATTAATTCATGTTATGAAAGGATGATTCGCAATGCTGGATAAGAAAGTTTCATATATGATGGGTCTGCTCCATGGTATGGATCTGGACACAACCACAAAGGAAGGTCGTGCACTGTTGCAGATGGCAGAGGTCATGGAAGACATGGCAAACGAAATCGGCAGATTGCAGGCGCAGATTGATGAGTTGACCGAGCTTTGCGATATCATTGATAAGGATCTGGGCGATGTGGAGTACGACCTCTATCAGCCCGATGAAGATGATGAGGATGACGATGACGAAGATGACGAAGATGACGAAGATGACAGCGATTGGCTTGATTCCTTCGACGATGACGATGCCTTCGGTTCGGTCATCCGCAGTTATGATGATGACGATGACGATGTGCAGGAGCAGTATGAGGTAACTTGCCCGAGCTGCGAGGCACAGATCATTATTGACGAGCATATGCTTGAGCAGGGCAGTATGCTCTGCCCCCATTGCAACGAGAATTTGGAGTTCGACTATAACACCATCAGCGAGGCTGATGTGGTTGAGGATGATTCGGATTCCGAAGCGTAAACCTTCACTTTTTTGCGACTTTCAGTGAATATATTTGTTTCGAGGCGAGGTGCAATTCCTCATCGGCGGTACAGTCCGCAAGCCCTATGGGGCATGAATCGGTGCAATTCCGATACCGACGGTTACAATCCGGATGGGAGAAACAAGTGCGGTATCACTATATTTGTTTAGCGAAGCGTACCTGTTTTCCGAAGAAAACGGGTACGCTTTTTTTGAAAGGAGATTTTTTTATGACTCAGAATTCTAAGCAAACATCTGCAACCCCTGTCAAGCAGAACCGTTCTGCGCAACTGCAAAAGCTGTGTATTCTCGCCCTGCTCGCGGCCATCGGCTACCTTTCCTTGTATCTCATCAAAATCAAGCTGTTCGGCTTTTTGAGCTACGAGATCAAAGATGTCTTTCTCACCCTGGGTGGATTTCTCTACGGTCCGCCAGCAGCACTTGCCCTTAGTCTGGTAACCGCACTGCTAGAGCTTCCTACCAGCGATACCGGCGTAATTGGTATGGTGATGAATGCCATTTCCAGTGCATTGTTTACCGTAACCGCCGCAGGAATCTATCAGCGCCACCGTACATTACGCGGTGCAATCCTTGGCTTGCTCTGCGGTATCGCTGCCATGACAACCGGTATGCTTCTATGGAATTATCTCATTACGCCGCTGTACATGGGTGTTTCCCGCGAGCAGGTCGCAGGGATGCTCACTACCGTATTCTTGCCCTTCAATCTGGTAAAATCCACCCTGAATGCAGCAATTACCATGTTGATTTACAAGCCATTTACCCGTGCCTTGCGTATGCTGCATCTGCTGCCTGCCACGACCGAAAAGCACAATATGAAGGCAAGTATCATCACAGGCGTCCTTTCTGTACTGATTATGGGCGCGTGTGTCGCCGCAATCCTGAAAATCAACGGCGTAATATAATGCCATATACAGCATAGTTACGGTATATGCTGATCCATGTGCCCGATTGCGTATGTTCAACAAGCCCCGAAGTTGCTGACGATTGTTGCTTCGGGGCTTCATTTTTGTCTATTCATGGGATTTTTCTTTTCGTCTGTGCCGATATGCACTTGGCGTTTCGCCTGTTTCGCTGCGAAATACCCGACTGAAATAATTCTGATCGGCGAAGCCGCAGCTCCATGCGACTTCGCCAATGCTGTGGGACGGGTCAGGAAGAAGCTGCTGTGCTTTCTGGATTCGTAGTTTGGTAATATATTGCTTTGGCGATGCGGCAAATGTGCTGTGAAACAATCGGGTCAGTTGCCGTTCAGAGTAACCGGATGTTTGCACCAGGTCTGCCAATGTGATATCCTCGGCATAGTGCTTTTCAATGTAGGCAATCGTGCGTGACAGTTTGAAAACATCGGAGTGATGCTCATTTTGATCCACACGGTAATGCCGTGAAAGCAGTATACAAAGCTGAATAAACATCACAGACAACAGCGTTTGCCACCCCTCGTGTTTCTGCTGGAATTCTGCAAGCATCTCGTCCAGCAGGCGTCGCACGAAAGCAAAATCGTCCAGAGAAAGCGTCAGGCGACTGTGAAACTGATTGTTTTGCAGATAATGCGGTGCCACAACGAATAATGCCTGAAACCCCATGGATTGGCGTATGTCACTGGTCGGCGAAAACATATTGTGCGGCTGAAACATAATGTTGCAGATTTTGAAGTTTCTTGCGTTGCGGTATCCATGCACTGTGCCGTTGTTGATCACAAATACTTCACCCTTGGTGACAGGGTATGAAACCGCACCGACCACATGATCTGCAACGCCATCCAGCACGATGACCAGCTCCGAGAAGTCTGTGTGCCCGTGGATGAAGCAATCGTCATCCTCGTGTTGTCCATAGTGAATATAAAACGGAAATGTTTCCGATTGTGTAAAAATCCGCAGCGGCATCTCGATCATGGCGACACATCCTTTGTCCGATTTGTGCTAAATGATGTCCTATCCTTACTATTTCTTTTCAGTTTGCTGTGCTATAATAATTGTAGCATAAACCCGTTGAATATGCAAGTATATTTGCAATTTTGTAGGAGGAATGAGTATGAAATCGAAAGCATGGCGGCGATTTGCTGCCCTTATGACCGGGATCACAACCGCTGTAACTGGGCTGTCTTTTCGTGCATCGGCAGAGGATACCGCGATTTCCATCAGTGATGCCGTTGCATCTCTTGCAGATGGCATAACCATCGACAATGCTGATATCAGCAGCAACAGCTACAAGAATACCCGTTATAATAATCCGATTTCCTCGCAGTTTTTCTGTGCCGATCCTACCGCCGTGGAGTATAACGGCAGGTTGTATCTTTATGGTACCAATGACCATCAGCAGTATGAGATTGCAGGCGGAGATAAGGACAATACCTACGAGAAAATCAAATCCATGTTGGTTTTCTCCACCGATGATATGACGAACTGGGTGTATCACGGAGAGATCAACATCGGAGAGATCGCCCCTTGGATCATGAATTCATGGGCACCTACCGTCGTTTCCCGCGAGGAAGAGGACGGCAAAACGCACTTCTATATGTATTTTTCCAATAACGGCGTAGGCGTTGGCGTCATCACATCCACTGACCCTGTTGGCCCGTGGGAAGATCCCTTGGGCAAGCCACTGATCAGCACAAGTACTCCAGGTCTGACTGATTGCCCCAATCCCTTTGACCCCGGTGCTGTGATTGATGAAAACGGTGTCGGCTGGCTGTCATTCGGTGCAGGGCAGGCATCTGACGGCAGCGATTATATGCCTGGCTCCAATCGCATTGTGCGACTTGGTGCGGATATGCTTTCTTTTGACAGCGAATTTGCGGAGATCCCTGCGCCATACCACTTTGAGGCAAGTGAGCTGAATTACATCAACGGTACCTTTGTGTATACCTATAACACCGACTGGAGCGACCATTCCCAGCGCTGGGATTACGATTGCCCCGTGCCGTCTGGCTGCAGCATGGTGTATATGACAACGAAAACGCCCCTTGACCCCACCAGTTGGGAGATGAAAGGCGAGTATTTCCAGAATCCGGGGGCTGTAGGCTTTGATTATTCCAATAATCATACGCATCTGCATAAATTCAAGGGCGAGTATTACATCTTCTATCACACGCTGGAGCTCAAGCAAGGTATGGGCATCCCGGGCAGCTACCGCAGCCTTTGTGTGGATAGAATTAATGTGGATGAATCAACTGTCACCATTGAAAAAACAGGTGGCACCAAAAAAGGACTTTCCGCAGCCGTGCCCGTATCTCCCTTTGATGAGAATATGGCCGCCGAACTCAACAACACTGCCGATATCGCCTATGATTTGACCAACGCAGCAGCACCGACCGTTCTTGCAGATTCTGACGGTGCATGGTATAGTGTGAAGGGCGTGGAATTTACCAAATCGGAAAATGCCGATATCGTGGCAGAGCCCGCAGATTTTGCCCTTACTGCCATCGACAGCATTACCTATAACATTATCGTCAAGCAGATCGACAAAGCCGCGACGGTTTCCATGCATCCTACCACAAAGTCGGGCGCAAAATGTACCGGCAGCGTGGATATCAGCGGCACAGGCAATTACAGCATCACCTGTGATATGAACGGTGCAGAAATGCTCCAGAATGTGGGCTATTTTACTGTCAGCGATGATGCAACCGTTACGTTTGTGATAGATACTATGGTGGTGAACGAAAAATACAGCTTTGACCTTTCCGTGGAGCTGACCAATACCCGTGAGTGGGCAGATGGACTGAAGAATATCTGGAATGGTCTGGGCGATGGGGATAGAATCTATATTTCTGACTTTGCCGATTTCAAATACATTGCCGCTGATGATGCAATTGAATTTTTTGCTTCTCCTGTGGTAGGCGGCGATAACGCTTCTGCTCCCGTGGTGGATACTCCTGTGACCTTTGCGGCAAGTGTGCAGGGTAGCGGCACGGTAGAGGTTCGTCTTGACAGCCCCACAGGTGCGCTTCTGACTTTCATTGCATTTGATAACCCTACACAGATGTTGACCGTCACCAATGATGCGGTAGCAGAGATCGGTGGCACCCATGATCTCTATTTTGTGTTCTCAAATGCAGGCATTCGTATGGACGCATGGCAGTTTGTGAAAAAAGGTACAATTCCTGACCAGCCGGAACTGTTAGTGGGCGATGTTAACTGCGATGGCTTCGTAAAGGTCAATGATGTGATTTTGCTGAATCGTTTCCTTTCAGAGGACAGAACAGCGGTCATCAGCGAGCAAGGAATGCTTCAGGCTGAGGCAGATGGATCCGAAGGTGTCAATAGTGGTGATGCAGTTGTCATTCTCAAAATGATAGCAGGCATCACGGAATAATACAATATCAAAAAAGCAGCTCCTGTGGTATCACAGGAGCTGTCGATTTTTGTTACTGCGCAGACATTCTGCGGACAATCGTGGTGTAGATTTTCTCATCCACCTCGATCAGCGCACGTTTGCCGTCATTGAATTTTAATGCCAGCGTGTAGATGCCCTTCGCCTGTTTTTGCGGTGTGGCATTCAGGCGCAGAGAAGTCAAGCAGCCGGGATCCAGGGAACCGGTCAGCAGCAGGGAGTTGCCCGATCGAATCATATCTTCCGTGAGCAATTCATAGCTAGCGACTTCTTCAGGGCTTAAACGGACGTCGTCCATTTTTTTCATCGTGCCCGAAATATACGCACAGGTAGCGGACATACGAAACACGCGACAGCCGGCATAATCACCGGCAAGAACAGTGTTTTTTGCAGAAGCAGAACCGAATAGCATTTTGATACCCTCCATAAATGAAATATTGTATTGTATGTCATATTTCCCAATGGTTATATTATACTATTTCTTCTTGGAAATGTCAAGATGTTTTTGTGGAATTATATCATTGCGATGATAAAAGTTGCAAGGCTGACAACGATAAACAGCCACAGAGGAATGCTGCGGAAAATATAACTTGCAGGAGTCTTTTCCGCAGGCGGCTCCAATTCAAACTGGCGGAACGAGCAACAAAGCAGGATGATTCCGGCAAATGCAATCAGATACTCAATGCCGACAACGAGCAGCAAAGGGATCAGATCAGGCAGCATCGCAAGGATTTCTGCTTCCGTGGCATTCTCTGAAAGCAGAACAGAGGTATCTACATTGCGCAGCAGCATCAACGGCACAGCCGAGCCGATAAAATTGAGAATCATATGCATGGCAATGGTGTATTGCAGCTTGCCGGTCTTGATATAAATAAATGCGAGAAATGCCCCTAGCAGCGCAGCATAGAAAAACTGGGTGAAATTACCGTGCAGCAGACCAAAAAGCAATCCCGAAAGGAGAATTGCCCAGCCATCGCCGTATTTTCTCACGCGGTCGATAAAGACCTTGCGAAGGAGAATTTCCTCGATGATTGGAGCGCATATGACTGCCAGCACAAGGAAGAAGTATGGGCTGTCATTGAATACAAAGTCATTCAGGGTAAATGCGTTGAGATCCGAAAAAAGAGTCGTTAGCACCAAATTGATGACATTGCCGACCAGATTGCCGACGATCATCAGCGCGATACAAATCATGAGGCAGATGAGAAAACTTCCGACAGACATCGTATGCTTTTCGGGCGCAGATTTCTCCATGGACCTGCTCAGCAGCAGATACAGCGGAAAAGCGACGCCATACATTGCAAGATAGTTGCAAAACAGGGACTCGTTATTGGTAAGCGTCTCCGAGTGTGTGACCAGTTTAAAAACCAGAGCGAACAGCATGGGGAGAAATGTGGAAACCAATAAGAAAACCAATAGATTCAGGGAACAGCGACTAACAGCTTTGGTAGCGGAACGATTCTGCATAAATCCATCTCCATTTCAAGATAAAAGCAGCGATACCATTTGGCAACCGCTGCTTTTCATATGTATTATGACATTGTGATTATTTTTTCTTGCCGCCCTTGCCAACAAAAGCACCGGTTGCAGGGTCAATACCACGGTCTTTAAGCTTCTTCTCAAATTCCTGGTTGATCTTATCAAGCTTCTTCTGACGCTTTGCCTCAGCAGCGGAAATGGGCATCTTTGGCGGTTCATCAGGCTGTGCTGATTTGGGCGGGGCGGTGGGTTTCTTCTTTTTCTTCTGCGGAATGCGGTATTCCGTATAGTTGATGACCTTTTCATCGCTTGCAACGGGCTTCTTATCTTCAATACCCATCGCAGACATCAGTTCCTCGATATCCATGACCTGTGATGCGCCGGGATGTACACCGTTTGCAAATGCACCGGTCAAAGCTGGTGCGCTTGCCTCCTGAGGGGGCACGCTGTAAACGGGCTCGGTAATCGGAATGGGTTGACCGTTTTCGTCATAGGTCTGGAAAATGTGTCTGCCGTCCGCACCGTATCCGACAAACAGGGGCGTGGGCCCTGCTGCCTTCTGGGGCGCGGGTGCAGGACTGCTGAAGAACGAACTCTGCAGCGGATTGGGTGCTTGCTGCGGATATGTCGGTACATTCAGCGTGGGAACGCTCTGTACAGGGGGCTGTGTATATGCAGCCTGCTGCGGATATGCAGGTGCAGCAGGAGCCGTGGGCACATTCAGCGTGGGAACGCTCTGTACAGGGGGCTGTGTGTACGCAGGCTGCTGCGGATATGCAGGTGCAACAGGAGCTGTGGGCACATTCAGCGTGGGAACGCTTTGTACGGGTGTCTGTGTATAGGCAGGCTGCTGCGGATACGCAGGTGCAGCAGGAGCTGTGGGCACATCCAGTGTAGGAACAGGCGCAGACTGGGGGTATCCTGCCTGTGCAGGGGTGGAATATACAGGTGCTGTGGGTGCGGTTGGAACATCCAGCGTAGGCACTACCGGTGTCTGTCCGGGATAAATCGGCGCAGCAGGTGCATCAGGTACATTGAGCGTGGGTACCTGCTGTGTGGTATACAATGCCGTCTGATCAGGATATGGAGGAGTTGTAGGTGCCTCAGGTACATTCAAAACAGGAACGCTCTGAGGCATAGTGGGTACCTCAGGAATATCAATTTCCGGAACAGAAATGCTGCTTGCAGCAGATGCAGATGCAGGTGCAGGAGCAGGTGTATCCAGAACAGGGGCTTTCATCTGACGGAAGGGATCGTAATCATCGTCAGTAACAGGGGATGTATCAATAATATCGTGAATTTCCTCTGGAGCACTGAAGGATACTGACATGGAACTGATAGGGGCATCCGGCACCTCAGGAATTTCAGGAATGTCCGGAATTTCGGGAATATCAGAAACGGATCCGCCACCAAACAGAATGTTTGCGATGTTGTTGAATGCACCGTCATCAACAGGTGAGGGTGTATCACCAAAGGAGATCGTGCCCAGACCATCGGGAGCAGCGTCAACAATATCAGCAGTCATGCCGCCTGTTGCAGGGGTAGAAGTGGATACATCAGGAATCTCATCCTCCAATGTCGGCGCAGCAGGAGCGGTAGGTACAGAGGGAATGGCGAATTGTGCCAGTACATCGTCTTGGGGCATGGGGGAAGGGATAGAGGTCGGTACCTCTGGAATTTCATCCGTGACAGTCGGCGCAGCAGGGGAGGTAGGCACAGAGGGGATCGCAAATTGTGCCAGTACATCGTCCTGAGGCATGGGGGATGGTATAGAGGTCGGTACCTCTGGAATTTCATCCGTGACAGCCGGAGCAGCAGGGACGGTGGGTACAGAGGGAATGGCGAATTGTGCTAGTACATCGTCCTGAGGCATGGGGGAAGGGATAGAGGTCGGCACCTCTGGAATTTCATCCGTGACAGTCGGCACTGCAGGGGCGGTAGGTACAGGCGGAATTGCGAATTGTGCCAGTACATCGTCCTGAGGCTTAGGGGATGGCACAGAAGTCGGTACAGCAGGAATGCGCTCTGCCACTGTTACAGGCTGCGGTGCGGGTGTCGAAGGAATCGGCGACTCGATGGGAGCTTGCTTCTGGCGCATCGAAGGCGGAACATACCCACCGGAAGATGCACCTGTGGCAGGGGAGGATGCCGGTGGCGGTGTTGTATTTTTCACTTTGGCTTTGCTAGTCTGTTGCTTTGCGGCAGCAGCCTCTTCGCGCTCTTCACGCTTGAGCTGCTTCTGTTCCTCCTTGAGGATGCGTTGCATTTCCTTATTGGATTCGCGAATCATGCGTTTTGCAAGCACGGTTTTGCACTTTTCACAGGTGATCTGTGCAATATCAGTCATCGCACCAATGGAAGTGTACTGACCAACTGCCTTCATGAGATTGATGCCGCATCCGGTACGCTTGCCGTTCTCGGTACCATGAATCTCTTTTGTGCGTGATTTAGTCGGTGAAATCAAATCGATATGCATGATAATATATACCCCCAAAAGAATATAAAATTCCATGATTGATATTATACACCCAATCCATTGGAATGTCAAGCTTTTTTTGCAGAAAAAAGAAAAGAAAATAGGATTTTGTCTAATTTTTTGTGCACTACAGAAAATAAGGTACCACTTTTGATGATGTTTACAGGTTCCCATCAAACGGCAACCGAAGGCTTCTGCTTGACAAAATGGTGAAAATATGGTATGATATTCCGGTAAGCTTTCCTATATTATATGTATATCCGCATCCGAATTGCAAACACTGTGCTCTACAGCGTCAGCCGGAGGTGGAGTAGTATATGGAAAAGCATGCGAATTCGACAAAATCCCAGGAAAGCCGATTCCCTGTATCGGATATTACACTGGAACTGCTGGAGAAACTCGGTGCCCTGCCTGTCTATCATGCCAAGCATACGATTTATTGTCTGAACATTGTCGGACAGATCGAGGGGCATTCTCTTTTGCCCGAAACCTGCAAAACTACAAAGTATGAGCATCTTCTGCCGCTGCTTGCTGCCATCGAGCAGGAGCGTACCGTAGAGGGCTTGTTGATTTTACTGAATACCGTGGGCGGCGATGTCGAAGCAGGTCTTGCCCTTGCCGAGATGATCGCAGGCATGGAGCTGCCGTCTGTATCCTTGGTGTTGGGCGGCGGACATTCCATCGGTGTACCACTGGCAGTTTCGGCGAAGCAGTCGTTGATTGTGCCGTCTGCGTCGATGACCGTTCATCCCGTGCGAATGAACGGCACTTTGATGGGCGTTCCCCAGGCCATGCACTGTGTCGAGGGGATGCAGGAGCGTATTCTGCAATTTGTGGCATCGCACAGTCATATCAGTCGGGATGCGTTGTACGCACTGATGACCCGTACCGATGCACTTGTCATGGATTTTGGAAGCGTGCTGGACGGACAGCAGGCAGTGGAAGCGGGTCTGATTGATTCCGTCGGCAGCATCTCTGATGCGATCCACGCATTGTATGCGCAAATTGAGGCAGCACAGACGCGCTATCCGTAATCTGTTCATCTGCGCCCTATGGGGCGTACATATTCTGCAAAATCAGTTCATATGGAGGAAAACATGGAAATCATCAACGCCATTGTGCAGGCAATCATTCAAGGTCTCACGGAATTTTTACCAGTATCCAGTTCGGGGCATCTACGACTTTATCAGGCCATCACAGGGCAATCGGTAGAGGAAGGCACCTTTATGCTCGTGATTCTGCATCTCGGAACATTGGTTGCCGTATTCTTTGCGTTCCGCAGTACCATTCTTGCGCTTCTCAAGGAGTTCGGGCGGCTCATCAAAGATGTTTTCACGGGCAAATTCAAGTGGAAAGAAATGAACCCTGACCGCCGTATGCTCATCATGCTTGTCATTTCGCTGGCACTGCTGATTCCCTTCTACCTCATCAAGGATATTTTTGAGAATATCACCTTACCGATTCTTGCACTGTGCTTCTTGTATACCTCTGTGATTCTGTTTTTTGCCAACCGTGTGAAGAACAATACCAAAACCGCAGGTGAGATCACCGTGCGAGATGCCATTGTCATCGGATTGTTCCAGTGTGTTGCACTGTTTCCCGGCGTATCCCGTTCCGGTTCTACGATCAGCGGTGCATTGTTCTCTGGTCTTGATAAGGAAACTGCCGTGCGCTATTCCTTTGTGCTGGGGATTCCTGCCATTCTGGGGGGCTGTGCTTCCGAGTTGATGGATGCTGCAAAAGGCACTTTTGAGGTGAACTGGCTCGCCGCAGGCATCGGATTTGTGACAGCAGCGGTAGTCGGCGTGCTTGCCATCAAGATGGTCAACTGGCTTATCAAGTCCGATAATTTCCATGTGTTTGCCATTTATACGTTGATCGTCAGCCTGTTTACCTTCGGCTACTGGATCATCAAGTGATTGCATACCTGATATACTGATATACATAGAAAGAAAGGATACTCATGGCACAAAAGAAAACGCCATCTGCTGCTGCGAAGTCAAAGAAAACCACATCTTCAAGTGGCAGCAGCAGTACTACTGCGAAGAAAAAATCCGCTGCTGCCAAGACATCAGGTGCAGCCTCTAAAACAAATAGAACGCAGAGCAAGGGCAAGCAGACAAGTACTGCCGCCAAAGGAAAATCTGCCGCAAAGAAAACGGAAAAGCGCACGGTCAATCCACAGATTATTTCTGTGATTCTGTGCGCCGTCGGCATTTTTGTGGCATTGTTTTCGTTGTTTCCCGGTGCCAAATTCTGGCTGACATTGCATACAGTTCTGCGCGGATTGTTCGGTTTTTCGGTGTTTCCATTGGCATTGCTGATGTTCTATCTGGCGTACCGTGTGGTTGTGGATAACGAACAGGCAATGCGTAAGCGTGCAATCTATGGCAGCCTGCTGATTGTCTTTATTAGTTCGTTTGTGCAGTTGTTTTTTGGCACCATTGTACCGAACCAGACCGTCTGGCAGTCACTGAAAGCACTGTATACCCAGGGTCAGACGCTGCGCGGCGGCGGTATGATCTCCGGTTTATTTGCCCTGCCATTGGTTGCTTTGTTTGATACCATCGGTGCAAAGATTATCATTGTGTTGCTTACCGTGTTGATTCTCATGCTGCTGCTGAGCCTGAGTTTTGCAGATCTGCTACGCTATTGTACCAAACCTTTTGTATGGATCTGGGACGAGGTGGTGCATCTGGCAACTGACCGTGATGATAACGAGGACGCTTTTGAAGACGAAGATGATGATGACTTTGCAGATGAAACGGAAGATGTTGCAGACGGTGACGAGTTGCCCCCATGGGAGGATGCCACTGCCGAGCCTCCGAAAAAGCGCAAAACCACTGCAAAAAAGCAACCAGCCATAGCCGAGGATACGCCTCTGCCCCTTGATTTTTCCAACGAGCCCATTTCACCTCAGGAAGATCCGCCTATGATCAATGGTGCAGTGGTGGGCAGAGAGGCGTATTCCAATATCGAGGTGGATGTTCCCATTTTTGACCACAACGCATCGGGTGAGCCCACAGAGTCCAATGCAGTGCAGTCAGGAGAGTTTGTCGGTGGCTTTTCGCCCGAGGATGAACTTGCGTTGAAAGATTTGATCGCCAATGCCGATGCTGTTCCCGAAAGCAATATACTGCAAACGGTGGAGGACGAGCTGGATGAAAGCCTGTATGCAGAAGAACAGCCGGTTCCCTATGTGGCACCACCGCTTTCGCTGTTGCATTATGCGGATAATGCAGCCAATGATGCCGATCGTTCCGCTGAACTGAAAGAAAAGGCCAAACTTCTGGTGGATACCCTCGCAAGCTTTGGGGTGCAGGTCCGAATCACAGGGATCCGCCGCGGGCCGACGGTCACACGCTACGATCTTGAACTCGAGGCCGGTGTGAAGCT
>JAEDLR010000024.1 GCA_016295145.1 Oscillospiraceae bacterium
TTTCTCTATTGAGGAAATGAGCCCTCGTATGTTCTCGTTTAACAATCCCTTCGGTGCCTGCGAGCGTTGTACGGGTCTGGGCGTGTTTACCGAATTTGATCCGCAGACGCTGATGCCCAATATGCAGCTTTCGGTGCGCGATGGCGCGTTTCGTGTACCGGGGTGGAATACATTGGATGAGAGTTCCTTTGCCACCATGTATTACCGCGCAATCTCGCAGGAATACGGCATCTCACTGGATACACCCATCTGTGACCTGACCGAAGAGGAACGCAATGTGTTTCTGTACGGTACGGGAGACCGCAAACTGGAGTTGCACCGACACAAAAGCTATGGCGGCGGCGTGTATTTTCAGCCCTTTGAGGGCCTGATTCCCAACTTGAAGCGGCGATATGCCTACGCTTCGCCCTCGGTCAAGGAGGAATTGGAGGAGTTTATGTCCAGCGTGCCCTGCCCCGATTGTCACGGCAAGCGTCTGAAGCCAGCGTCACTGGCAGTTACCGTTGGCGGACTGGATATTGACGCGCTTTGTAGGAAATCGGTGACAGAACTAGTGGATTTCTTTGAAAATGTTCCCTTTACCCAGCGGCAAATGCAGATTGCCCGTTTGATTATCAAGGAGATCAAGTCCCGTCTTGGCTTTTTGCAGAGTGTGGGCCTTGGCTATCTTTCACTTTCCCGGGGGGCAGGTACGCTTTCGGGTGGTGAGAGTCAGCGTATCCGTCTTGCTACGCAAATCGGATCTTCTCTGATGGGCGTGCTGTATATTCTGGATGAGCCAAGTATCGGTCTGCACCAGCGTGATAACGAAAAGCTGATTGCCACTTTGCAGCGTCTGCGGGATTGCGGCAATACCGTCATTGTGGTGGAGCATGACGATGATACCATGCGCGCCGCCGATTTTATCGTGGATATCGGCCCCGGGGCAGGCGTCAACGGCGGCAAGATTGTCTGTGCAGGTACGCTTGAGGAGTTGCTTGCCTGTGAGGAGTCCATTACGGCACAATACCTCAGCGGCAAAAAGAAAATTCCGCTGCCTGCGCAACATCGCTCCGGCAACGGAAAAGAACTGGTGGTATACGGTGCCACGGAAAACAATCTGAAAAATCTGACGGTGCATTTTCCGCTTGGCAAGCTGATTTGTGTGACGGGTGTATCGGGTTCGGGCAAGTCGTCGCTGGTCAATGAGGTGCTGTATAAGTATCTTGCGGCGAACCTCAACCGCGCCAAGCTCCGTGCAGGCAAATGCAAGCGCATCGAGGGCGCAGAGCACCTGGATAAGGTCATCTGCATTGATCAGTCGCCCATCGGAAGAACGCCTCGTTCCAATCCTGCAACCTATACGGGCGTGTTTGGGGACATCCGTAATCTGTTTGCGCAAACTGCCGAGGCGAAAATGCGTGGCTACGGCCCGGGCAGATTCTCCTTTAATATCCGCGGCGGACGCTGTGAAGCCTGCGAGGGTGACGGCATCGTAAAAATTGAGATGCATTTTCTGCCCGATGTGTATGTGCCCTGCGATGTCTGTAAGGGCAAACGGTATAATCATGAAACCCTTGAGGTGTTGTATAAGGGCAAATCCATCCACGATGTGCTGGAAATGACGGTCGATGAGGGCTGCGAGTTCTTTTCTGCCATCCCTAAAATTGCGCGTAAGCTGAATACACTCCGCGAGGTAGGGCTCGGCTATATCAAAATTGGGCAATCTGCCACCACCCTTTCGGGCGGTGAAGCACAGCGTGTCAAGCTTTCCACGGAGTTACAAAAACGTTCCACCGGTCAAACCATCTATATTCTGGATGAACCGACCACCGGTCTGCACAATGCCGATGTACACCAACTGATCGAGGTATTGCAGCGTCTTGCCGATGCAGGCAATACACTGTTGGTCATTGAGCATAACCTGGATGTCATTAAGGTGGCAGATCACATCATCGATCTTGGCCCCGAGGGCGGCAACGGTGGCGGTACGATTGTTGCAGAGGGTACTCCCGAAGAGATCGTAGCGGTGAAAGAATCCTACACCGGCAAATTCTTAGCACCCTATTTGCAGGATTCCCCCCATTACAGTGCAGAAGAAACCGAAGCAAAATCGACATAATGCTCCATAAGCACTGTCGTCTGGATCGTACCGCAGGAAATCTCTGTCAAATGCGCCTCCAACAGGGGGTGCATTTCTTTTTTGACATCAATGCATAGTGTAACCGCCGCGCCAAAATCGCTTGCTACTTCCAGAATGCCGTAATCGGGCAGAAGATAGCTGACCTTGCCGTAAAGCCCGTAGTCCATTACAATCTGCAGGCGAACCGCCTCGCAAAAGCATTGGATCTGTGCATTCTGTACGGCAAGTGCTGCCGCCGCAGAGTAGGCACGTGTCAGCCCACTGGCACCCAGCAGCACACCGCCGAAATATCGTGTGACCACGCAAACTACATCGGTCAACCCCGACTTTTGCAGTACACTCAGCACAGGTACGCCGCCGGTGCCCTGTGGTTCACCGTCGTCGCTATAGCGCATGGCACCGTCGGTGCGCAGAGTATACGCCCAGACATTGTGCCTTGCCTTGTGATGTTTGGCTTTGGTCTGCTCGATGAACGACGCAGCCTCCTCCACCGTAAGTACGGGGTGAAGCTGTGCGATGAATTCCGAGCGTTTTTCAGTGATGCTGCCCTCACAGGGAGCAGCAATTGTGCGGTATTCCATGCGTATTATTCCTTCACCATTGCGATTTTTGCCCGGTAGTCGGCATCTGCCGGAGCCACCTTGTTTAGTGCCAGACCGTAGATGGCGGTTGCCTTTGCCTCCAGTTCTGCCATGGAGGCTGCGCTGTCATTGCATTCCGCTAGTTTTGCCAGAGAGGTTGCACAGGGTATCGTGCTGCCTGCCTTTTTTGCCGCCGTCAGGATCTCCGAGCCACGTTCGTTCAGTGCAAGGATCCTTGCATAGGGCGGTGCGGTTTCGATATGTTCGCGGCGGATGCCCAGCAGAATATGCAGCATAATACGGCGCAGCCGCGCCATCGTGTAACGCTTGCTCTTGATGGCATCAAACATCGCATCTAAAGAGGTCGCATTGCGCGATGCCAGAATCTTGTTTTCCAATCCCTGTGCCACCTCAGGGGAGGCCAGCAGCTGTTGGGGCGTTGCCGTGCGCAGACAGTACAGCAGTGTGCGCTCCAGATTGATGAATTTTGCAATATTGCCGGCAGCAGCACAGTTGCGGATGCTCTGGGCAGTGGCGGCAGGCACAAGCCGTTCGTAGTCTTTTTTGTTTGTGGCAAGCATCATGCGCACATGAGATGCACTGGTCTGGTCATCGGCGATGATGGTGGAATCATGTGCTACCAATCGTTTTACCGTAAAAGGCTGCATATCATTTTGCAGATTGCCGATGGCACGCAAATACTCGATGGCAAGCACATTGTTGGGCGTATCAAAGAGTGCCGAGAGACCATCCCCGTAATTCTGGCGCAGCAGAATATGCAGAGCTTTGGGATATGAATGCCCCAGCTTGAGCAATTCTTCCAGTTCCGGTCGCGCAGCGCATTCGTTGGATGCCTCTACCGCCTTTTGCAGCGTTGCAATATCGCCGCACTCGCTGCCGAAGGAGAGCTCATCCACGCAGCCGAGATTGGCAAGAATGGAAACCGCACCCTTTGCAAAAACTTCTGCAGCACCCAGTGCGAAGGGCACCGGAAGTTCCAGAACAAGATCAGCACCGCAGCTTGCAGCCACTTTTGCACGGGTAAACTTGTCCATCATGGCAACATCTCCACGCTGCACAAAATTGCCGCTCATTACTGCAACAATGTGTGTTGCACCGTTTTTTCTCGTTTCTCTGATGTGGTGCAGGTGTCCGTTGTGAAACGGATTGTACTCACAGATAATACCGCTGATTTTCATTGATCATGCCTCCTTTTTTGATTCTGTTGTGACAAATACTCCAAAACTCGCCGTCAATCGGACGGTTTTTTCGGTAGGAAAAATTGGCTTTTTTGCAAAAAGCCCTTGAATGTTTCCAGAAATTCGTGTATAATAGGAATGCTGACAGTTTGCGCTTGCAAGCGCCTGTCCAAAGGCAACATCGCACAAAGACCGTTCAGCGGGCTTTGTACCAAATCTGCTTGCTCTTTTTCCGTTATCTTGCACCAAAACGACTTGCAATACGACAGTATTCCGGCGTGGTTTTCGTACATCTAACAAAAAAATCTGACGGCGCACCTTTGGCATAAACCTTGTGCGGTATTGCCTACAATTTTTTCATCACGAAAGGATGTAGAATGTTATGTTGGTTCTCGTAGTAAACGCTGGCAGCTCCTCCCTGAAGTATCAGTTGCTGAACATGGATGACGAAAGCGTTCTGGCAAAGGGTAATTGTGATCGTATCGGCATTGGCGGCCATGTCAGCCACAAAACTGCCGATGGTCGTACCGTGGATGAAGATTGCAGTTTCCCTACCCATACTGAGGCTTTCCAGAAGCTGGTTGAGGTGCTGACCACAGGTGACGCTGCTGTTATCAAGAGCATGGATGAGATCTCTGCCGTCGGTCACCGTATCGTGCAGGGTGCTGAGGTGTTTGACCGTCCCTGCTTGGTTACTCCCGAGATCATTGATCAGATCGATGAATTGCGCGAGCTGGCTCCCGTACATAATCACGCCCATGCACTGGCACTGCGTGCCTGCTCTGCCGTGATTCCTGCCACCACACCGCAGGTCGTTGTCTTTGATACTGCTTTCCACCAGACCATGCCACCTAAGGCTTATATGTTCGGTCTGCCCTACGAGGATTACGAGACATATCATGTCCGTAAGTACGGCTTCCATGGCACTTCTCACCGTTTCGTATCTGCTGCATTGGCTGAGGCAATGGGCAAGGATATCAAGGACCTGAAGATTGTTTCCTGCCACTTGGGTAACGGTTCCTCTATTACTGCTGTTGACGGCGGCAAGTGCGTGGATACTTCCATGGGCTTTACTCCTCTTGACGGTCTGCTGATGGGCACCCGTTGTGGCGCAGTTGATCCTTCTGCCGTCACCTATGTTGCGGATAAGCACGGTTTTACTCCCGATGAGATGAGCCAGTACATGAACAAGAAGTCTGGCTTCCTCGGCGTTTCCGGTGTATCTTCCGATAACCGTGATCTGACCGCCGCTGCTGCAGAGGGCAATGATCGGGCAAAGCTGGCAGGCGAAATGCTCGCATATGAAATCCAGAAGTACATTGGTTCTTACGCCGCCGCCATGAACGGTCTGGACGCAGTGCTGTTCACCGGTGGTATCGGTGAGAATTCCTGGGAAGTCCGTGAGGCTGTCTGCAAGAACATGAGCTTCTTCGGCATCGAGATCGACGAGGCACTAAACCGCAGCACCCGCGGCGAGCTGATGAAGCTGTCTACCGCAGATTCCAAGGTTGAGGTGTGGATCGTTCCAACCAATGAGGAACTGCTTATCGCCCGCGATACACTGGCACTGATCTCCAAGTGATCGGGGGTACATATCCATTATAGCATACTATGAGGGGTATGTGCAAGTGTTTTTTACCATGGCTGGGAAAGTCGGGATTTTTTTATGAATCCCGACTTTTCTTGCAACGAAAGATACAGAATATACAGAACAAAGGATACCGCAGAACGAAAGGAAACCATCTGATGAAGCGACTGATCTGTTTGCTGATCGCAGCTATCATGACGCTCAGTTTTTGCAGCTGTGAACGCAACGAGCAAAGCAGCACCGGTTCGGGACATTCATTTGCATATGCGATTGCAGGCAATCCCGATACCCTTGACCCTCAGCTTGCGCAGAATGCTTCGGCAAAGCAGGTACTACACAATCTCTTTGAGGGATTGTTTGTCATGGGGGCTGACGGCACCGTGCAAAATGGTGTTGCAAAAGAATATCACATATCCGATGACGGGCTGACCTATACTTTTATTTTGCGCGAGGATTGCTATTGGTATGATGCATGCCGAAAGGATGCAACGGCGGATTTGCTTGCTGCGCCTGTGAATGCAATGGACTTTGTCTTTGCCTTTGAGCGCTTGTTTGATCCGCTGTATGCCTCTCCGCACCGAGATCAGTACCGTTGTATCGCTGGTGCCGATGCCATTATTGACGGCACACAGGATGCCTCGAACATCGGGGTATATGCCAAGAAAACTTATGAACTGGAAATCCGGTTGGATACCCCCAATGGGGATTTTCTGTATTTGCTTGCGCAAACGCCTGCTATGCCCTGCCGTGAAAGCTATTTTGATGCCTGCAAAGGCCGTTATGGTCTGGATGAAGCATCTGTATGCGGCAATGGCAGCTTTGCCATGCAGCGGTGGTTGTATGACCCATACGGTAAGCATAATGTGATTCAGCTTAGCCGTAATCTGAAAAACCATGAAACAAAGAAAGTCTATCCCCTTGACCTGACAATATATATTGAAAACAGCGTATCTGCTACGGAGCAGCTATATACTGCCGGAAAAATTGACTGCATCATGACTTGTAACAATGAACTTGCCACTACAGCGAAGGGCATCGTTACAGGCTGTGATTGCCGTACACTGGGTCTGGTTGCGAATCCTGCATCGCCCTATGCCCATGCACTTGTGCGGCAGGCATTTGCCAATACGATAGATATTTCCGCACTCAGTGCCCTGCCCGATGGGTTGCAGCTTGCAGATGGTATTTTGCCCCCCGATGTGTTGATTGATGGGAAACCCTGCCGTGAACAGCTCTCCGAAAAGATAATGCGTACTGCAAACCGTTCCCAAGCCAAAGAAGATTTTTCCGCTGCACTGGCAGAACTTGGAGTGGAAGAATTGCCCGAGGGTCGCATCATCGTGCCTGCCGGTTGGGTGGATGATACGGTAATGCTGGAACTGATCGGGCAATGGAAGGAAACCTTGGGGCTGTATCTCTCGTTGGAGGAATTATCGGTTGAGGATTACGCCAAACGGCTCCAAAAAGGGGACTACACCCTTGCCATTGCCGCACTGGAGGGAAATCGCAATACACCCGATGCTTTGTTTACAAATTATCTGACGCACCCTGCGATAGATTTTTCACAGGCCCCTACCCACTGCACCGCACTGTCAGAGGCACTGACTGCCAAAGCCACGGCACAGCAGTACGGGGCGATCGAACAGCAGATCATGCACACTGGTCTGTTCTTACCCCTGTTCTACGGGCAACGGTATCTCATCTGCCGCGAGCATATCACCGATGTGCAGATGGATGCGTTTGCAGGGGTGCTGTATTTTTCACAGGCAAAATGCTTTGATTGACCAAAACGGAGGAAGTATCATGAAGGCTGTTACATGGAATGTCAATGGATTGCGTGCTTGCGAGAAAAAAGGCTTTGCCGATTTCTTTCGCAGCATTCAAACCGATTTCTTTTGCATTCAGGAAACCAAAATGCAGACCAATCAGCTTGCACAATTGCAATTTCAGGCAGAGACAGAAGGATATCTGGCCTTCTGGAACAGTGCCGAGAAAAAAGGGTATTCGGGTACGGCAATTTTTACGAAGCATCAGCCCATTGCTGTGACGATGGGAATGCAGACAGATGCTGTTTCCAATGAGGGCAGAGTGCTGACGCTGGAATATGAGAATTTTTATCTGGTCAATGCCTATGCGCCAAATGTGCGGCGTGATCTGGAACGGATTCCCTTGCGTATGGAGTGGGAGGACGATTTGCGTGCCCATCTTTCTGCATTGGATGCGAAAAAGCCCGTTTTGTATTGCGGCGATCTGAATGTAGCCCACCAGCCCATTGATTTGAAAAATGCCAAGTCCAATGAGGGCAATGCAGGTTATACAGTTCAGGAGCGTGGCAAATTCACCGAGCTGCTGCAGGCAGGCTTTGCCGATGCCTTTCGTACCCTATACCCTGATCGTACCGATGCCTACACATGGTGGTCATATATGGGCAAAGCAAGGGAGAAGAATGTGGGTTGGCGCATTGATTATTGGCTCATCTCCAACCGTCTGATCGGGCAGTTGCAGGATTGTATCATACACCCAGAGGTATTCGGCAGCGATCATTGCCCGCTGGAATTGCAAATCAATCTGTAACAGCAAGCCGTCCATGTCATGTGACAAGGACGGCTTTTTTCTATCAGAAGCTGTCCGCGCTTGTATATTTTTCCATCAAAAGGGGCAACATATCAGCGAAAGGAGCTGAGTCTGATGTTAGGGTTAAAGGGTGTCAGCAAATCCGTGATTGAGTTACCTGTTCCGGATCATGCCTATTTTGAACGCGCAGTATTTTATCTAAAGCCGAATTGTAACGGCGTGCCTGCAAAAGCATTGCATCGTGAGGCGGAAAAATGGATCGGTGAGATCTTGCCGCGGCAAAAGCAGATCGCCGTCAGTACCGCAAAGCAATTTGGTATGATGCTCAGTAGTGCTGCCTTGGGTGCTGTGATCTGCGGTGCAGTGATTTTTCTCATACAGAGTATATGAAAAAACTTTTGCGTGCATCTTGTTATTTTGTGTAAGGTGTGCTATAATAAAATCGTCGGTGTGTCCATCGGCAGGAGTAAGTGAAAACGATGAGGAAATAACAATGTATGAACAGAACGAGCAATCGTTAATATATGGAAGAAACGCAGTGATGGAGGCGTTGCGTGCTGATACCCCCATTGATTGTATCTACGTGACAGCAATGGGCGGTGCGCTGGGTGCTATATGTGCCGAAGCGAAAAAGCGTGGTATCGTCATCAAACAGGTGGATAACCGTAAACTGGACGCTATAACCGAAAACGCTGCACATCAGGGCGTATGCGCCCAGGGAGCCTGTGCGGCATATGCTTCTGTGGCAGATATTCTGCGCCGCAGTGAGGAAAAGGGTACAGCACCGTTTATCATTTTGTGTGATGGCATCGAGGATCCCCATAATCTGGGCGCAATCCTGCGTACTGCCGAGGCAGCAGGTGCTGACGGTGTCATTATTCCCAAGCGCAGAAGTGCATCACTGACGCAGACTGTATTCAAGACCTCGGCGGGGGCTGCAAGCTGGATCCCCGTTGCCCGTGTGGGAAATCTTGCCACGGAAATGATTGCATTGAAGAAAAAGAACTTCTGGTTTTTCGGTGCTGATATGGACGGCTCCGATTATACCAAAACCGATTTGAAAGGTGCTGTGGGGCTGGTCATCGGCTCAGAGGGCTTTGGTCTGAGTGCTCCGGTTAAGGCACAGTGCGACGGCATTCTGAGCCTGCCGATGTTTGGCAAGGTCAACTCGCTGAATGCTTCTGTGGCAGCAGGTATTCTGATCTACGAAACCGTAAGACAGCGCAGTGCTGCCAAATGATCCAATCGTTTGAAAGGGAGGAAGTCGTCTGCTGTATGGCAGACGAAGCAATATGTCATTCAAAGAAAGTGATTCCATTGATGCTCTGATTGCAAACTGTCAACGGGAATCGGAAGCGGTGCAGCTACCGGATGCAGATGCCGCAACGCCCGCAGCAGAGGGTGCGGCAAGCGATGTACCGACCACTGCATTACGCGCCGATGCCAACATTGCTGATGTGTCTGCATCTGACGGACAACAAGCAGCAGATCTGCCAGATACCGCATCGGCTACAGATGCTGATACTCCGAAACAGGAAGGAATTGACAATCACGCAGAGCCAGATACTGAAGCGGATGCCGACTGTGTGGTATCCGTGCCCCATAAAAAAAAGTCCGTGCCCGCATACGGAAAGCATGGAAGAGCCTTGAAAACGGACCCTTATGGGAATCCCATACGCAAGCGTAAGCAGGGAGCACCCCTTCGCAGTAAAACGCCTGTGGATACGGTAACGCCTGCCGATATTCATAAGCCACAGGTTTCGTTTATGAATTCGGTGGCAAATATCGAACCTGCTGCCCGCGCTGCATGGACAGGTGCAACTGCCAACGCCTATGATCATGCTGTGCTGCGTGGGGACGGCGCGGAGGAAGGTACATCGAAATATAGCCCCAAAATCCGCCGTATGCGCGATTCGACCCGTGCCAAGGAAGCGGCATCCAATAAAAAGAAACGCCGTTCGGCAATGCCATATGAAAAGGATTCGCCTGTGGCGGAAAGCCGAACAGGGGTTGGTGCACGGCGAAGGAAAAAGAAGAACAAATCCGATGATAAGGCAAACCGTGTGCCCGAAAAGCTCATGGAGCAGCCATATGAGGAATCCGCACCAATTCAGTATATGCAGAAAGCGGCGCAGACCAGTATTGACCTGTCATCCGCAGAGGGCGCTACAGAAAATATTGATATTGATGTACATTACAGTGCAGAGCGCCGGCCCCGTATGGATCTGCCAAAGCAGGAGAAGCGGTATCGCAGCAAGGAGGACGGAAGAAATATCCGCAGCGACCTTGCCGATTTGCAGATCGCACTGACCTTGCGCCTGATTTTTCTGATTCCAGCGGCAGTGTGCAGTGCAGCGCTTTCGGTTCTGCATCTGTTTTCGCTGCCTTTGCCGATGTTTCTTTCTGTGGAGCAATCTCCGCAAAGTATACTGATTATTCAGCTTCTGCTGGGCCTGATTGGCATTGTGTTCAGCGGTGAACTGCTGAAAAGCGGTATGGTCAAGTTGGTGCATCTGCGTCCGGATAGTGACAGTATGGCGTCCATATCTCTGATTTTCGCAGAGCTTTCTGCAGTTCTGACAGTGCCTACGCCTGAGATGTTGCGCCAGCATACCGTATCGCTGTACATTTCTGTGGCATTGCTTGCCGTGTGTATGAATACCATTGCCCGCAGAATGATCGTGACGCGAGCACAGCGCAATTTTGCGGTACTCAGTGACGGGGAACCGAAATATGCCGTGCATTATGTGGAAAACGAATCCCGTGCGGAAAACCTGACCCGAGGCAATGGCGGCGCGTTCCCGATCATGGCAACCATGCGTCCTGTGGGACAGATCAATGATTTCTGGCGTTACAGCTTTTCCAGTGATCTTGGCGACCGCATCTGCCGCTATGCAGTGCCCATCGTCGGCGCGGTGGCTGCATTGCTTGCCATTCTTCTAACCGTGGTGCGCCATGATACATTGGAAAGTCCGCTTTGCTACGGATTTTCAGTGTTCGCTCTTTGCTTTTCGGCTGCATCCTGTGCAGCCATTCCGTTGATTTCCAATCTGCCGATGGATACCGGAACAAAGCGATATGTGCGCAATCACGGTATGCTGCTCGGCTACCAGAGCATTGATGATTTCTATGATATCAACACTGTTATGGTTGATATTACTACATTGTTCCCACAGGGGACAGGGAGGCTTTCCTCCATACAGGTGATTGGCGAAAGTCATATGGAAGTTGCCTTGTGCTATGCGGCGGCATTGACCCACCGTGCCGGCAGTGTGTTGAAGGATTCCTTTGCAGCTGCATTGGTTGCAGAGGAAAACGCCTTGCCTGCAATCGAAAACTATGCCTATGAGGAGGGCAAGGGTGTCAGCGGCTGGATTGATAACAAGCGCGTTCTGCTGGGTACTCGCGAGCTGATGACCGAACATAACATTTCGGCTCTGCCTGCCTATGCCAAGGAATTGGAATTGACGGGTAAAAACAAAGAGGCGGTGTATCTTTCTGTTTCGGGCACAGCGGTTGCACTCTTTATCATTGAATTCAGTGCAAGCCGTGCCATCAAGCGTTGGCTGCATGAGTTGGAACGGGAGCATATTTATCTGCTGATACGCAGCAATGATGCAATGTTGTCACAGCGCCGCATTGCAAAAATGTTTGAGTTCCCCGAGCATTTGTTGAAGGTGATTCCTGCCCGGCTGGAGCCTGAGTATGAAGCCGAAACCGAACCCTTGCAGGAAGCCTCTGCCACCATGCTCTGTGCAGGCAAGCTGTCAGGCTTTGTGCAGATGATCGTTGGCGCAAAGCGCATCCGCCGCGCGGCAAATCTCGGTGCGATATTACAAGTAGCGGCTGCTGCGCTGGGATTGTTGTATGCCATGATCTTCCTGCTGATCGGAGCAGAGGAAGATGTCAGCGGCGGTGTGGTGTTGCTGTATCAGTTAGCCACCGCATTGATCTCCATTTCGGCTGTACATTTGCAGGAAGTATGATCTGAAAAGTCACCCTATGCGAAAGCAGGGTGACTTTGCTGTTTTCGGAGGATATGTGAGAAGTAGGCGGTTTGTGGCTGCATATGGCATAGAATCGGATCGGCTGTGTGCCATTATATATCGCTGCGATCTGTGATATATCAATATATCAAAAAGCCTGAGCGGAATTTCACATCCCCTCAGGCTTTGCTTATTGATTTCTTGGCTTTTTGAGTGTATCCGTATCCAACCAGATGGTGAACGG
This sequence comes from Oscillospiraceae bacterium, assembly GCA_016295145.1. Lineage (GTDB taxonomy): Bacteria > Bacillota > Clostridia > Oscillospirales > Ruminococcaceae > Firm-04. Next base: position 12,295 of record JAEDLR010000024.1, read on the forward strand.
ACCTTGATTGCACAAATCCACCTGCATATGTGCCCCGAATTCACCCATCTCAACCTGCGCTACACGCTGACGGCACAAATCCGCGAACAACTCGTACAGTCGTTTTGCCTCGTCAGGAGGGGCAGCATTGGAAAAACTCGGACGCGTACCTTTGCGGCAATCGGCGCACAGCGTAAACTGTGATACGATTAGCAGTCCGCCGCCGATATCATTCAACGAACAATTGGTCTTGTCATTCTCATCGGCAAACATACGCAGCTTGCAGATCTTTTCGGCAAGCATTTCACATTCAGCGTCAGTATCCCCGGCGGTTACTCCCAGCAAGATCAGCAGGCCATCCGCAATTTCACCAACGATCTTGTTTTCCACCGATACCGATGCGTGTGTCACACGCTGCAACAACGCTCTCATGATGATTCCTTTCCGCTGTATACAATGCGTGCAAAATCTACGGTTGCCTTTGCGTCCTTGGCGTAGCAATCTGCCCCGATGGACATTGCGTATTCCTCGGTCAGTACAGCACCGCCCACAACGGTTTTGCATCCGGCGTATTGTTCGTGCAGCAAACGGATGGTCTCCGCCATGGCAGGTACCGTTGTTGTCATAAGGGCGCTCAATCCCACCAGAGACACCTGATGTTTCCTGGCTTCATCCACAATGCGCTGGGGGGGAACATCCTTCCCTAGGTCAATGACATGATAGCCGTAGTTTTCCAGCAGCAGCTTTACAATGTTTTTGCCGATGTCATGTACATCGCCCTGTACGGTTGCAATGATCACGGTGCCCTTGTTCTGTGATGACTCCCCATTGGCAAATCTCTGCTTGAGTACCGCGAACGCGCTTTGTGCAGCCGTTGCCGCCTGGATTAACTGGGGCAGAAACATTGTGCCTGCCTCATATTGTGCTCCCACATGATCCAGTGCAGGGATGAGATGCAAGTTGATGATATCCAGCGGATCGGTGGATTCTAACGCTTCAGCAGTCAGCTTTGCCGCTTCTTGTTTCATGCCGTGGGCAACTGCCTCTGAGAGGGTGAAGCTTCCGTTTGTAACGGGTGCTGCAGCCAGTGTATCGCGGTAGCAGGCAATGTAGTCCGCACAGTTGGCATCAAAGCCTGCCAGCATACGATAAGCGCGCACCGTGTCCATCATATCTTCTGCCTTGGGATTGATAATGGGCAGCGTCAGACCTGCTGACAGTGCCATATTGAGAAAACAGCGGTTGACAATGGGACGGTTTGGCAATCCAAAGCTGATATTGGAGACGCCCAAAACGGTCTGTAAGCCCAGTTCTTCACGGACGCGACGCAGTGCATTCAGTGTTTCAGCAGGGCCGTTTTCTCCCGTGGATGCTGTAAGCGTCAGGCAGTCAATGTACACATCCTCTTTGGGGATACCGTAATGCAAGGCACGCTGCAAAATGCGTTCTGCAATGCGAAAACGCTCATGTGCCGTGTTTGGAATCCCGTTTTCATCAAGCGTCAGCCCCACCACAGCCGCGCCGTATCGCTTGACGAGGGGCAGAATGGCATTCAGGGAAGCTTCTTTGCCGCAAACCGAGTTGACAATCGCCTTGCCGGGGTAGATACGCAGTGCAGCCTCCAGTGCCGCAGGATCGGAAGAATCCAGCTGCAATGGCAGATCGGAAACCTCCATCACCGCGCAGACTGCTTCGGGCAGAAGCACAGCTTCATCAATACCCGGCGTGCCCACATTGACATCCAGCAAATCCGCGCCTGCCTTCGTCTGTGCAATGGCTTCACTGCGCAGATAGTCCATATTATGCTCATGCAGTGCCTGCTGCATCAGCTTTTTGCCCGTAGGGTTGATTCGCTCACCAATGACACGGGGCATATTCAGTTCTACGGTGCGTGTTGCAGAGCATACTGCAGATTTTTTGCGATGTGGCAGCCTGGCGCGGCGTTTCTGATCCAGTGCGGTGTGCAGCGCACGGATATATTCCGGAGTCGTGCCACAGCATCCACCGAGGAACCGCACGCTGCAATCGGCGAACGCAGCGACCAGGCGAGCGAATTCCTCAGGGGGAATGTGATAGGTGTTGGTAATCGGGTCGGGCAGACCTGCATTGGGTTTGATGGCGATTGGCAGTGCCGTCCACTGAGCAAGCTCACGCACCATGGGCATCATTTCTTCCGGCCCCAGTGAGCAGTTGATGCCGATGACATCTGCACCCAGACCTTCCAGTGTCACAGCCATTGCAGATAAGGGGCAGCCCGTAAAGGTTCTGCCGTTTTCGGTAAAGGACATGGTACAAATCACAGGCAGATCTGTGTTTTCTTTGGCTGCCAGCAGTGCCGCACGCGTCTCGGAAAGGTCGCTCATGGTTTCGATCACAATGAGATCAGCACCTGCCGCTGCTCCTGCCAGGACAGCCTCCTTGTAGCAGTCGTATACTTCATCAAAGGAAAGTGTACCATTTGGCTGTAGTAGCTGCCCTGTGGGGCCCATATCCAGTGCAACGCAGGCAAGGCCGCCCGCTGCTTCACGGGCAATGGCAATGGCTGCACGGATGCATTCCGTTGCATCCAGACCGGTGCCTGTCAGCTTGATGCGGTTTGCACCAAAGGTGTTCGCGTATACAATATTGGAGCCTGCCGCTACATATGCACGGTGAATTGCTGCAATGCGCGCAGGGTCCGTCAGATTGAGTGCTTCGGGGATTTCGCCTGCGGTCAGTTGCAGCATGGTACCCATGCCGCCATCCAGCAGAACAAACTCCTGCATCATCAGTGCCTGAAAATCCAAGGGATCACTCCTGTTCATGGTTGATTTGGCTGTGCTTGCAGCTTTGCAGATGAGGACAGCCACTGCAATTGATACCGCAGATCGCCGTTCTTGCATCCTGTACGGGCTGATGGGAACAGCCGAGTATTGCCGTAACGGACTTCTGCGGAATGAGGATATGTTGTGGGGTAACCGTAACGCCAAGCTTCCTTGTGGCATCGCTGAGACGCAGCAACAGCGGCTGTGTTTGCAAAGGCAGGTCACCGTATCCGGGGCTGAATCGCGCAGTGATGTAAGGATACGGTGCCTTGTCGCGAATCTCCCTCTCGGTTTCATCGCAGAGCATTTCTACCATGGCGGCGGCTACCGCATCGGCAACCACTGCCAGAGCCATATCTTCTGCGATGATGCGCCGCAATGACCGCTCCGCCGAACATGAAAGCGTTGCCGCCATCACAACAGCAACTTCGCAGCCCTGCAGATGCAGTTGAATATCTTTGCCAGCAAGGGGTACATCGCTCAGCAACAGGGCATCGGGCTGATGGGTCAGGGGAACGATTTTCCATACAGATCTGGGCGTTGCTTCTGCTTGCAAAATGGCGACTGCCTGTTCTGCAAGCTGTTTTGTCTGTGTATCGAGCGTTTTGCACCCGAGATTGTTGGCAATTTCCCGCCAGAGTGCAGCATTGTTCATCGTTTCATTTCATCGCCGATGGCAGAAACGATATACTTTGCTACATCGGGATTATTCATAGTATACAGGTGAATGCCGTCTACACCGTTTTTGATGAGGTCAAGAATCTGTTCGATGGCGTATTCCAGACCTGCCGCCTTCAGCGATGGGGGGTCATTGGCATAGCGTGCAAGCAGGCGGGAAAGTCTTGCAGGCATACTTGCGCCGCACATGGTTACCATGCGCTCAATGGATTTTTTATTGGTTACAGGCATGATGCCTGCCTCGATGGGAACTTGAATGCCTGCAACGGCGGTCAGCTCACGAAAACGGTAAAAGCTGCGGTTATCCAGAAACAACTGTGTAATCAGATGTGAAACGCCTGCATCCACTTTTTCTTTCAGATGGCGCACATCGTCAAAAGGGTCGGCAGCTTCCGGGTGTCCTTCAGGGTAGCACGCGCCGCAGATATCGAAATCGCCGTGTTCACGAATGAAATTGACCAGTTCGCAGGCATAGTGAAACGCATTTTTCGGCTCGATATCCGGATTGCGGTCACCGCGCAGTGCCAGCACATTCTGTATGCCGTTTTCCTTGAACTGCGAGAGTTTTTCTTTTATGCCCTCCTTGGTATCGTTAATACAGGGGAGATGCGCCATTGACAGGATCCCGTGTTGATTCTGTACCGTTGCGCAGATCTCACAGGTCGAGGCACCGGGTGTAGAGCCGCCTGCGCCATAGGTTACGCTGATAAAATCAGGGCGCAGGGATTGTAATTCGTTGAGCGTTTCATAGATGCGTTCAATGGGCGTTGTAGGCTTTGGCGGAAATACTTCAAATGAGAGTACACACTTATTTTCAAACAATGTAATGGCTTTCATAATCGTTCCTTTGTCATAAAGCGTTACGGGGCAATGCTCCAGTCAATGGGGGCAATGCCGTTTCTTACGAGGAATGCGTTGGTTTTCGAGAAATGCTTGCAGCCGAAAAAGCCGTTGAAAGCAGAAAGAGGGCTTGGGTGCGCACAGGTCAGCACGAGATGTTTCGACTCGGTGACACCCCACAGCAGAAATACCACAGGCTGTTCCCGTTCATTCAGGCGACGGATGACTGCATCGGTGACCTGCTCCCACCCCTTATTGCGATGGCTGTTTGCCTGTCCGGCGCGCACCGTCAGTGCCGCATTGAGCAGCAGTACACCCTGTTGTGCCCATGCGGTCAGTTCGCCGTGCTTGCCCAGATTATCTACACCGACATCGTCCTTGATCTCCTTGAAGATGTTGATCAGTGACGGCGGCGGTGCAACACCGCGCCGCACGGAAAAGCTCAGCCCGTGTGCCTGTCCTTCTCCGTGGTAGGGATCCTGCCCGATGATCACTGCTTTCACATCGCGGTATGCCGTGTAGCGCAGTGCATTGAAGATATCATACATATTGGGATAAACGGTATGCGTGCGGTATTCCTGTATGAGAAACTGACGCAATTGCTGATAATTCTCCGATTGAAATTCATCCGCAAGCAACACATCCCAATCATTTCCGATGTTGACCATTAGTTTTCTCCCTGCATGAAATTCGTATCTACAAGATTATCGGAAACGCCCACCAAGATATCATGGCGTAAGAAGAAACGGGGCACACGTTCGCCAACGGCGCAAACGACTTCATAGTTGATCGTGTCGGTGGAGCGCGCAATGGCATCCGCAGTGCACAGTCCGGCCTCATCACCGAATACCGTGACGGTATCACCTACTGCGATTTGCGGTGCGTCGGTAATGTCCAACATCAGTTGATCCATGCAGACCCTGCCCACCAGCGGGCAAAGAGAATCACGAATGAGCATTTTGCATTCGCCCTTTGCATTGGCGCGCCAGAAACCGTCTGCATAGCCGATGGGTACCGTTGCAATGATTCGATCGCTGTCCGCAGTATAGGTACGGCCGTAGCTAATCGTATCACCCTTGTGAATGGTTTTGATATGTGAGATTACGGATTTTAGTGCCATAACCGGACGCAGCGGCGGCAAGTTGCGCACCTGTGCCGAGGGTGCCAGACCATACAGCACAATTCCTGCGCGAACCATATCCAGATGATACTCCGGATGGTCAAAAATCGCGGCACTGTTTGCGCAGTGGCGCAGCGCAAATGTAATGCCCTTTGCCTGTAAGCGATGGATGGCATCCATAAATGCAGTGAATTGTTTCTTGGTAAAGACATCGCCGTCAGCACCTTCATCTGCCGAAGCGAAATGTGTAAAGATTCCCTCGGGTATCAGACACGGCGATTTGCATACGGCAAATGCATCAGAAAGTTCCGAGTGGTTATCGTGATGCTGAAAACCGATGCGCCCCATGCCGCTGTCGATTTTAATATGAATCATCAGCCGTACACCCGATGCCATTGCAGCCTGAGAAAGCGCTTCTCCGTAGCTGCGCGAGTATACACATTGTGAAATACGGTGTTCTGCGAGCAGTGCAGCACATTCAGGGGGCGTATAGCCCAGAATCAGAATGGGCAGCGTGATATCGTGCTTGCGCAGTTGCAATGCCTCCTCCAGATTGGAGACAGCAAGCCAGTCCGCGCCAAGAGAAGTATACAGCTGTGCAAAGCGCACTGCATTATGACCGTAGCCATTTGCTTTGATGACACAGCAGATTTTTGTTTCGGGGGTAACTTGTTCGCGCACTTTTTCGTAGTTCCATGCGGCATGTTCCAGATTGATCTCCGCCCAGGTGCGCTTCCGGATTCCGTTCATAAGCTGTCTTCCTTTCCGTAAAATGCATACTTTAATACATTATAACATAAATATCCTGCTTTGTAAAGCTTTTTTCGGGATTCATTACCCTTGGCATTGCGGCACAGGGTGTGTTGATGTACGAAAGCATGGTTGTTCTTGGTTTTTTGTCGGCGATGACCTGTAAAAGATGGAAACGCCCTCTCCGACACTGCATCGGGAGGGCGTTTCCGCTCACTTCACATTGTTTTTGTAGGTGTCGTTTGTAAAGTAAGGTTTTGTTCGTTGACCTGTCTGATAGTTATAGCTGCAAGGCTGGTGCAGCAGCGTGTGTGTAAAGGTGATAAACTGTACAAAATTGTGCTGTGTGATACACTGGTAGATCTTTTCTTCGCTGGCACCTTTGTTGTAATTTGCCTGCCAGATAAACTTTCGCCTCAACATCTCATCAATGATCTCTTTGCTGTGTGCTTCGTTGATGCCAAGTTCCTGCGTCAATGTCCTTTCGTTGAAAAACATGGTGGATGGTCTGCTATGTGAAAAATACACGACACGTAGGGCATCAGGCATGGCGAGAAAACGGAACAATTCTACCATTTGTTCATCGTATGCAAGCACCTTGTCGTATCCGTTTTTGGGTTCTGACATCAACAAAAAATAGTACAGATTATCAGGCAATCTACTTTGGAAGAAGCCGCAATCAAAGTCGCCCTGCGAGAAAGTTTCCCAAGTTTCGGCATCACGAACAGCCTGTTCCAACGGGCGATATTCATCGCAACCGCAAGTGCCCATAGCAAATGCGCGGCAAATTTCTTTCATCAATTCCAAACATCCGCTGTATGGATCGTCTTCTGTATCGTATCGAATGGCGGCTCTGGTGGCTTCCAGAACCTGCTGTGGAAGAGATACCTCTTTTTTGCCGATGCCGAATAGTGTATCAATGGTGACACCCAGTGCATTTGCAATGGCAGGCAGCAAGGAAGCGTCCGGGTAACTGGAGATCTCCCATTTGGATACCGCCTGTGTGGATACGCCGACTTTGGCGGCGAGCTGTTCCTGTGTCATACCGCAGGCTTTGCGTGCAGTTTTGATTTGTATATTGAAGTTGTTTTCCATGGTGGTTCCTCCCTTTTCAAATTTGTGTCATCATTATAACACAATCTGTGGTTGATAACAAGTCCGTAAAACGATAGAAAATCAACCGCCAGTTGCAAATGCGGCTGCAATTCCTGCCTGGTTGATTCGACAAAAAACGCAACTAAATTTTCGCCCATGAAAGATTTTTTTCGATTCTGTTCATAACCGCATTTTCATCAGCATAGGATAGTAAAGCATAGTGCATCCCCTTGGGACGCCGTGCGACAAAAATACATCTGAACAAAAGCTGATGGAGGTCGAAATGAATCAAACCAATTGTTATCTGCCGGAGGGCTGCCTGATAGATTCAGCCCGAAACCATGCCGCATTGCAATCGGAGGCTGCCCTGCGTGAGGCAATGCAAAGTGGTCAGCGTCTGGAAGCCCGTGTGCGCGTCTGTGATGGTGGGCATAATCTTCATGTGGATCTGCCCTGTATGCACGGCATGATTCCACGGGTGGAGGGCGCATTGGGCATCGAGGACGGTTCAACGCGGGATATTGCGCTGATTTCAAAGGTGAACAAACCCGTTTGTTTCTCTGTGATGCGAATTGAAAAGGACGCAAACGGCGCACCGATGGCGGTGCTTTCCCGTCGTATACAGCAGGAACAGTGCCGTGATGGATACATCAATCATCTGCGCCCCGGGGATATCATTCCTGCGAGAGTCACGCATCTTGCACCTTTTGGCTGCTTTGTGGATATCGGTTGCGGTGTGCCGTCACTGATTCCCATTGATGCCATTTCGGTTTCGCGTATCTCCCATCCCTCAGACCGCTTTTATATCGGGCAGGAGATCCGTGTTGTGGTCAAGGGCTTTGAAAACGGCCGTGTGCTGCTTTCCCATAAGGAATTGCTTGGCACATGGGCAGAAAACGCCGCTTGCTTTTCCGCAGGGGAAACCGTTGCAGGCATTGTGCGCTCCGTGGAGGATTATGGTATTTTTGTGGAACTTGCACCGAATCTTGCGGGCCTTGCCGATCTTCGCGCCGGGATTCGTCCGGGACAGCATGCCAGTGTCTATATCAAAAGCATTGTTCCGGAGCGCATGAAGATCAAGCTTGCCATTGTAGATGTCTTTGAGGAGGAGCATACGCCTACGCCACTGCATTATTTCATAGATGCAGACCATATGGATTCGTGGGTTTATACACTGCCCCTTGCCAAACGGCAGATCATTACTGATTTTACCGCATAAGTGAAAACCGTACAGTTCATGGTGGACTGTACGGTTTTTTGCATTAGGATACAATATATCATATTCACAGCAGAAAATGACATTGCATTTTCTGACTTTTGACGGTATAATTTAGATGTATTCTGATATAGGACTGATTGAGAGCAAAGGTGATACTATGAGCAAACTGTATGCAGACCATGCCGCTGGTGCGATTGGCGTGTTGATACCCGAGGTGGTCAGCGCGCTGAATGATGAGTTGCTGCGCGGTATTCATGAAGCAGCGCGCATCTTAGGGTACGATGTGCTGATCTTTACAGATACCTATAATCCTGTGGATGCAATTGACGATAACCAAACCCTGAATGCACTGCATAATATCTATCAGCTTGCCGTAAGGGGGGATCTCAGCGGTATTCTGTTTGCTTCCGGATGCTTTGGCAGCAGCGAACGCCGTATGCAGATCCATCATCTGTTGGAGCAGGCTTCTGTGCCCTGTCTGGTGCTGGAGGAGGAATGTGAGCATCTGCCGTATCTCTTCCCACCGGAGGAGAATAGCATTTATGCGATTACTTCGCATCTCATTCGTGCGCATCGTTGCAAAGATATTCTTTGTCTGACAGGTCCCGAGGGAGCGCATATCACCAAGAGCCGTACCGCAGGCTTTGTGCGCGCCATGCATGATGCGAATCTACCCTGTACCGATCGTAATATTATCTACGGTGATTTGTGGAAGGAGAAGCCCCGTCAGCTCGCAATGGATCTGGTGCAGGGGAGAAGGGCGATGCCGGATGCCATTGTGTGTATCAGTGACCCTATGGCAATTTCTCTGTGCGATACCTTGCAGGAATACGGTATATCCGTTCCCGACATTGTCCGCATCACCGGCTATGACGGTACATGGCATTCCTCTATGCATAATCCTACGATCACTACGGTAGCGGGACATGAGCGTCAGCTTGGTGTGATGGCTGTCAATCAATTGTATACCATGATGACCGGTATGCAAAGCCCCGTGCCAGTGCCGCAGCAATCCATCCGATACGGTTGCAGCTGCGGATGTGGCGGGTCTGTCGGCGCAGGTGTGCAGCATGATGCCGACCGTTATGACCCATATGTGGTGAATATCATGCAGCATTATACCCGCCGCAGAGTGCATATGATATCTGATTATGTTTTGCGTCTGGCAGAATGTACAAGCTTCGATTCTCTGTTTCTCAATATCGACAGCTACGGCTATATTCTCGAAAACTGGGAGTGGATGGACATCTGCTTGTGCGAGGACTGGACTTGCGATTTTGAAGATCATCAGCGTTACCGTCGAAGCGGGTTTTCAGACAGAATGTACTTAGCACTTTCCAAACGGCATATTCGCAATAACGAGGGCAGATATTATTTCCCGACCAATTCGTTGCTGCCTGCTTTGCATCAGCCCCATACGCCGCGACTGGTGCTGTTCACATCCCTGCATTATGATGACCAGATCTTTGGCTACATCGCCACAGCCTATCAGGACATGGATCAGATCTGCATTGATGAGCATTATCTGAATTGGTGTCAGGCTGTTGCAAACGGACTGTATACCCTCCAGAATAAAATGTATCAGGATTATGTCCGCCGCCAGATCAATCAGCTTTCTGTACATGATCCCACCACTGGTCTATACAATAAGCGCGGTTTGATGGAGCAATTGCCCGATCTGCTTTCCATGCTGCAAAGCGATCAAACCGAATGCTTCTGTATGTTGATTACCACGACCGAACGCATGATCGGTCAGCTTTCGGACGGCATTGACAGCGCGCTGCTGCTTGCCAATGCGCTGCGTCTTTCCGCAGACGAAAAAGAGCTGACCGCGCGACTGAAGCCCTCTGTATTTTTGGTGATCGTGCCGTTGGCACCGGATGAGACCGCAGAGCACTATAAGCAGCGCCGTGTTGCACTGCTTGAGAATCAGCGTGCACAGTTACAGGGCGAACACAGCATGGCTCATCACCCGGAGTATTTGATCCACTATAATGCGGCAACCTTTACACGGCTCAGTGAGATGGAATCGCATATTGAAGCCATGCTCAGTACCATGGAAGAAGCCATTGATGAGAATACTATGAGTGGCGCAGATTATCGCAAACAGTTGTTGCAGCTTCGCAATGAAATCTATACGAATCCGCAGTATGAGTGGGGGATTCCAAGCATTGCCCAGAGCATTGGTATCAGTGTGGGGTATTTTCATCACCTATATAAGCGGATGTTCGGTATCGGCTGCCGCGATGATGTGATTGCAGCGCGTATGGAAAAGGCAAAACGCCTGTTGCTCTCCACCGATATGCGCGTTCAGGAGATCGCAGAAAAGTGCGGCTACCAGAATCAGAGCCACTTTATGCGGCAATTCAAGCAAAAACACGATATCTCCGCCATACAGTATCGCAAGGGGCACCGCAAAAAGGAACAGACAAAAACGATATAAGTTACCGAAAGCAAAAAAACACCGCTGATATATGCAATGTCAGCGGTGTTTGGATTTCTTCAACCATGGGCAGCCTTATTTTTTCGCATAGGCTTTGCCGCACCGAATGGTTTGGTGTGTGTCAAGCGGTCGATACAGGGCGTCAGTAGATTCATCAACAAAATTGCAATGAATACTCCCTCTGGGTATCCGCCAAAGCAGCGTATAAGAAAGGTCAGTACACCGCAGCCAATGCCAAAAATCGCCTTGCCAAGGGGCGTAATGGGCGTTGTGACATAATCGTTTGCCATAAAGATTGCACCAAGCATCCATCCACCCGAAAGCAGTTGATAGAGCGCATCGCCGCCGCTGCAAAATACACAAATTGTAAAACTCCCGAGATAGGCAAGGGTTGTTACAGGGGTGATGACGCGTAAAATGCACAGGAAAATCCCGCCCAGCAGCAATGCAGCAACGCAGGCTTCGCCAATGCAGCCTGTTGTGTTGTTGAGAAACAGATCCCAGTAGGTCACATTGCCGGATACTGGCTGCGTTGCGGATACGATCGCATTTCTTTCAGGGGCAGGGAAGGTCATTATGCCCTGCTGAAACAAGATCAGCAGCACGATTCTGGCAACTACGGCAGGGTTGGCAAGATTCTTCCCCAACCCGCCGAATAACTGCTTTGCGATGACAATCGCAACAAAGCTGCCCACACAGATTTGCCAGAGCGGCATATCTGCAGGCACTGTCATGCCAAGGAGCAGCCCCGTTACCGCCGCGCTGCCGTCGGTCACAGTCTGTGTGCGTTTCATCACAATGCAGCAGAGAGCCTCAAAAATCATTGCACTGACCGTTGCCGTCAGCAGAACCAATACCGCCTTGTATCCAAATGTGAGGTATCCTGCAAGTGCTGCCGGCAGTAGCGCAATGCACACACTCAGCATGATTTTTTGTGTAGTGACATCAGCTTTTTCATGGGGTGATGGTGCAGTATGATACTGCATTGCGCATCGTTCCTTTCATTTGCGAGGTAACAGCCCCTTTGCCAACTGATTGGTGGCAGCAAGGGGGCGGTTTGCAGGACATACATAAGAGCAGCATCCGCAGTTCATGCAAAGCTGCAGCTTGTGTGCCGATAGTGCTTCTACATCCTTTGCGTGGAAAGCCTTTTCCAGTTGCATGGGCATTATTCCCATAGGGCATACTCTCATGCATCTGCCACAGCGAATACAAGCGGTAGGGGTGCGGTGTATGCTTTTCCGAAATGCCAGTAAACCGTTGTTGGGCTTGCACAACGGTGTGTCAGCAGTAGGCAGATCAGTGCCCATCATCGGTCCGCCGCAAATTAGCTCCTCGATGCTTTCCATATGGCAGCCGCAGTATTCCAGTAACGAACGCATGGGCGTGCCAATGGGCGCAATGATGTTGCAGGGACGCTCCACCGCATCGCCGTCTACGGTGATCCTGCGTTCTACCAGTGGTATACCCGTTTGCGTGTATTGATATAAAAAGGCGCAGGTGCTGATGTTCAACAGCAGTGCGCCGTAATCAACGGGCAGTGTGCCTTCATGCACCACAATGCCTGTTGTGTGGTAGATCATAATTTTTTCGGCACCCTGCGGATATGTTGCAGGCAGCGGTATCACATGGATATTCTCATGCTTACTTGCTGCATCTGTCAAAGCCTTGATTGCGGCAGGCTTGTCGCTTCCCACACCAATGCGGCATTCCTTGATTTGCAAAATGCGCATCACAAGCAAAATGCCTTGGATGATATCCTCGGTCTGTTCCAGCATCATGCGGCAGTCAGAGGTCAGATATGGTTCACATTCGGCAGCGTTTACAACCATTATGGAGATTGGTGCGGATGGTGCAAGCTTGATATGTGTTGGGAATCCTGCGCCGCCAAGGCCCACACAGCCTGCATTTTTCGCCATGTTGGAAAGCTCCTCAGGAGTTGTGGGCAGATAGGGCTTGCAATCAGGGCAGGGCGTTTGTTTGCCATCGGATGCAATGATGATTGCAGGACATTTGGTGCCGTTTGCGCAGAGATGTTCACCGATTGCCTTGATCGTGCCCGATACGCTTGCGTGGATTGGTACCGAAAAACCCCCCTGTGCCTCGCCGATGCATTGCCCGACCATTACCGCATCTCCTATGTTGACAGTGGGCACGCAGGGCGTACCCATGTGCATCAGCATTGGAATGGTAACAACCGGAGGGATCGGCAGCCGCAGTGTCGGATATGCCTCTGTCCGCTTGTGGTGTGTA